>CAYSPX010000078.1:0-1614 GCA_964433125.1 uncultured Candidatus Saccharibacteria bacterium | reverse complement strand
CGTTTAATTGATTTCTTTAACATATTTCTGTGTAAGGGATAGTGTATACGAAGCCTCAAAAGAAGTCAAGGAAAATTCTACTCACATCCATCATCTAGATAATCTTTTTCGAATATCCGCTTATTTGTTGCATAATCATAATAACCCTGACATGGAGTAAAGCCTCGGCTTTTATAAACAAGACAGTTATTGCAGTCTAAATTATATTTTTTGAGAAAATCTTTAAATCTTTCAAAACTTACTTCTTCCAAAGTATCACCTTCCTTTATTTTGTAGACATTTTTACATAAAGAAGGATCGTAATGGGTGGCCTGAATCACTTGATCTTCTGCCTGTAAAGATATGAATTTTTTATCAAGATAAATCGTACCGATTGATTCACCGCACCCCCTCGATATCTTTATGTATCCTATTAATGAAACACTCACGGTAATCAGAGCAATAGCTATACAGGTGATTACTATGATAGTTTTTTTCATAACTAATATTATATCATAAACAAAAACACCTCTTTTCAGAGATGCTTTTGTTTAAAATAAATCTAAATAAATAGTATTATTCCTTATCTGAAACTGTATGAATCATTTTCTCTAGAGTTCTACCAGCAACCTCCTTTCCACCTAGACCAAATGCAAGTCCAGCTGCTAGTGATACAGCAAAGATGATACCTGTGAATGCTGTATTCATGATAGATGAAGCAATCTGTAGGTGCTCAAGTGCAATAAGGATAGCAAAGATCCAGATAGCCCACTTTGCTACAGCTCCTAGGAATGATGCTGACTTTACGTGTGCAGCTCTAGCTGAAGCAGTAACAAGCTTCTGAACAGCATCTGCAATAACCACAGAAACCATAAGCACTAGTACAGCAATGATAACCTGTGGCAAGTATAGTAGTACTACCTGCTTTAGGAATAGGTTAACATCTGTTAATCCTATGATCTCAAGTGAAGCACTCAAGAATACTACTATTACAAACCACTTAACAAGTGAACCAACAAACTTACCTGAGTTTAGCTTATGTCCTGATCTCTCAACAACATCCTCTAAGCCAGCAGTCTTTAGAGCTCCATCAACTTTGAAACTTTTGAATATTCCTTCAACTAGTTTTTCAACAAGAGAAGCTAGTATCCAACCAATTGCAAATATTATAACAGCAATAATCAATCCAGGAACAAATCCAGCAATGCCATACCAAATACCTTGTAATGATTGTGTAAAAATACCTCCCCAAGTTTGTGCTAATTCCATATTTAAAATTAATTACTATTAATGTTTACTAATGACGATATTATATCATCTTATCGTCCTCTATGCCGAGTTTATCCACAAGTGTGGTGTGAGGTAGGTCTAAAATATCCCTTATAAGCCTGTCATGCATACCGTGTCGGTATTCAAAATCATTTGTTTCAAAAGCAGAATAAACTATCTCTTTACCCACTTCAGCTTCAATTGTCTTCATCACAGCGTCCAACTTGGTCATATTTAGATCATCACCCACCACAAGCAAATCCACTCTAGTGTCCCACTCCTGTATAAATACACCCGAAGCAATAAATAGCTTTATACGACCAACATTTGAAAACTTCTTTATAAGACTATCGTTTGCATGCAGAC
>CAYSPX010000077.1:0-1800 GCA_964433125.1 uncultured Candidatus Saccharibacteria bacterium | reverse complement strand
CTTCTAACATCCACCATTTCTTCTTCAAGTTCTTCCGCTTTTTCACGCATTCGCTTTGCCACTAGACGCATCTGTCCACCTTTATTAGCAAAAAATCCAGCTTTGTCTTTATTTTCTTGAATCTCTTTTGCTAGTTGAGCATTCTTCATATTCTCCTTTTCGATTCTAAGTAAAATCTGTTCACGCACATCGAAATAGTTTCCAAAGTATTGTTCAATCTTTTTTGTATACACATCCAGATATAGAACCCCATCAGTAAAAGAGTTTAGGAAGTCAGCATCGTGAGAAATAACTATCACGGTTTTTTTGTAATTTTTCAAAAAATCAGTGAGGTGAGCAATACCTGCTTTGTCTAAATTGTTTGTGGGCTCATCTAGTAAAAGTAGGTCTGGGTTTTGAATAATTGCAGATGCCAAAAGTAGTCGTGCCTGTTGTCCACCTGAAAATGAACGTACTATACGGTCGTGCGGTGCACTAAAGTTTACAACTTCCAAAACCTCGTCTATTCTTTTGTCGATATCATAAATCTTTCCATGTTTTTTTTCATCGAAACATTTTTCAAAAAACTCTCGCATTGTAAGATCCAACAAATCAGGTGTGATGACCTGCTTGGCTTGAGCAATAGATACTCCGTTTATAATATGTATTTGACCAGACTCAGGCTTTGCGGCTTTCGTAATAAGACTAAAGAGTGTACTTTTACCTGCACCGTTTTGTCCCATAAGAGTTACCTTCATTCCTCTTCGTACAGAAAAACTCACCTCATCTAGGATAGGTTTATTGTGACCAAACTCAAAAGACACTTCATCAAAACTAAGTAGAGTGTCTTTGGGTATAGTATTTTGTTGCTTATCGTTCTTTGACATAACTATGAATATAACACATAAAACTAAAATAACCACTACTTACAGAATATCTGCCAATAGCGGTTATTTTATAAACCAAATCAATACTATGAAAGATGCTTTGAAACAAGCTTTGTCATTTCAAACATGTTTACCATAGCCTTTCCACCAAAAACCTTCTTTAGGTTTTCATCTGCATTGATGTTTCTCTTGTTCTTTGGATCCTGGAGATTCTTTCCTTTTATATAAACCCAGATCTTCTTGACTACCTCTGATCGAGGCATAGGTCCCTTACCTACAACTGCTGCCAAGTCAGCACTAATTGTCATAGGCTTCATAAATGCAGAATTTGGTTTTGCTGTCTTTGTTGCCATAAATTATATAATTATTTAATAACTACTTGATTATAGCATACTATACAGGGCAAGTCTCACTACCCTTAAAACTTTGCTTGTCGTCAATATCCAAAAAATCAAATAGGGTTGTCTTTAATGGATCGAGATTGAGCTTTTTACACTCTCCGATAAACCACTCATTTGTTGAGTATGAATAGTCTGAGTTAAAAGCATTAGACCAAGCCTCTATCTCCGCATCTGTTTTTGGAATACTATTTGCCTTTACCCAAGCAAGTACTTCTTCATCTGTATGACCTTCGGCTAGAAATGCTTTCATGTCAGATCCTTTGATGCCAGTAAAACTTAGGAACTTATTATCTACAGGACAATCAAAGTTATATTCACCATTAGTCCCAGCAATTGTAGCTCGACCCTTATCTATAGCACGAGCGAGTATAGCGTAGCCACCCATCTTCTCTTTTGCACTTCTTGGAGCTACCCTTGTTAAATCTTTTGCTTTTATGTCTTTCATTTTTATTTTTATTAAATTCTAATAATGTTACATAAGTATATATTAATGCTTTACTTTGTAAAGTATTTACACTTATGATATACTGTTG
>CAYSPX010000076.1:0-1907 GCA_964433125.1 uncultured Candidatus Saccharibacteria bacterium | reverse complement strand
CATCTAGCTTTACTAGTTCAGTTACGGCTTTGTCATGTTCAGTCTGAAGCTGATCAGTGATGTCCTGGATTTTCTTGATTATTGTTTTTGGAGTAATGCCGTGTTCTGTATTGTAGTCAGTTTGTATTTTTCTACGTCTCTCTGTTTCAGCGATCGCATAATTGAGTGCATCATTCATTACGTCAGCATAAAGTATGACTCGCCCGTTTACGTTTCTGGCTGCACGACCAATGATCTGTATGAGTGAGGTCTCGGAACGTAGAAAACCAGCCTTGTCAGCATCAAGAATTCCAATAAGTGATACTTCAGGCAAGTCCAAACCTTCTCGAAGTAGGTTCACTCCAACTAAAACATCAAACTTACCCCTTCGAAATTCTGTAAGTATGGTAATGCGATCAATAGTTTTGATATCACTATGCAGGTATTCTGCTTTTATGTTTTTTTCTTTTAAATATTCACTGAGATCCTCTGCCATCTTTTTGGTCAAAGTTGTCGCTATAACACGATCACCTTTTTTAATAACTTTTTCAGCTTCCTCGATAAAATCAAAAATCTGTCCCTTGTACTTACCCTTCTCAGCAACCGGTTTTACATCTATAACTGGATCTATTAGCCCTGTAGGTCGGATAACTTGCTCAACTATTTGTTCACTATGTTCTTTTTCAAATTTTCCTGGAGTTGCAGTGGTATAAATAACCTGCCCAACTGCTTTTTCAAATTCCTCGAACTTCATAGGGCGGTTGTCTCTTGCTGAAGGTAGACGAAATCCATAGTCTATAAGAGTATTTTTTCGACTAGCGTCTCCTGCATACATTCCACCTATTTGTGGAACTGTGACGTGTGATTCATCTATTACAGTTAGAAAATCAGCTTCACCGTTTGGCTTGTGTGGAAAATATGCAAGTAAAGAGTCCGGTGCCTCGCCAGTTTTTTTACCTGAAAAGTGTCTAGAATAGTTTTCAATTCCATTACAATATCCAACCTCGCGTATCAAAGCCAAGTCGTACTTTACTCTTCTTTTTAATCTTTCCGCTTCTATATTTTTCCCAGCTTTTTCGAGCTCCTTGAGTCGAAGTTCTAATTCTTTTTTAATCGTTTCAAAAGCTTTTTTACTTTGCTCGTCTGTACTTATGAAATGCTTTGCCGGAAAAAGGAAGATGGCCTTGTGTTCACCTCGTATGGCCATAGTCACTGGATCAAGCTCTATGATTTTAGAAATTGTACTGGCGTCATACTCTATGCGATATATAGTTCTATCACTAACTGGCATTATTTCTATCATATTCCCCAAAGCTCGGAATTGCCCAGCGTTAATATCCGCATTTGTTCTTTCAAAATGAACTTCGATAAGTCTGCGGATGAGGTCTGCACGAGAGAATTCCATACCGAGGGTGAGTTTGGTATTTTCCTTTTCGTATTCTGTAGGACTTCCCAATCCATAAATACAAGAAACAGAAGCAACGATGATTACGTCTTTCCTTGTCAGGAGGGCTTGAGTGCTGGCGTGACGAAGTCTATCGATTTCTTCATTTATCATTGCTTCCTTCTCTATATATGTGTCAGTAACAGGCATGTAAGCTTCAGGCTGATAGTAGTCATAATATGAGACAAAATAATGCACAGCATTGTTTGGAAAAAATTCCTTATACTCCTGCGCGAGTTGAGCGGCTAGGGTTTTGTTATGAGCTATCACAAGGGTCGGTTTGTCATTGTTTGCTATGACATTGGCCATCGTAAAAGTTTTACCCGATCCAGTAACCCCAAAGAGAGTCTGCTTTTTCATACCCTTTTTAAGCCCTTTAGTAAGAGCTTCTATTGCTTTTGGTTGATCTCCCGCAGGAGACATTTTTTGACTTAGGTTAAAGAGTGGCATTGATGTTTGTTAGGTCTTTACTATAGCGTAGTTT
>CAYSPX010000075.1:0-1914 GCA_964433125.1 uncultured Candidatus Saccharibacteria bacterium | reverse complement strand
TTAAATACTCATACAAAAATGATCCTGTAATTCCAAAAATTATAAACGAAAAAAAAATAGATTCATATTAATGGCTATACACCTTAATCTCTCTAGCCAAGTCTCTTAACTTGGTGCACGGGAGAGGACTTGAACCTCCACGCCTTACGGCATACGAACCTCAATCGTACACGTTTACCAATTACGCCACCCGTGCTTTAAATCGACTCTCCAACTATAGCTAAAATCTTCTTTATTTTCAACTTCTTTCTACTCAGAAAAACACTTTTTTTATTTTTATACATGTTTTTAATTATCTTTAAAGAATCAGCTTTTGCATATTTTAGTTGCTTACAACTATCATTTTTATTAGATGTAATATGTCCATTAATTTTTAAAATCTTAAATATCTCATTCTGCAACCAAAGTATATGATATTCACTTGCTGACACAAAACAAACATAAAACATAAAACTTGATTTCCATCTTTTATCCCAATAAGAATAAATTGTACCATCTCCATCAAAACAACCTCTTAAGTAATCAAAGAAATATTTCTTTGGGATTTTGACTTCTCTAATAGTCTTTGATTTTGCTGGATATATACCAACACTATTTAGGAAATTAAAGAAGAGGACATCCTTAAACTGAACTCTTAGTGCTGTACTGATCGTAGAACCTGAATTATGAATCCCAATTTTGACATCAATATTTAAGCATTTATTAAAATTATCTATTTGCTCCCTGTCCTTAGAAACAAGAGTGATTCTGCTTCCAGATTGTGACAAATTTCCATCCGTCACAATTAGACCGATTGCATACGCAAAATTAGCAGACCATTTGATCTTCACCTTACCTTTTGGTTTTGGTCCTCTCTTCCCCATTCAATAATTATAATAAAACATTTAAAATTCCTCAAGGTAATAGTGTCTACCAATTTTCAACAAAAGAAAAACCCGGTCTCCCGAGTTTTTCTTTGTATTATGCTGTAGCTACTTCTGCCTTTGCCTCTAGTTCTGCTGCCTGCTTTGCTGTGTGCTTTGTGTCTGTGTTTTGATCCTTGTCGATAGCGAGCATTCGTCTCATCTGGCGGCGGATTTCCTTTGCAGCCTTTTCTCGAACGAAGTATAGCTTTGCTCGTCGTACCTTTGATCTTCGTAGAACTTCGATCTTGTCGATCATAGGTGTGTATAGTGGGAATATCTTTTCTACACCTACTGAGTCAATAACCTTTCTTACTGTAAAAGTAGCACCTGCTTCTGTTCCGTGCTTACGAGCTAGAATAAGACCTTCAAAAGCTTGAAGTCTTGTCTTACCCTTTTCCTGAATCTTCTGCCAAACTTTTACTGTGTCTCCAGGTCGAATATCAAGGTTTTTTCTTTCCTCGACGTTTACTGTTGAAATGATGTTTTTATTTGATGCCATAAATCTTGTATAAGTAAGAACAAATCTAACACAGACCTTCCTTTTTCGCAACCTCTGTGATACCTAATTCTTCAAAAGCATTGATAAAGTCTTCAGGTACAGGTGCTTTTACCATAATAGTCTTGTCCAAACAGTTCTTAAACTCTATTGAATATGCATGTAAAGCGTTGCGGTTGAAACCTAGTGCATTTGGTCTTTCTAGTATCTTCTCAGGTGCATATAGGCCATCACAGACCACAGGATGGTTCAATGCCTTGAAATGCACACGTATCTGGTGTGTACGGCCAGTTTTAGGCTCTACCTCGAGCAATGAATAACCTACTCTATATGAAAGCAGTGTATACCATGTCTCTGCCTCGCGAAGCTCCCCTCTCGCACCACGAGTTGCAGACCATCTTCGGAAGTCGTTTGGACTACGACCGATAGGTCTTTTTATTATTCCAAATTTATCTTTAATTTCTCCGTAAACAAAAGTAATATATTTTTTTGTAAGTGTTCTATCTTGAAATT
>CAYSPX010000074.1:0-1997 GCA_964433125.1 uncultured Candidatus Saccharibacteria bacterium | reverse complement strand
GCACAGTACTCGCAATCTTTTTCCCCACAATTTTTATCCCAGAAAGCCAGTGAATATATTTCATTGGCTTTTTGCTTTATTAGTTCAACGAGTTTTTCGACATCTTCGTCGTTCACTTCTATTTTATCTTTTTTATACTTTCCACTTGCTTCAGGCTCAACAAAATCCAACTCTCCAGAAACCATTTTGTACTTTTTCTTATCATCTAGACTCAAAAGCAGTTTGTAAAAAGCGAGTTGACGACTGTAGTTTTCTTTATTCTCTGATTTTCTTTTACCAGTTTTATAATCAACCACATTTACATTTGTATCATCAAGGAATTCTACTTTATCCAAATTCCCCTTCAAAACTAGATCAAATTCTCCAACATTCATACTTACACCCCTTACTGAATATTCAGTCAACAAACTCCTCTTCCAAGTCCCCTTGTATGCCTCAAAATAGCCTTTTAGAGCCTTTTTACCCTTATTTAGACTATCCGCTAGGTCATTTGGTGAAAGCAAGGTTTTATTCAAATTAAACTCAAAAAGTGACAGGAGATCGTCGACACTCATATCTTGTTCCTCTCTGTATTTATCAAAGAAAGTTTTGAGGGTTTCGTGCATAGCAGTACCGTACATTTGGTGTTTACTTTGAGCTTTTGGAAGTCTGATGAGATTTACAAAAAAGTATTCCCATGGGCATTTTAAATAATTATTCAAAGCAGTGACAGCCAAACCTTGTTCTAGGAAAAGTTGTTGCAAATATTCTTTATTTTTAATTTCGTGATGTTCATGAACGACTGATTCCTTGAAATAAAAAACTGAATCACTTTTATCCTTGAGACTTTCAAACTTTTTTAAATTATCTGAGATTTCAGAAATAAACTGAGTCGGAAGCTGCTCACGACCGTCCGCACCTTGTTTAGAATATGTTATATATACAGTTTTACGCGCACGAGTAAGAGCTACATAGAAAAGCCTACGTTCATCGTCGATGGTGTTCTGAAAAGCAGGTAAAGTCTTGAAAAAAGATTTACGACTCTTATTCCCCCAGTGTCCATCATATGCACCGATGATATAGACATAATCAAACTCAAGACCCTTAGACTTGTGTGCGGTCATAAGTCTCACTCCTTGTTTCATAATTCCTTTTCCTGTTTTGGTAAGGATTCCATGTTCACGCACTCGTTCTAGGTGTTCGATAAAATCTTTTAGGAAATATTCTCTTTTATTTCCCGCCATTTTTTTTATTTCACCAAAAAAGGCTTCAAGTGTTGCCATTCTCTCGAGCGAGTCTGTAGAAGCAAGCGAATAGTCCAGATACCCCGACTCGCGAACTATTATTTCAAACACCTCTATGAAAGATTTATTATTTACCAGACTTGCCCATGAACTAAGTTTTTTTGAAATCTCGGGAAACTTTTCTGATATTACATCGATGAGTGATCTCTTATCTTTTCTTGCTGTGTCAAAGGCCTTAAATATATCTATAGAATCTAGACCAAAGAAATCGACAAACAAAACTTTTCCGAGAAGTTCAGGATTTGCGAGGTTGTGTATGCATTCAAAAATCACGAGGAGCTTGCGAATATTTTCATCTTTCAAAATATCATTTTCACTTTCTATTCTAAAAGGAATGCTAGTTTTTTCTAGAGCATGAGCTATTGGAAAAGCGTCTTTATTGTCTCTATACAACACTGCTATCTCATCTGGTTCAACACCTGCATCTATTTTACTTTTTACATTCTCTAGAATAAAAGCGTATTCACTATCAGTATTTGGAGTTTCATAAATATGCACTGGCTCCAGACCTTTTTCTGCTTTTGCTAGAAGAGGCACTCTAGTCAAACCATCACTTGAAATGAGTGTATGTGCTGCATCGAGTATGGGTTGTGTAGAGCGATAGTTTTCTTCAAGATCTATAACAATTGCGTTTTTATATAGTTTTTTGAAATATAAAAAGTTATCAAGCGAAGCACCTTGGAAACGGAAGATGGCCTGCTTTTCATCGCCCAC
>CAYSPX010000073.1:0-2009 GCA_964433125.1 uncultured Candidatus Saccharibacteria bacterium | reverse complement strand
GACTCAAAATCGTGTGGAGAAATCCGTGGAGGTTCGACTCCTCTTCCCGGCACAATTAAAAAAAGTTCTCCACCGACGCCCTGAGGTGTGGTGGAGTTAACTTGGTGGTTTCAGCGACGAAGACAAGAGCAACTTCGCGATAGAGTTCCATGAAGGATCCTGACATCTCTGAATCCGTAGGATAATCGCAGAGCTCTGCAAATATGAACCTCAAGAGATTCTATTCTGGCACCAACCGAAACACTGAGGGTAAAGGAATATCTTGTGATATAGAACTCGTCACCAATAACAGGATTAGCAGCCAACTCTTCACAAAAGATACGAGTCTGAGGTCGTATTTGCAAAAAGTGATCACCTGATGCAGCGGTGTGCATACCCCGACTTCTCAGGAGGAGTGAGAGCATTTGCTGTTCGATCAGTGTTTGGTCTGCCTGAAAAACCAACTTAAAAGGATTATCTGATGGCGATCTGGCCAAAACACAATCCACCATAACTGGCCTATCGATACTAGTTAGTAAGGATGATTTTTGCATTTTTATCCTCTCTCCTATACTTCATTGGGTTGTAGTTGCGTGTACTGCCTTCCATATTGTACAGTATCTCTCATGAAGACAAAAGTAGTAGTTATCACCGGTCCAACAGCGGTAGGTAAAAGTGACTTTGCTGTAGAATACGCCATCAAAAACAATGGTGAGATAATTTCTGCTGATTCTAGACAAATATACATTGGACTCGATATTGGTACAGGCAAAATTACAAATGAAGAAATGAAAGGAGTCCCTCATTATCTACTCGACGTAGTTTCTCCTACTGAAAAGTTCAATGTAGAAAAATATAAAGTACTAGCACAGCAAGCAATCAAGGAAATTTCAAGCCGAGGTAAGTTACCCATCATTTGTGGAGGAACAGGATTTTATATCGATGCAGTTATAAAAAACATTTCATATCCACATGTCTCTCATGATGAAAAACTACTCAAAGAATTGGAGGAAAAAAGCGCTACCGAACTCTTTCAAATTTTAAATAATCTAGACCCTGAATACGCTAAAGGTTTAAACAATTCAGAACAGAACAATACCCATAGACTTGTTAGAGCTATAGAAATTGCAAAATCTTTAGGTAAAATTCCAAAAGTTGAAAAGCTTGAATCGCCATATGAAGTTGAGTATATTGTTTTAGATTTACCAAAGGAGGAGTTGCGAGATAGGATAAATAAAAGACTTTTGAAAAGACTAGAAAACGGAATGATTGAAGAGGTTTATAATCTTCACGAAAGCGGTTTATCTTGGGAAAGAATGGAGGAACTTGGACTTGAATATAGATATATTTCACGTTTCCTACGTGGACTTATCACAAAAGAAGAAATGATTGAACAATTGAAAAATAAAATATGGCAATATGCCAAAAGTCAGATAGCGTGGTTTAAGAGGGGTAAATAAAACTTAGGGCCTGAATATTTCTTTAATCAGAACTATATCTCCTTTTGAATCTAGAGCAATTTCAAATGGTTGATAGATTTTTTGTCCATCTTCTTGATGCATTTTACCAATGTATTCGATAAATTTTTTAATAGAAATTTTAGCGATACCATCAGGTGATTCGACAAAACTACTTGTTAAAATAATAACAAGATCTTTAGATAAATTATATATCACTGGATCCACACTTTTATTTTCAAAGAAAATATCTCCGTTTGGCAGGCAGTTATGATTATCTGCATTAAATTGAGTACACCATCCAGCAGAAACAGCTGCTTTCCTTGCGTCTTCTTCATACAGGATTTCAACATCATCTAAAGTAATCTTGTTTTCATCAACTGATTCAACATAATACGCTTTAGTAATTTTCCCTGTATTCCAATTTAAATAAACTCTAATACCCACCAACACAGCGGCTATCATTACTATTAGTATAATCAACGAAATAAATACTTTTTTATTTTTCATAAGTTCGAGCGGGCGATGGAAGAATCGAACTTCCGACGAGGCGTTTGGAGTGCCTAGTTATAC
>CAYSPX010000072.1:0-2042 GCA_964433125.1 uncultured Candidatus Saccharibacteria bacterium | reverse complement strand
TTCTTACACTGCATAACAGAAATACCTGTTGAGTCTCTTAATTCCTTGATTTGTTCTGTAGTGATCATATTTTTATTTTTAATTATAAATAAAACCCTATACCCTAGTCGTCAATGCAGAATTTAAACTTTCTTTGCAGTAGAATATGCCTTTACAATTTCTTGTACAAAGAAATTGACACTTGTCTGAGATGAATCATTCCCAACAACTGCGAAATCTAGTCCTTTAATATTACAATCTGAACCAGCTAGAGCGATAACTGGTATCCCCATGTCCTGAGCTTCCTTTACTGCTGTTTTTTCTTTCTTTGGGTCAACAACAAACAAAGCCTTTGGTAAATCCTTCATTGAAACTATTCCAGTAAAAAATCTCTCTAGATTTGCAATCTCTCGGTCAATCATCAATCTCTCTTTCTTTGTATACTTTGCAAGCTCACCCTTTTCTCTCTCAGATGTAAGCTTTTCTAGTTTCTCAACTCGCTTTCTAATCTGCATGAAGTTGGTAAGAGTACCTCCTATCCATCGTCCATCTACATAAGGCATGTTAATAGAAAGAGCACCTGACTTTACAGCGTTTCGAGCTTCACTCTTACCTCCAACAAATAATATAGTCTTGCCTTCCTTTGCTAGTGATTCTACAAATGTCTTTGCTTTTTCTAGAAGTTCTGATGTTTTCTCTAAATCAAAAATCTCAACCTTGTTCTTTACACCAAAAATGTAAGGAGCTACTGTTGGGTGTCTTCGTGTCTTTGAAAATGCAAAATGCGCACCTGCCTTGAACATATTTTCTACCTTTGGGTTGTTTATTGTTACCATAAATATTGTAAAATAGAGTGTAGCAAATCAAGCTTACTTTTGCAACCCTTCTTCCTCTAATACTGGCTCATTTGGGGCTTTTGCAGCTATTTGCAACTTTTCTATGATATCGTCAAGCTTACCTGCCATAATAGTATGTATATTACTCCAAGACTCCTTTATTCTATGATCTGTTATGCGATCCTGTGGAAAGTTGTATGTACGAATCTTCTCAGATCTATCAGCTGTACCTATCTGGTCTTTTTTATTTGCATTAAATTTCTTTGCCTCCTCTTCTTCCTTGATAGCTGAATACTTAGCAGAAAGTATAGCCATTGCCGTTTCCTTGTTGGCAGACTGACTACGCTCAGCTGTTGAACGAACATCTAAACCTGTAGGAATATGGACGATTCTCACCGCGGTTTCAACCTTGTTAACGTTTTGACCTCCCTTACCGCCTGAGCGTGATGTTTCAATATGTAAATCACTTGGATTCATTTCAAACTTAACTTTTTTACGTAGAGGCAAAACAGCCACTGTTGCTGTAGAAGTATGAACTCGTCCCATCTTTTCGGTTGCAGGTACTCTCTGAACTCTATGAACTCCCGTCTCATATTTTAGTAATGTATATACAGTTTTTCCCTTTATTTCTAAAGTTAAATCGTCAATATGCTTTGTAGACCAGCCCTGAGATTCTGAATATCTTTCGTACATTTCCATAAGTTCGTGAGCAAAGATATTTGCTTCGTCACCTCCAGCCCCAGCTCGAACTTCTAGTATGAGTTCTGTAGGATATTCTATTTCTTCTTTTTCAGATTCGATTATTACCTTTATTTGATCTTCAGTATTCTTCTTTTGTAAAATAATCATATCCAAATCAGCCTGTGCCATATCCTTCATCGATGGATCACTAGATATCAAAGACAAAAGATCAGCTTCGTCTTTTTGAAGCTTTTCATATATGTCAGCTAGATAGGCTGTCTTGTGATTTTTCTTATATTCCTCTAGATTCATTTAAACCTTCTTCTCAGAAGTTTTTGTAGTAGCCTTTGACTGTCTTGACTTGAACTTTTCTACTCGTCCAGCACTGTCTAGTGTCTTCTCCTGGTTTGTATAGAAAGGGTGAGATGAACTTGAAATTTCAACATGGAATGCTGGGTATTCCTTACCATCTGTAAACTTAGCTGTCTCTTTTGTTTTAATAGTTGAAGAAATAAGAAATTGAGCTCCGTTTGAGTTATCAACGAA
>CAYSPX010000071.1:0-2042 GCA_964433125.1 uncultured Candidatus Saccharibacteria bacterium | reverse complement strand
CTTACTCCTGAAACTGTTCTGCTAGAGTTTCCTATCTGAAAGCGAATTATATTACTACTTTGTACGTCAAATTGAATAAGTGAGCCAGTAGAACAATTATCTTTGGCATAAATTTTCTGGGCAGTATTAGAGCTTGTCTTTATCCATGCAGATATAGTAAAAGAATTAGCACCTGGACTTAAACTCCCTCCATTTCCCACACTGACGTATTGATTAGATCCATTAAATGTTCTGGATCTCCCATACCATCCATCACTAATGTTTGAGCTAGTAGACGATGCTCCTGTGTTCCCATTTCCTGATGAATCAGCAACAGTAGTGGTATTGGGTGTTTCATCCATTTTCCAGTATGCAGCAAGATTTTCATCAATAAAATCTAATTGTTGAGTATTAAAATTTGGATGCCCAACTGTTGCGGCTGTCCCCGTTAATGATCCCCGTGCATTATATTCAGATTTTATTTGAGAATCTGTTTTCGCAAAGTCATATACTTTCGGTTCATCGATCAGACCTGCAAAAAATTGATTGGACACTAGTGATCCAGCACGGCCAATACGGAGAGTAGCAGTTGAGCTTGTAATAGACCCAGCCTGTGCCTCTGATGCATCTAAACGTCCGTTAATATATATTTTTATAGCGCTCCCATCAAATGTGCCTGCGACATGATACCACGTATTGACTTGAAGTGTCGTCGTGCTTACATGATCCTGCCAACCACTACCCAACTTTACACTCATTTTAACAACATTATTACTTACACTGAAATTAAAAGTATCTTGAAATGAGGTATCTCCCCATTTACTGAGTATTGCTTGATCAACCCCAGAGGTTGTTTTATTTAATTTTATCCATGCGGATGTAGTGATAGTTGTTGGGTTGAGTGAGCTATCATTTGGAATTAACACATAGTCATCAACTCCGTCAAATCGCAAACATTTTCCTTGGATGCACTCACTGTCCTGTTCCCAAGTAGGGTCATCACTTGCTGCTGATGAATTTGCACCTAGTGTTCCGTTATTTGCTTCTGCTGAAGAGTCGTTTGCAGCTTGCCCAGTAGCTTCATTAAATTTCCAGTATCCAACAGGAGCAATGTCATCTACTGCAATTTGCCATCGTCTGTTTTCTGAGTGGATAGATTTTTGTTCTGGGGATATAAACTCTAGTGGACCAGTTGTGAAAAACCACGGAGTTATATCTGGAGAGTCGTATGTGTATTCAAGTGTAATTTTATCACCTTTTTTAAGGTCAACATTCCATTCCAGATTTTTATCAGTAGTAATTTCACCCATAGATTCTATAAATACTGGAGATTTTTCATTGCGGGTGATTTGAAATTCTTGAGGTACAGTTTCTGTTATTGTGCCGGTAAAATCTCGATTTGCTATCACATTTATTTTCATGTCATACGTTTTAACAGGGTAGATTCTTGTACGACTCATTCGCTCAATACTAAATGGGTTATCTTTTTTTACTGTAATTTTGTCTTGGATTGTGTACGTCCCATTTTTTGTTTTAGCGGTAAGCTCAAGTGAGTATTCACCTTCATGGCTAAATTGTGTTTTGGATTCAAAATCATCTTTTTCAACTTTTTGTTTTTGACTACATTCAGGGTTAACTGTAATGGTTTTATCATTAGTTGAAAGTTTCTTATTAGTTTGCGGACCGGTGATCCTGAGTTCGAGCTCTGCATCACATACCATTTTTCCTTCATGGTCGAGTACTGCGTATGCAATATATGCTTCTTCATTAGGTGTATAAATCGACTTATTTGGATTCAGCGCTAATACTCCCCACATAAAATTTTGTGAGATTTTTGTACCATTTTCTTCAATTATTTCAAGAGTATATTCACCTGCCTGAAAGCTTCTGGGGGGTTCTATTGAGATTTTATTTTCATCAGAATTGATATCGGTAAGCAACATGGAAGTCACATCAATTTTTTCAGGATTTAGTATGACAACTTGAGCATTAGATAAATTTGCGGATGCGATTGTGGCCTGCACGGTGTCTCCTGCTGCATATGTTTGTTGGCTAAATTTAAT
>CAYSPX010000070.1:0-2063 GCA_964433125.1 uncultured Candidatus Saccharibacteria bacterium | reverse complement strand
ACATCAACCCCCATAGACTTACATGAACCTTCGATGATTCTCATCGCAGCTTCAATAGTACTAGCATTCAAGTCTGGCATCTTGCGTTCAGCAATAGCTCGAACCTGTGCCTTTGTGATAGTTCCGGCTCGCTTTACAGCGTGCTTTCCAGATCCACTCTCTGCTCCGATAGCCTTGAGGATAAGTGAACTTGCTGGTGGAGTTTTCAATACAAAATCATAAGTTCGGTCATCGTAAACTGTGATAACAACTGGGATCATGTCTCCAATCATTCCCTTTGTAGCATCGTTGAACTTCTTTGTGAAGTCTCCAATGTTAACTCCTGCCTGTCCTAGTGTAGGTCCAAGTGGTGGAGCTGGAGTCGCCTTCCCTGCTGGAGCGATAACTTTTACTTTTTTAATTATTTTTTTAGCCATTTTGTTTATATTTTAATAGGTTTATTGTGGAATTCCTCTAGAAGCTGAGGTAATAGGATATTACTTTAAATCTTACTAACTTGCAAGAAGTCTAGCTCTACCGGTGTTTCTCGTCCAAACATTGAAACAAGCACCTTTACCTTACCTCGACTATCATCAACCTCACTAACTTTACCTTCTAGATCCTTAAATGGACCGTCGACAATCTTCACATTTTCATCTTTTACTAGATCAATAGTGTGTTTTACTTCATCTTTGTTGATTCGAGCAAAAAGACTGTCTACTTCTTTCTTTTCTAGTGGAACTGGGAATACTCCAGAACCCACGAAACCTGTAACTCGTGGGGTGTTTCGAACAACATACCAAGAATCGTCAGTCACGATCATATCTACAAGCACGTATCCCGGATAGATTTTTTCCTCCTCTTCTATTCTCTTCCCTCCTTTTATTTTGATCTTTGTTTCTGTAGGCACAAGAACGTTGAAAATTCGATCCTCCATTCCTAGAGATTCTATACGTTGTTTTAGATTTCTAGCTACGGCGTTTTCGTATCCAGCGTAAGTGTGGATAGCGTACCAGCTTCTATCTCCTCCGATTTGTTGTTTTGACATTTTTTAAAAAATTAAATGGATAAATAATATTAAACAAGGAGTGTCAGTAGTCTAGAGAAAATATAGTCAAAAAGTCCAAGAAACAGAGCTACACCCACAGAAACAAAAACAACAACAAGCGCATATGTGATAGCCTGCTTTCTACTAGGCCATGTAACATGTGCCATTTCTGCCCGAGTTTCTTTAATATATTCTGTAATTTTCATAGTATTTTTACTTATTTTCTCTTAATTTTCTTCGGTTATTAAAAAACCCCGAAGGGGGTAGTAACTAAATACTACCCCCTCTTGGGCTTTATGTCAATCTTACCAAACAAACTATCTTATCTCGTATATAATGTTTACGTTTGAAGTTACCTTCTGCTCTCCTGCTGGAACTTGTGGAGCTGCATCTGCTTTTGCTGACATAACCATAGATCTCTCAGAATACATAGGATATACCACGTCATTACTTGAGTCTGAATAGTTGATTATTCGAACTAGACTTACACCCAAATCATCTGCGATTTCTTTTGCTTTTGCTTTAGCATTCTTTATAGCTGCTTCACGCGCAACTGCCTTTACAGAATCAATATTATCAATTGAGAATGCTAGACTATCTACTGTCTGTACTCCAGCACTTCCTATAGTACCAAATAGTTCACCTGCTTTAGACAAATCTCGAACCTTTACTTGAATAGTTTGAGTAACATCATATCCGTTCAATACTGATTTTCCTGGACAATATCCACCAACACAAGGACTCTGCACATAGTCATAGTGAGGGTTGATGTTGTATGAAAGAGTTTTAATATCTGTCTCAGAAACTCCACTCTTTTTGATAGCATCAAGTGCTAGGTTTGTCTTGGTAGCAGCTTTGTCTTGAGCTTCCTTAACTGTTTTTGCATTTTCTGTAACACTAAAAGAAAAAGTAGCAATATCTGGAATAGTTACAGACTCTCCTTTTCCAGTAACTGATATTGTATTTAATACTGGTAAATCCCTACCAATATAACTAATAGACTTTAATTCCTTGATAGAAATAACTGCTAAAAATA
>CAYSPX010000069.1:0-2096 GCA_964433125.1 uncultured Candidatus Saccharibacteria bacterium | reverse complement strand
GTTCAACAGAAGTTAAAACAAATGAAATAGTAAAAGCAATAAACAAAGAACTTCGGGACATGATAAAAGCTATTAAGGATGTGTTACAAGAAACTCCACCAGAACTTTCAGCAGATATTATTGATCAAGGAATTATTATGACTGGAGGTTCATCAATGCTTAGAAATTTTCCAGAATTGGTGTTTCGACGTACTGGAGTGAAGGCTCGTCTGGCAGAAGATGCGCTGTATTGTGTGGTAAAGGGAACTGGAATCGCGCTAGATCATTTGGATGTTTATAAGAAGAGTATAATAAGTAAGAGGTAAAATATGCAAGATGAGACTCTACAAATAAATAAAGAAAACCTCTATACCGGTTTTAAGGTTCTATTAAAATACCTAGGGCAATATAAAAGGAGTATTGTCATTCTAAGTATTATGGGTATTTTTTCTGCTATTGGAAATGGAGTGATTCCGTATATTGCGGGAAAGTTTTTTGATGCGATTATTACACCGTCAAACGTTAACTTTTTGGACTATACTATCGCTCTGTACCTGGTGCTACTCATTGTTTGGTCTGTCGTTCAACTCATAACATATATTTTGGACTGGAGAATAAATATCACTAGTGAGTATCTTTCGAACACTATTTGGCTTGATTATTTGGCCAAAGGTTTTGGTTTTCTTTTAAATTTACCAATGTCTTTTCATAAGAAAAATAAGATTGGAGAAATTGGAAATAAAATAAATACAGCTGCAGGAGCTCTAGAGACAATTGCTGGAAGAATCGTGATAGATCTTGCACCACAGATTTTGAGTATCATCATTGCTTTGGGAATTGCACTGTATCTCAAACCACTTTTGGCAATTATACTTTTGATTGGCTTACTTACATACGTTTTTGTTTTGATTTCAAAAGTAAAACCATTGGCTGGTATTCAAAAAGAATATTGGGAACAAATTTCTTTTCTTTGGGGAGATGCATTTGATGTGATTGGAAATACACTTGCTATCAAACAATCAACCGCTGAAGAATATGAACAAAAAAAGATTTCAGACAAGACAAAACTAGCCGTACCGCTATGGATGAAGATGACCAAGGTATGGGGAACTTTAAACCTATATCAACGCTTTACAATACTTATTACTCAGATAATTATTTTTGTAATTTCTGTTTATTATATCCAACAGGGCACAATGACCATTGGAGAACTTTTGGCTTTTAATTCTTACGCAGCTATGATCTTTGGTCCATTCGTAACTATTGCGCGCCAATGGCAGACTATACAAAATGGAATAGTAAATATACAAGAAACAGAAAAGATTTTACAAATAGATCCAGAAAATTATCATCCAAAGGACGCAGTAACACTTGATCTGCAAGGCAATATTGAGTTTAAAAATGTTAATTTTTATTATGAAAAAGAAAAACCTGTTCTACAAGATATTTCTTTTAGTGTAAAAGCTGGGCAGGTCATAGCTCTTGTCGGAGAGTCCGGTGTAGGTAAGAGTACTTTGATAGATCTTATTTCTGCATATAATTTTCCTATCGATGGAACGATATTGATCGATGGTCATGAAATACAAAAAATAAATCTCAAACAGCTTCGTTCACAAATAGCTGTCGTACCTCAAGAAGTAGTTCTTTTCAATGACACAATAAAAATAAATATTAAATATGGAAATTTCAGTGCCACAGATGATGAAATGATATCCGCTTCAAAGAAAGCTCACGCTCTAGATTTTATCGAAAAGTTTCCTGATAGATGGGAACAGGTGGTGGGTGAGAGAGGTGTGAAGCTTTCTGTGGGTCAAAAGCAAAGAGTTGCTATTACTCGTGCCATACTTAGAAATCCTAAGATCCTTATTTTGGACGAACCAACATCTGCTTTAGACGCTGGCTCTGAAAAGATAATTACCAAGTCACTAGAAGAATTAATGCAGGGTAAAACTACTTTTATTATCGCACATAGACTAAGCACAGTTAGAAAAGCAGATAAAATTCTAGTATTTAAGGACGGTAAAATCGTAGAATCTGGAACTCATGCTGAACTGTCTGTTAAACAAGGTGGGGAGTACAAGAGATTGTATGATTTGCAGATTGGGTTGGTGGAGTAG
>CAYSPX010000068.1:0-2136 GCA_964433125.1 uncultured Candidatus Saccharibacteria bacterium | reverse complement strand
TAGATGATTTTATAATATCTTTTACCTGATCGACTGAAACAGAACTATCAACAAATAAAGCGATGTCTCGGATAATAAAAGGTGAACTGGAGAATGGTACAAACTGCACACGACTTCCCTTTTTTATTTCTATTGATTCTGGTGTTAGTTTTGTATTTAATTTTTCTAGATTTTTAACACATCCATATCCTGATGCATCGATACTTGAATCTAACTTCACACCAAGCTCTACTGCTAGTTGAGAAAGGATTTCTTCACTTTCTTTTTTTACCACTTCTGCTTTGTTTTTTATTTTCTTTACGTATGTAATACCAAAACAAAGGTCGAGCTGTTCTCCTGATGCTGGAAAAGTTTTTCCGATTTCAAATATACAAATCTTATCCATTCCAAGCAGCGGCGCATTTCCTAATGCTTGATTCACAGAATTTGTAACTCCAACGATAAGACTTGTTCTCAAAAATCCCTTATCTGAAGCCATTGGATATGCCACTTCTATATCACCCTTGTTTGTAAATGATCTAGTAACCACTTCACTAAATCCTCGTACAGCAAAAAAGTCTTTTATCTTTTCGGTCAAAAGAAATTCTTGTGAAAATTCATTTGATGTTTTTACATTTGGAACAATACTTTTTATTTTATCCAGTCCCTGTATTCTTCCAATCTCATCTATCACATCTTCAGCTATAACTATATCTAGTCTTTCAAAAGGTGGAGTAACTTCATATGTAGAGTTTGAAACTTTTATTTTGCATCCTAGTTTTTCTAAAATTTCTATAACTCTTTTTTCTTCAATTGAATAATTTAGAATAGCTTCGATATTTTTATGAGTAACATTCACAGTCCAAGCATCAGGTAGCTTTTTATATGTATCACAAAGTGAACCGACGACACTATCTGGTGATGATTTCTTTAGACTTTCCAGAAACACTGAAATTCCCTTTTGACTTAGATATGGAGTTATTTCATTTTCAAAACGCTTTGATGAATCATTTCGTATTCCAACTTCTAGTGAAGTCTTTCGTACAGAAACGGGATTGAAGTTGGCAGATTCTAGAATAATTCTCTTTGTCTCGAGAGTTACTTCAGCACGTTTACCACCTTTTACTCCCGCTAGGGCAAGCGGACCAGCATCATCAGCAATAACTAAATGATGAGTCTTTAGCTTGATAACTTGACCACTCAAAGTTTCGATACTTTCACCATCCTTGGCAAAACGTACTGTGATACCGCCAACAAGTTTATCTGAATCAAAAGCGTGCAGAGGTTGTCCAGTATCAAACATTGCGTAGTTAGTACAATCTACAATTAAGTTTATTGATCGAGCACCTATAGCCTCCAGACGTTCTCTGAGCCACTTAGGTGAAGGATTATTTGATATATTATCAATACTTAATGCAGAGTATCTAGTACAAAGATCAGAATCGACTTTCACAACCACTCCATTTCCAATTTTTGGAATATCTAGAATCTGTGGTTTCAAAGTTAAATTTAAAATAGCACAAAGATCATATGCAACGCCTCTATGTGAAAGCATGTAGTGAGCGCGGTCAGGCAAAACTTTTAGGTCAAAGACTGTATCGCCTGTTTCAGTTTTTTCAATACCTTCGACTTCAGAAGATTTTAAGGTAAAAGCTTCAGTGATAGCTTCATCACTAGGTAAAGTTTCTACGATATGATCTTGTAACCAGGATTTTAGGATTTTCATATTTTAAAATTGATTTATAAATCTTAAATCACCATCGTATATCATTCGCACGTCTGGTATATTGTTTTGTCGCATAACGAGTCGATCTATACCGAAACCAAAAGCAAATCCTTTCCAAACGGTCGCATCTATTCCCGCTGATTTCAAAACGTTTGGATGTACCATTCCTGCTCCGCCCATTTCTAGCCACTTACCATTAAAAAGCATATCTACCTCAACACCAGGTTCAACGAATGGAAAAAAGCTCGGACGGAAACGTATCACAACATCATCTCCATAAAGTTTTTTTAAAAAGAATTCTATCGTACCTTTCAAATATCCTAACGAAACGTCCTTGTCTATATACAAAGCTTCCAACTGAGAAAATTGTGCTTCGTGTGTAGCGTCTGTTGCTTCATTTCTAAAAACTTTTCCAGGCACGATAATAGCGC
>CAYSPX010000067.1:0-2230 GCA_964433125.1 uncultured Candidatus Saccharibacteria bacterium | reverse complement strand
GGAAGGTTATGTGAATCTATAAAAATCTCATCCGGAGCTATTTCAATATTTCTTCTTTTATTTTTCTTAAATCTTATCATCATACACAGTCAAACTTTTTCTAAATATAATAGCTAATACATATAGTATTATACTTGAAATTGTAAAAATGTATCTGATGTCGCCGTACTCTGGTAGCGAAATACCATATATAGCATCATAAATAACTCCCCAGATGATTATTTCGTAATAATTTCTGAAATAAAAAAGAAGTCCAATAGCAAGACACCATGTAAACCACCAATATCCCCACATAATAAAACAAAACATCATCAATGCCGTTGCGATTCTTATTAAAATTAATTTATTTGTACCCATTTTAATTCATAAATATTTACGGGTTGTGAGAACAGAATTGTTGAAAATGACCTAGCAGGATCCACAGTCACATCCCTTACAATACCAAATACTGATATTTCCTTATCTGGAACTGTAACTATATCTCCAACTACAATTTTTACATCCTTAGGCAAAACTGTCTCAAAAGCACCACCGCCTACCCCTATAGCACTAGCGTGAATATTGTCTTTACCAATAGAAACAGAGTACTTCTCCCCCTGTGTTGAGTAGAGCTTTACCTTGGCAAAGCCACTATTTACCTCATATATCTCGCCTATAAGAACATTTCCTAAAGCATACACCTTATCGCCAATTTGTACATCATTTGTGCCAATGTCGACAATATAACTATCGTATGCAGTTTGTGGTGGTTTTTTGACAATATAAGCCAAAACCATAGGCTTTGAAGATACATTTCCATGCAAAATACTTCTCAATTCATCATTTTCAGACTTCAATTCAGATATTATTGAATCATGTAACTCCATAGAAATATATTTGTCTGATTCACTAGGAACCACATCACTACTCCAAAACATTCCCGCAACACTTGTCATCACTCTCGCAAGAAAATTAGGAAAAAAGAAATAAATTATAAAAATAAAAAGTACACTAAGACTGATGATCTTTACGGTAATTGGAACTCTATTATTTCTTATATTACTTCTGTGTTCGTAACTCATCTTCATTTTGTATTAATACATCTTTAAATTTATCCAAATCTTCAAGAATTATTCCCGTACCTCGAGCAATAGCAGTCAATGGATCCTCGGCAATGTATACTGGTAGTTTTAAGGCATTTGTTAGTAGTATATCCAAACCTTTTATAAGTGCACCACCTCCCACAAGGTGAACTCCTCTATGCATGACATCTGCTAGGATTTCTGGTGGTGTAGTCTCAAGAATTTCTCTCGAAGTCTGAACTAGGGTATCTATGGATGAAGAAATAGCCTCACGTATATCTGAATCAGTTATAACCACTTCTCTAGGTAGACCAGTTATGAGATCTCGTCCACGAATAGTGGTTTCTAGTGGCTCTTTTTCAACTACCGCTCCGACAGTTATCTTGATATGTTCAGCTGTCTTTTCTCCTATCAAAATTTTAAATTCATTTCTTATGTATGAAATAATATCATTATTTAGTTTATCCCCTGCTACTTTGAGATTTTTAGAGCGAACAATACCACCAAGTGATATGATAGCAATATCTGTAGTTCCTCCACCAATATCTATTATCATACTTCCGACTGGTTCATGTATAGGTAAACGAATTCCGATAGCTCCAGCCATCGGTTCTTCGACTATATACACTTCTCTGGCGCCAGCATTTCTTGTTGCATCTCTTACTGCTCTGATTTCGACATTTGTAACACCAGACGGAACTCCGACCACAACTCTAGGTCCAAGAATTTTGGGAGAGTATTGTTCTGCTTTTTTAACAAGATAAGCAATCATTTCTTCTGTAACTTCAAAATCAGAAATAACTCCATCCACAAGTGGTCTTACAGCAACAATGTGTGGGGGTGTCCTTCCAAGCATGTCTTTAGCGACAGTTCCTACAGCTACGACACGCCCAGTCTTTTGATTTACAGCAACAACAGATGGTTCTGTGACCACTATTCCATGACCCTTCAGATATACGAGCGTATTGGCGGTACCTAGATCAATTCCTATATCATTGGATAAATATTTATATATTTTCTCTTTAAATTCTTTCATTTTTAATCATTTCCACTGTACCTGTAGCGCGATCCTTTACTTCAACTGAATCCTGCTCGAGAGTTTTACTACTTACAACTATTCTCTTTGGAATACCGATAAGATCACTATCTGCAAACTTTTCTCCAGGTCG
>CAYSPX010000066.1:0-2410 GCA_964433125.1 uncultured Candidatus Saccharibacteria bacterium | reverse complement strand
GTTGCCGTTTCCGGAACTGCTTTGGCTGATACTTTGACCTCAAAGGACAATGTTGTAAACAACCTAGGAATCGTAAAAAGACTTTCAAATAATATTATTTTGGCTTTTGATTCTGATAATGCAGGACGAAAGGCTGCTATGAGATCGGCTAGTATTGCGCTTGGTCTAGGTATGGACGTAAAAATTGCAGATCTTCCAGAAGGAAAGGATCCAGCGGACCTAGTCCTAGCTGACCCGGAATCATGGAAAGACGTATTGCGTAATTCCAAACCTGTGGTAGAATTTCAACTTAATACTGTGTTATTACAAAACCTTGATCCACGCAAGCTGCCACAAGCACTTCGGGACAATGTATTTCCATTCATAGCTCCTCTTGCAGGCGCAATGGAAAAAGCACATTATGTAAAGTTAATAAAGGAGAAAACAGGTATTTCTGAAGAATCAATCAGAGAAGATTTGGCAAAGACCGAAGCTTCGATGAAAGGTAGTGTAGCACCAGAGATAAGATCTAGTAATGTGCCACAGAGCACCACTTCTAGGCTCGATGCTATTAGTAGGAAATTGTTTGGACTCATTTATTATTTAGATAAAAATCCTAATCCACGTATCGATATCGAAAGTCATAGAACTTCGATCAAATCAATCGCTGGAGACAGTTACGACAATTTAATAAAAAAGATAGAGCCGTTCAAGGACGAGCTAATTTTAGAAACTGAAATTACGTTTAGTAATTTAAGTGAGAACTCAAATGAGGTTGAAAAGAGTTTGGCAGAATTGATGCTGAATTTTGAAGAGGATATTGTGAGAGGTGAATTTTCTCATGCTATGTCAGCACTCGGAAAAGCTGAGAGAGAAAAGGACACAGTAGTGCGAGATGAACTTATAAAGAAGATTGATCTTTTGACCAAAAAGACCAACGAATTATCAAAAAGGCGTCAAGAAAAACAGTAGATTTAAATTAGTAGATTAATTTTTTAAGGGAACACTTATATCTAAGATAAAATATATGAAAAATAAAAAAGCTACAAAGAAAGTGGTAAAAGCTAAAAAGGTTATAAAAAAGTCAGTAAAAAAGGTTGAGAAAAAAGTAGCAAAGAAATCACCAAGTTCAAAGGGTGGAGGTAAAGTAAATAAAGCTAGTGAATTTGATACAAAAGCAAATAAACTTATAAATAAAGGAAAAGAAAGAGGTTTCGTTACTTTTGACGAAATTTTAAAAGAGTTTCCTACTATTGAAACTGATATTTCATTTCTTGATGAACTATATACAAAGTTTGGAGTTGCAGGTATCGATGTTTTGGAAGGTGGAGGATTACTCGAAGTAGAACCAGAAGTTGCCGCACCAAAGAAATATAGTTATGGGTCAAGAAGTAGTGATGCTTCATATGACTCTATTCAAATGTATTTGAAAGAGATTGGTCAGTACTCACTTATTTCTGCTGTTGTGGAAAAGGAATTGGCACGAAAGATTGAACAGGGAGATAAAGAAGCAAAGAATTTACTCGCTCGAGCAAACCTTCGACTCGTGGTTTCGATTGCAAAGAAATACGTAGGACGAAGTCCAGACCTTACACTTCTAGACCTTATCCAAGAGGGAAATCTAGGACTTTTCAAAGCTGTAGATAAGTTTGATTGGACAAAGGGATATAAGTTCTCGACTTACGCTACTTGGTGGATTCGCCAGGCTATTACTCGTGCTCTAGCAGATCAGTCACGAACAATTCGAGTTCCGGTGCACATGGTGGAAACTATTGCAAAGTACAAGCAGGTTGTTCGACGTTTGACTCAAGACCTAGGACGAGATCCTTTGGCAGAAGAAATCGCAACAGAAATGGGACTTGATGTTGAGAAGATTTACAATATCGAGAAGATTGACCAAGACGTTGTTTCTCTAGAAAGTCCAGTGGGAGATGATAGTGACGATGGAAAGTCTACACTAGGAGATTTCCTATTTGACGACAAGATTCTTTCACCAGATCAGGAGTCATCTCGAAGAATTTTGCGTGACCAGGTCAATACAATTTTGAACGATCTTTCAGAAAAAGAAAAGAAAATTCTAGAAATGAGACACGGACTAAATGATGGAGTTACACACACCTTGGAGGAAGTAGGTAAGGAATTCGGAGTCACTCGAGAGCGTATCCGACAGATCGAAGCAAAGGCGCATGAGAAGATCAGACAGCATGATAATATAAATAGATTGAGGAATTACTAGACTCAATTAATAAATATGAAGGTAAAATTAAATTCGATTCTTATAGGTGTTTCAGATATCATGAAGGCAAAACCCTTTTATGAAAAAGTTTTTGATGTTGAATTTACTGAAGTCAGACCTCCATTTTCTTGTTTTACAATGAGTGGTATTGAATTCAATATCGAAGAGAACTCTTCGGAAAGAGCTCCTGGTTGG
>CAYSPX010000065.1:0-2450 GCA_964433125.1 uncultured Candidatus Saccharibacteria bacterium | reverse complement strand
GATCAGCTTCAGACTGAACATGACAAAGCCGTAACTGAACTAGTAAAGCTAGATGAGAAGATGCTAGCTGAAAATCCCAAGAAGCTTATCAAAATGAAAGAAGATGAAATGAGTGAGGCTGTAAAGGTACTAGACTTTGAAACCGCAGCCATAATACGTGACGAAATCGCCATATTGAAGAAAAAAATAGATAGTATGCTATAATATTGGCATATAAAATGAAGGAAAGAATTCTTATTGCATTAAGTGATGTGAATCTTGTAAGTATACTATCCGAGGAATTAAAATTTACCGGGTATATTGTAGACTATACCTCTGATGGTGCAAGTGTTATAGATAAGTTAAAAGAATTTAATCCTGATCTGCTACTACTTGATGTGACTTTGGCAAACAAAAACGGCTATGACATCATGTCTGAAAAAAGTTATGACAGACTTGTAACAAAAATTCCGATAATCCTCGTTTCAAACTCTGGACAGCCAATACATATGAATAAAATTCCTTCTACTCCGACCATCAAGGGCTTTATTATAAAGTCTCATGTGGAGCCAAAAGAAGTCATAGAAAAAGTCGATGCATTTTTTGGAAGAGGTCCACTCATTGAAAATATAAATACTGAAGTAACAAATACCAGTAAAGGTAAAAAGGTACTATGGGCAGAGGATGATAAACTTTTAAGTAAAATTTTAACAAAAAAAATACTTGCTTCTGGCTATACTCTGTTAAAAGCAAATAATTCCACTGAAGTATTTGATATTCTAAAAAAAGAAATTCCAAATATAATAATTCTTGATATTCTTTTACCCGGACTTAGTGGACTAGATATTCTAAAGGAGATAAAAAAGTTTGAGCACTTGAGAAAGATTCCGGTAATCATGCTTTCAAACCTTGATAGCCAATCTGACGTAGAAAAAGCAAAAACCCTAGGTGCAAATAAGTATATGGTCAAAGCTACAGTATCTCTCGATGAGATTATAAAGGAAGCTGAAAGTCTACTAAACAGAATAATGTAATTTGCCTAATCTCTATATATTGATATAGTTAAATGCTATGTTAAAGAAGTCAGATAAGAAAATTGAATTGACCAGCCGCGGTGATGAGAAAATCATCGTTAAAGGCGCTAGAACACACAATTTAAAGAATATTAGTGTTGAAATGCCTCGCAATAAAATGGTCGCTATAACTGGGCTTTCTGGCTCTGGTAAGTCTTCTCTTGCCTTTGATACTATTTTTGCTG
Organism: uncultured Candidatus Saccharibacteria bacterium; assembly: GCA_964433125.1. Classification (GTDB taxonomy): domain Bacteria; phylum Patescibacteriota; class Minisyncoccia; order Phycocordibacterales; family PALSA-1337; genus CAIOGI01. The sequence goes on along the minus strand of CAYSPX010000065.1, from coordinate 1,213 downwards.
AGGGTCAAAGACGCTATGTAGAGTCACTTTCTTCATATGCTCGTCAATTCCTAAAGCAAATGCAAAAGCCTGATGTAGATGAAATCATCGGTCTTTCTCCAGCTATTTCTATCGATCAAAAGTCTCGTTCCAACAACCCACGCTCAACTGTAGCTACCATTACTGAAATCTACGACTACCTTCGTATTCTTTTTGCTCGTGTTGGAAAGCCACACTGTCTAGTCTGTGATCGAGAAATCCACCGCATTTCAAAAGAAGAAATTTTAAATACAATCATAAAGCAAGTAAGTACTCACAACAAAACAGGAAAAAAGGTTTTGGGTGTTGAACTAAATGAACAAAAGGTAAAAATTTACGCACCTATCGTAGTTGGCCGAAAGGGTGAATACTATCAACTTCTTTATGACCTACTTGGCAAAGGATATGACAGAGTAAAGGTGGATGGGAAAGTTATGCGACTTCGTGAGCAAATAATTTTAGATAAAAACAAAAAACACGACATAGATGTTCTTGTGGACGAAATGTTTCTAAGTGAATTTGTTCCTGCAACAAAAGGAAATAATGAAAGAAGTAAGCAAGTAGAAAATGCACGCGAGAGACTTTCAGAGTCACTTGAAAAAGCTATTGAGGAAGCAGCTGGGCTTATCAAGATAGAATTTCCTGATGAAGAAAAACTTATGTCAGTGAAGTTTATGTGTCCATACGATGGATTCTCGTATCCAGAAATCGAGCCTAGGTTATTCTCTTTCAATTCTCCATACGGTGCTTGTCCTACATGTAATGGTTTGGGAACAAAGGAATTCTTTAGTAATGAGGATTGTGAGGCTTGTAAGGGTGCACGACTTCGTGAGGAAGCTTTGAACGTGCGTGTAAATGGTATAAATATTATAAAAGTTACAGCGATGTCTATCGAAGAAGCACAAAAATTCTTTGAAGAAATTCCTCTAACAGATACAGAGAAGGAAATTGCAAAAGTTATCCTTAGAGAAATTGAAGCGCGATTGCAGTTTATGATAAATGTGGGTATTGAATACCTTACTCTAGATCGACGTGCTCATACACTTTCTGGTGGAGAAGCGCAACGTATCAGACTAGCATCTCAGCTCGGTTCTGGGCTAGTAGGAGCACTTTATGTACTCGACGAGCCAACTATCGGACTTCATCAGCGTGACAATGATCGCCTTATCAAGACCCTTACAAGTCTGCGCGACCT
>CAYSPX010000064.1:0-2452 GCA_964433125.1 uncultured Candidatus Saccharibacteria bacterium | reverse complement strand
AGCGATATTATCTTCTCCATTTTTGTCTCTTCTTTTGCCATTTTATTTATATTATTTAACAACCTTACCATCATCCTCTTTTACTCCTACTTCGTTTACTGATGATGTTTTTAATACTCCTAGACTACTCTTTAAAGACACTCCTGTAAAGTCGTCTGTTGCAGTCACAGCTGATGAATTTAGGATTACCGGGGATTGACCAGCCTGTGCCAGTGTTGGTTGAAGTGAGACCTGAAATGCTAGTTGCTTACGCTTAGGTGTTCCTGCGGTGTTTGTTCCAATACTTCCGACATTCCAAACAAGCTCACCACTTGATACATCGTATATAACATCTTCGGTACTTGGACTTATTTTACCCAACCATTTCACATAGGCTGGTAGTGCAGATCTTACCTGTACATCACTAGCGTTATTTACAGTATTGTCGACAGTCCAAACTATAGTATATGTAGTCTGTTGATCCACTCGTGGAGGTACTAATCCTGTATTTGTAAATGGACCTGTAGCTCTCAGCACTTGGCCACCTAACGCAAGATTGGACACCACTTTTACCTCCTGTGAAGATGATAATTTTATATTTTCAGGAACATCTCTTTCTGAAGTTCTTTTACCTTGGATATCTATTGAAAACTTCACACTTGGATTTGTGACAGGCTTCAGTCTAGTGCTCAAGTCTTTTGGAATAAAAGTAAAATTGACCTTACCATTACCACCTGCTTCTATACTTCTAAGTTCTGCAAGTGATACAGGATTCCACACTATCTCACTATCAGTCGCTCGGTATAGTCCAGAATCCACTGTCACTCCATTTTTATCAAATGCACTTCCTTCAAGTTTTACTTTGATTTCTGCATCTTTTATAGATGTTGATAGGTTATTGAAATAATTTACACTCACATTTATCGGTGTATTGTAATTGGAAACAAACTTTTCAGTATTCGTATCACCATTAACAGCAACCTCCACTGTCATAAATGGTCTTTGGATAGCTACTTCAAGCATTCCGGATGTAAACTCTGTGGCAATAAGTCTATCAGATCCAGCAACCGGAGAACCTGCACTAAATCTAAAGTTTCTTGATTCGTTATTTTGAGCTTCTAGACTTCCCTTTATTTTAACTACCTTCTTGACTCCAGGTGGCATATCACCCACTCTCCATACTGTATTGTCGGGAGTTACTGACTTTATATCAGATGAAATATATTTAAAACCAAAAGGATACACAGCCTTCAACAAAACATTTCTCAAAACTTCTTTTGAATTTGATTGTAAAGTAACTGCTATTTCAAACTCTTGACCAGAATTTACTTCTTTAAAAGAAGAAATTGAAATATTGAGGGGTGAAGAAGCAATCAAAATATCAACTGTTTTACTTTTCTTAAAAGTAGCATTTGAACCTTGCACTCTATACTCTACCGTAATGTTCATTGTCTTTTTGGAATTCTCCTCTCCATAAAAAATAGCTTGGATAGTCTTTTGACCAACTCCGCCTGGATTGATATTGTCCATCGTATCTTTTGTATTCTTTAACACTTTTAGACTATCTTGAGTATCAACTGCACCAGTCGGATAGTCCACAGAAAAAACAACATCCTGTAAAATAATATTATTTTGATTTAAAACCTGAACGTCAAAAGAGGTTGGCTCTCCTCCAGAAATAGATACTGGACCGCTTACAGTAATATCAACATTGTTGGCAGAAACAATATTCTGACCATTCAAGACTAAGTAAGTACCTATACCTAAAGCTACACAAAAAAATACAATTGAGGTGATTAATATTTTTGTTAAAAATGACATTGTTTTGTTTTTATAATCTTGACTTATGACCGGCTCAACTGTTTCAGTCTCATGTTGCCAATCTGTGCTTACTGTACTCTCCTGTTCTTCGGTATGTAGACGTCGATTTGATCGAATATCTGGAGCATTTCTCGAATACAGTGACTTATTAAGTTTATCAATTTTACTTTTTTCTTCTGGGTTCATATTGGTATTATTTTACCACAAAAGCCTATAGTTGGCTTTCTTTTAACGCTTCGTTTATGGTGTTAATAACTTTAGGTTTTATATTTGAAAAACTTGCGAGCAAGTCTTTATTTAAGTCTGTACTGGATAAAAAAGGTAATAATTCATCATTATTTTTAATATATCCTAAAGTATTTAGTATACGTAAAATAGTTAAGCATTCTATAGACTCATAATCAATTTCATTTATAGTAGTAACGTACAAAACCTCAATAATCTCAAAGAGTTTGTCATTTTTATCCTCACCGTGTAATAAGCGTTTAAGTAATTTTAAGATTTTTAAATGTAAAACCGTAACTTTTTCATGCTCGATTTCCACAGCTCCAGTGAGTCTCCATACTTCCTTACCACGAACTATAGAGATATTTGAGAAATCACCATCTTGTATATGATAGCGAAGTTTGGATTGCTGTAGACGTATTCCCTG
>CAYSPX010000063.1:0-2511 GCA_964433125.1 uncultured Candidatus Saccharibacteria bacterium | reverse complement strand
AAAATTGGAGACCAAATAAAAAACGCTGATAAAGTTCATATACCGAACGTTATAGTTATTGGAGATGATGAAGTTAAAACAGGTAAATTTAAAATTAAAAATTTAAAGACTGGAGTAGAGACATACTAGATTAAAAGCCCCGAGCATGCTCGAGGCTTTTTGTGTGTCGAAGGATTTAACCTATCGACGATGGAAGCGGAGTGATACTGTGATGAGCATAATGAGCGTGATTACCCCCGCGAGTACCTGACCTTCCGGTACCACCTGTACCTCCAGAACCAAGTCGTCGAAATCCCCTTTACCGCTATAGGCGGGGTGACTCTCTTCAAATCCGACGTACACGGTACCGGGTTTTCGCGTATCCGTAAATACGGACACAAACTGCCGGTTCAAATATGAGCCAGGGTTCAGGTACGCCTGGGAAAACAGGATACCTTCCGGACTGAAAACTGCTAGATTGAAGTCAGCAGATGGTGACACAACTAGTGTACTCCCGGCGACATCCGTAAATCCCGTGACCGTGTGAGGATTTGCTTCGTCCTTCACGGACCACCCCGCGCCGTCTTGGTAGACACCGTTTCTGGAAACGACCCTAACTGAAATAGTCCTGCTAGCAGCGCTGAAGTATGTGTTCAAATCCGGAGTACCGTCTGGGTGACTCCAGATCTTGAGATACTGCTCTGGAATCTGGGGACTTAGCGGGTTGCCTGCGTGGCCACCCGTGCCTGTAAGTAAAAAGTGGATACCGAACCCAGATCCCTCTGGGGATGGACCGTTTGCAAAAGACAGCGCGGGATTCCACTCCTGAAACCCAGCTCCGACATCGCCGTATACATTCAATTCATTCATTGTTCAAGATTCTTTCTTTGGTTGATTCTGCACTGAAAATACTTTATCACACTAATTGATATTTGTAAATACCACTTACATGTTTGAATATCGTACAATAGTAGAAAAACATACTATGAGAAAGATTACATTTGATATTGAAACTCGAAACATTTTTGCAGATGTAAATTCTACAGAGTCTACAGCGCTAGATCTTTCTGTTATATGTATTCATGATTCACTAACTGACTCATACTCTAGCTATTTACAAGAGGATTTACCGAAGCTTTGGCCAATACTTGAACAAGCTGATATGTTCATTACTTTCAATGGTGATCATTTTGATATTCCCCTTTTGAATAAGTACTATTCGGGAGATTTAGGTAAAATAAAAAGCCTGGACCTATTGGTGGAAGTTAAAAATTCACTTGGAAGAAGGATCAAGCTCGACACAATAGCAGAAGCAACACTTGGAACACATAAGAGTGGTCATGGACTACAGGCTGTGGAGTGGTGGAAGACTGGAGAAATAGATAAAATAATCAAATACTGTATAGAAGATGTAAAAATAACCAAGACACTATATGACTATGCATTAAAAAATGGAGTACTGAAATATAAGGATCTGGGTGCCGGAGGTGCAGTAAAAGATATAAAACTTGATACGAAAAATTGGGAATCAAAGGCAGACACAGCCATGACTTTCACATTACCTTTTTAAAAGGTATAATGTGTGTATGGAAAATTCAAAACCACAACAAGTATTAAACATACCAACAGCAATTCTTGTCGCTGGTGCGATAATTGCGATATCAATAATTTGGACAAAGTCTCCCACACCAACAAATCAAGCTAGATCCGCAGCAAACAACAATTCTTTTGAACAAAATATCAAATTGGTTACTGCTGAAGACCACATACTTGGCAACCCAGCAGCAAAAATAAAAATCATAGAATATTCAGATCCTTCATGTCCGTTCTGTAAGGTTTTTCACAATACTATGAGAAAAGTCATGAGTGACTACGGCACATCTGGAAATGTCGCTTGGATTTATAGAAGCTATCCGCTAGATAAGCCTGACGCAAGCGGTAACATACTTCACCCAAATGCCGGTCGTGAATCTCAAGCAATGGAGTGTGCGGCGGATCTTGGTGGTAATGATGCATTTTGGAAATACACAAACAGACTTTATGAAATAACTCCAGCGGTTACAGGTGACACTCCAAAGGGTCTAGATCAAAGTCAATTACCAGTTATAGCTCAGTATGCAGGTTTGAATATAGAGGATTTTAATAACTGCCTATCTTCTCAGAAGTTTAAATCGAAAATAGAATCTGAGTTTACTGATGGAGTAAATATTGGTATTCAAGGAACACCGACAAGTATAATTGTTCTAGAAAAACCATTTCCTACAAGTACAAAAGCTAAGTTAATGGAAATATATGAACCCTTCAAGGATCCTCAAACTGGTGAATATCCTATACGTCTAAGTAGTGATTCCAAGATGGTGATGATGGGCGGAGCTATGCCTATTGAGATTGTTAAAGCAACTATAGATCTTTTGTTTACTTACTAATATAGGATGCGTTTTAATCTTTAATTTGTTTTAGAAAAACCTCTACCGAGTGCACAGTACTCGCAATCTTTTTCCCCACAATTTTTATCCCAGAAAGCCAGTGAAT
>CAYSPX010000062.1:0-2532 GCA_964433125.1 uncultured Candidatus Saccharibacteria bacterium | reverse complement strand
TTTCTTTTTATATCCCCCAAAATATCCTATACTATACCCATGATCTACTTTTATTACGGAACCGACATAGACAAAGCTCGCACCAAGTCTCACGAACTTGTCGAATCTTTGCAAAAGAAAAAGCCAGATGCTTCTTTTTTTAAACTTGATTCAGAAAACTTCAATACTTCTCAACTCCAAGAATACATCGGCGGCATGGGACTTTTTTCAAATAAATATATTGTTTTTTTGGACAGACTCTGTGAAAAGAAAGAGGTCAAAGAAGAGTTTGTTGATAAGCTGAAGGAAATAGGGGAGTCAGAAAATATTTTTATTATCCTTGAAGGAAAACTCGATAAAGCGACGGCTACGAAGATAGAGAAGAAGGCAGAGAAGTATGTAAACTTTACTTTGGAAGATGAAGCACCGAAACCTGTTTACAATGCTTTTGCTCTGGCTGATGCCTTTGGAAAAAGAAATAAAAAGGAAGCGTGGTTTCTATATAGGAGAGCGATAGATGCCGGAGAGGCACCAGAGGCACTTCATGGAATGATATTTTGGAAAGTAAAAAGTCTTATCCTGTCAGGATTTGCGAGTGGATGGAATGAAGGGGAACTTTTAAAGACTGCAGAAGATTTGATTGTTTTGTATCACGATGCTAGAAGAGGGAAACACGAACTGGAGACTGGGTTGGAGGCTTTTCTACTCTCTTAATTATCTAGCTTACAAACAGCATCTGGTTCGTTCACAATTACACCTTTACCTGATTTACCAGTTGAGTCTATACAGTAAGTACCAGCTGGGTTTTTTAGTTCAATTGTAATAGCGTAGCCTTTGTCATCACTTACACATGCTGAATTTGCTTTTGCCAATAGTTCATAAATTTTAGTAGAAGGAAGATTTGCATCTGCCTTTGATGTATCGCATGAAAACTTTTTTCCAGATAATTCTTCTACAGTAATCTGAGATCTTAAAGATACAAGTAATGATTTATTTTTCCCATCATCACCTGCAATTCTCGCTGTGTTTAGTGAAGCAAGTACAACTGAAGCCAGTATGCCAACTATTGCAATTACAGGTATTAAGACTGCAAGAATTATAGCAATTATTAAACCAGCACTAACCTTCTTATTTGGATCCTTGTAGACAACAACAGTCTTTGCAATCATATCGTGCAGACCTTGTTTCTTCTCTGTAAAAGCAATCATTATATAACCTGCACAGAATATAATAGTCGAAATTAACTTTCCTACAGTCTCTCTCAATATTATATTTCCAAGTGAAAGTTGTTCAGGAGATGAAGAGATAACTTTAATTCCAACCATCATTTTACCAAGAGTTGAACCGTCATTCTTATAGATCATTAATATGTGATAAACAAAAGGTGCTATAAGAGAAATAATAGAAGTGAATATTATAACTGCAGGGTTATCGATATTCGAAAGGCCAAGAGCAAGTACAATCAATACGGTAAATAAATTAGTTCCGACAGATAAAATTATTCCATCTACCATCGCTGCAACAAATCTAATCCAAAAACCTGCATACTTTACTTCACTTGTACTCACTGTTTGTGTTTGATCCATTTTATTATTTTAATTTATAATGTGCGCCCAGTTGGAATCGAACCAACGACCCACTCCTTAAAAGGGAGTTGCTCTACCAACTGAGCTATGGGCGCATTAAACAAGACTATAACATATTTTAATTAAAGTGGAAGGTCAAGCGCTATATATCCAGCGCCAGTGAAAATTAGAGATACTGAAATAATAAAGAGAATAAGATAGTAATTTAAGCCGTCTGTTAAAAAAGCTTTGGCCTGTATTTTTTTAAAAAGCTTGAATCCTAGAAAAACTGAGGTAAAAAGGGCAGAAATCTGTGTTAAAAATCCAATAATAAGAAAAACCCCAAGTATTCCTTGTATTACTGATGCAGACACACTTCTATCGGTTTCTGGTTTTTTGTATTCCTTCTGACTCCATAGTACAAGAATGATTCCTAGTACCAACCTAAGTAATAATGCTGAAAATCCAGAGAAAGCAAGAAGTGGTGGAAAAATTGAAAGCATGTTGATATTTGTTTAAATTAATATAAAGTACTCATATGCTATCACAAAAACAGCAGAATATACATACTAATATATACCTCCTGCTCCACAATATACGAAGCACTCACAATGTCGGCGCCATTTTACGCACCGCAGATGCTACGGGTGTAAAGAAGGTGTATTTTTCAGGATATACTCCAGCACCCATAGACCGTTTTGGTAGGGCACGACCCGATATTTCAAAAGCTTCACTCGGGGCCGAAAAAACAGTGGCATGGGAAGTTGTTGTTGATCCTATTAAATTAATTAAAGAATTAAAAAAAGAAAAAGTGCAGATTGTGGCGGTTGAGCAGGATAAGAAATCTATTGATTTTAGAAAATTAAAACCAAGCAAGGATATTTTGATAATTATGGGAAATGAAGTGGATGGGGTAGATAGAGAGACTTTGGGTGTTTGTGATGTGATTGTGGAACTTCCCATGCTTGGACAAAAGGAATCTCTAAAT
>CAYSPX010000061.1:0-2578 GCA_964433125.1 uncultured Candidatus Saccharibacteria bacterium | reverse complement strand
CAAAACCGAGTCCAAAGAGTTTATCAAAAAAAGCCCATAGAAAAATAAAACTCATAGTTAAACGCAGAGTAACTAAAGTGATTTTTTGTTTATTCATATATTTGTAATTGGTTATATTAATACAGATATTATAACAAGAATAGTAGAGAACGTCGCCTAAGCAAAAACCCCTTTCGGGGCTTTTTCTTGCGCGATCGGCGGGACTCGAACCCGTAACCTCCCACGTGACAGGCGGGTGCTCTAACCAGTTGAGCTACGATCGCATAGGTACTAAATGTACCAAAAATTAACAAAAAAGCAAGAAGGTACTATTTTAGAATAAAACCACAATGGTGTCGGTGAATGGAATCGGACCATTGTCTGAGGCTTATGAGTCCTCCGTTCTACCATTGAACTACACCGACATTATTTTATCTAATCCTTGTTGCGGAGGTCGGAATCGAACCGACAATCTTCAGGTTATGAGCCTGACGAGCTACCGTTGCTCTACCCCGCTATGATTAAATATACTAACACAAAAGATAAGTTATAGGCAAGTTTATATATGGAAAAATTCCTCAAACACCTTCCTGTACAAATTTACCACCCTTCTTGCCTCAAATTGACTAAATGGGTAATCAGAGCCGGCATGAGCAAGTTCATTTCTTATTTTATGTGCTTCCCATGCTTCATCAAGGGTTTTGAAATCACCCCTCACAACTCGCTTCAACTGTTCACCAATACCCTCTCCTCGATAACCCAAACCCGTAAGCATATCGCCTAGTATGATATCTGCTTCGATGACAGCATGTCTCCAGTCATTTGCATTTGTAGATTCAACATATGTAAGAACGTTTGCCCATCTTCTAGACATTTCTTCATTGGCTTTATTCTTCTCAACTTCCTTCTTTGCAACCTCTTTTACATCGACAGCCTCCTCTCTATATCCCATATCAACTTTTGCATTATAAATTACATCCTCTTTTTTTCTAATTGACTTTAATTTCTCAACATAAATAACTATAAGAATAAAAAATAGGAGAGAAATAGGTATTGAAAGCGTGACATAAATACTTATAAGTGTTTTTATGAAACTAAAAATACCTGGAAAATTTAAAGCAATATACTTAATACCCTCAGTAAGATAGGATAGTAATTCTATATCTGCAATATTTACAGCTGCCAATGATGTTTCTTGCATATTTTTAAAAAAAGCTTTTAAACGAGACTCTATTACAAACTATTCCCCCAAAAATTCCTTACCAGCATCAAACAAAACTTGCTCATTACCATGTACTGCTGTCATCTGTATTCCAAGCGGTAACTTTTTCCCACCCACATCGCTCACACCGCTTGGTATAGACATAGCTGGCATTCCAGTAAGGTTTGCAGTCACAGTAAATATATCTTCAAGATACATTGCTACAGGATCAGAAATCTTTTCACCAATTTTGAAAGCAGGTGCGGGAGTTGTAGGTGTTAGTATTATATCAACTTTTTCAAATACTCGCTCAAAGTCAGCGGTGATAACTCTTCGCAGAGCGTTTGCACGGTTGTAGTAAGCATCGTAATACCCTGAAGACAATACATATGTTCCAAGTAGGATTCGTCGACGAACCTCTTTACCAAAACCAGCTTTTCTAGTTTCAAAGTAGTCATCGATACCATCCTTACCATCCTTGTGCAGTCCGAAGCGCACACCGTCGAAACGTGACATGTTTGAACTCACTTCAGCAGGCATGATTACATAGTAAACAGGAAGTGAATATGAAATGTTTGGAAGCTCAATATCTTTTATTTCATATCCAAGTTTTTTAAATTTTTCAAGTGATTCCTCAAAGTTCTTCATCACTTCTTTATCGATTCCATCACCTTTTAGAAAGGCTCGTGGAATACCAATAACTTTTTTATTTTTTTCTACTTTATATGTATTGTCCAAAATTGTAGTACTGTCATGTACATCGTTTCCTTTTATTAAATTAAAAACAATTTCAGTGTCAGTAACTGTTTTTCCGAATGGGCCGATTTGATCTAGAGAAGATCCCATAGCCATAACCCCATATCTAGAAACTGCACCGTACGTAGGCTTGAGTCCCACCAAGCCACAGAAGCTCGCTGGCTGACGGATAGAACCTCCAGTATCAGAACCTAGCGCAACAAGAGCACCATCCATAGCTAAAGCAGCAGCAGATCCACCAGAACTTCCTCCTGCAACACGTGCGGTGTCAAAAGGATTCTTGGTCACACCATAAGCTGAGTTTTCTGTAGATCCACCCATAGCAAACTCATCCATATTTGTTCTACCAATAAAAACTACTCTCTCATTTTTCAACTTTTCTATAACTGTTGCATCATAAGTCGCGTGATATTTTTCTAAAATCTTTGATGATGAACTTGCTATTCGTCCTTTTATCAAAATATTATCTTTTATAGCAAAAGGAATTCCAGTCAGAGGAGTCGCTGTTCCTGACTTAAACTTTTCATCAGCAAGCTTGGCTTGTTCTATAGCATCAGCAAAAACTTCTAGATATGCATTTATTTCAGGATTTTTCTTTTTGATTTCTTCGAGATACGCAGTCGTCAAATCAACTGCAGTATA
>CAYSPX010000060.1:0-2590 GCA_964433125.1 uncultured Candidatus Saccharibacteria bacterium | reverse complement strand
CTATAGTGGTGTCTATCTTAATATAACCACCATCCTTTGTATAATAAAAAGCATTTTCAATTAAGTTTTGTAACACGGCTCGTATCTTATCTGGATCAATATTTATATATGGTAATTTTGTACTTGGTTCATTGAAATGTAAATCGATTTTTCTATTCTCGGCCTGTCTAGTGAAATCCTGTAAACAACTTTCTATAAGATCCTCGATGTGTATAAAAGTGAAGTTATATGACATCTTACCAGACTCTATTCGAGTAACTACAAGCATTTCATTTATCAAACGAATAATTCTTTCATTACTTTCAAAACCCTTCATAAGAAGACTTCTCTGTTCGGCGGTTAGGTTATCATTATCACCTTCATCTACTAATGTTGAGAATATCCATTTGATAGCAGATAATGGTGTTCTAAGTTGGTGTGCGGCAACAGAAATAAATTCAGTCTTTATTTTATCAAGTTCTGTTAATCGATTATTGGCAACGGTAAGTTCTGCCGTTCTCTCAATAACTTTTTGTTCAACATTTTTCTTTTCAGCTTCGATTTCACCCAATAGTTTTAGTACACGAGCATTTAGTTCAGAAAATTCTTTTGAACTAATATTAAAAGAGTGTTCGAGCAACTCTCTGTCTTTGTCATTATTATCATATGTATTACTAACAGTCTTGAGAAAAGCCTCAAAGACTGGTGATCTTGGGGTGTTTTCATTGAAGGCTTTTCTAATTTGTCTTTCAAGAAGATGATGCATTGTTTTTACTCCTCTCTAAAAGTTGTAATGGTCATTGTTTGATTGTGTAACTGACATTGTCGCTCTGTCGGTGCTGTAGGACATATTTCTCCATATGAATAGAAACCGATGATTGCAGACTGTGAACCAATTTTTTCACTCACAGCTTCAACTTCCTCTTCTACTCTATCCTTCAAAACAAGTTTTCTACCAACACAACTCACAAGTATTGATAACTCTGCTTTCTTTTCTCCAAGCGACTCAATACTCATATTTGCTGCTCCTGAAGCACCGTCGATGATTCTATCAAAATTTGCTTTCATAAATCGTGCAACTGTTCCCTCTGGCATATCTCCAGCAAAAGTCATTGATTGTTCCTTTTCATCAACTGCCAAAATTGTTCTAACCACTTCCACTTCTGTACCATCATCATTTTTAATATTTAGGTTTAGTGGAAAAAGAAGTCCACTCGCAGGAAGTTCCTTTGCAAGTTCTCCTAAGTACTCTTTATACAAAGAAAGTGCTGGAGCTCCATCCAACTCATATAGAACATTTCCTTTTGACTTAGTAATAGCTCGAGAAACTCCGAAAGAGTCCCAACCTCCTAGCGAACCGTAACCAACCTTAATACTTGATCCATAAAAGCCAATGCACACTAGTTTTTTACTAACAGCTACACCATCAAGTCCTACCAATGTTTCCTTGAAACGTGCACCATCTCCTGCTAGTCCACCTGTAACTGATACGTTTTTAGGCAAAACAGAAAGCAGTCCCTTAACAAGCGGTGTTCCATTTACAAAAAGTCCATCGGAAAAAATCATAACATGGGTTAAATTTTCACCTGGTAGACTATTAGCTAATTTTTTTCCAATTTCTTCACTTTGATCTGCTGTTTCAATATCAGCCTCAACAAACTTTAACTCTGTCTTATCAAACTTCACAGCTGTAAGTGCCAATGAATCATCAGAAACCTCTCTCTGAATAATCTCCCCTGCCGTTGACGCACTCACAATATGAGATTTAGGATACCAAGAACGTATCTCATCAAAAGTCTTCTGGTCTTTGAGTGCTTTGTTTCCTCCAAATAATAAAACTAAGTCAGGATCTTCACTAAAGTTTCCTGCTGTGAAAGTTTTCCACCCTGCTTCTGCTGTCCATTTTTTTTGTTCAATTTTCATTCACAAATTATACCACTATTTTATCTATCTTTGTTGCAACAATAAAATCATTTTCAGTGAGACCGCCCACAGCATGAGTGGTCAGCTCTAGAGTTACTTCATTATAATTAATCTTAATATCGGGATGATGTCCTTCACCTTCTACAATCTCTGCTACCTTATTTATAAAAATCATTGATTCCTTAAAATCTTTAAATTTCAAATGGCGAACAATTTTCATAACAGGACCTTTGTAGGCTTCATTACTTTCGACAACCTTCCACTCCTTAAGATCACGAGAAAAAATCGCAACCGCTTCTTTCTCAAGAGACAGTCCGCCAACTTCACAAGGAATACATTTTTTGTTTGAGAGGTCCATAGTTCTCTCATTATACACTTTTTGTATGTAAATTGTATGGCTCTGATAGAGGTCAATTTACTCTTTACTTACAAACCTGAAACCGTCTGTCAGAGTGTGCTGAACAAGAATACCAATACTCAATCCAATTAAAACCTGAAATGCTTCGATTCTACCATTTAGGAAAAAGAAGAGAGAAAACATAAGCCCAATCAATCCATACAGACTGTGATGCAAACGATATCCTTTTACAATAAGAGCGTCTTTTTTAAAATACTTTTCTCCTATTTTTCTTGTTAAATACTCATACAAAAATGATCCTGTAATTCCAAAAATTATAAACGAAAAAAA
>CAYSPX010000059.1:0-2610 GCA_964433125.1 uncultured Candidatus Saccharibacteria bacterium | reverse complement strand
ATAATATAAATAAAATGGCAAAAGAAGAGACAAAAATGGAGAAGATAATATCGCTGACTAAGCGAAGAGGTTTCGTATACCCATCTTCTGAAATTTACGGTGGAGTTTCTGGAGTTTATGATTATGGTCATTATGGTATTCTCCTTAAAGAAAATATAAAAAATACTTGGTGGAAAGCTATGATTCAAATGAGAGATGATATCTACGGACTCGATAGTGCTATTTTTATGCATTCACAAGCTTGGGTTGCTTCAGGTCATGTTGGAGGATTCAATGATCCTCAAGTTGATTGTAAAAACTGTAAAGCTCGTTTTAGAGCCGACCATATTCTGGAAGATTTTGGGATTAACGCTGATAAGATGCCTATCGAATTTATAAATAAAGAACTCGATACACTTCGCAAAGCTAAGAAATTAAAATGTTCAAACTGTGGTTCTACAGATCTTACAGAAGCAAAAACTTTTTCACTCATGGTAAAGTCAAATTTTGGTTCACCTGTGGATACTATTACTGATGAAAATGTGATGTATTTGCGACCAGAAACATGTGGTGGTATTTATTTGGAATATAAAAATACTCTAGATACTCTCCATCCAAAACTTCCATTCGGTATTGCTCAAGTCGGAAAAGCTTTTAGAAATGAAATTGCTGCACGTCAATTTATTTTTCGAACTCGAGAATTTGAACAGATGGAAATGCAATATTTTCATGATCCAAAGAATACTAAGGAATTATATGAAATGTGGAAGCAGGTTCGATGGGACTGGTATATAGAAAATGGTATTCCAAAAGAAAAGCTACGCTTCTTTAAGCATGAAAAATTAGCACACTACGCAAGTGAAGCATACGATATAGAATATTCATTTGGATTCTTTGATGATTCATTTAAAGAGGTTGAAGGAATACACGCACGTGGCGATTGGGATTTGTCACAACACTCTAAGTTTTCTGGTGTTGCTTTAGACTATTATGATGAGGAAACAAAAACACGATTTGTACCTCATATTCTTGAAACATCAGCTGGACTAGCACGACAAATGCTTATGTTTCTAGATAATGCATATACAGAGGATTTATCTGGAGAAGAACCAAGAGTTTATCTAAAATTACCTCCATCCCTTGCACCAGTAAAAGTGGCAGTGTTTCCTTTGTTAAAAAATAAACCAATACTTGTAGATAAAGCCAAAGAAATCTTTAATATACTGAGAAAAGATTTTATGTGTGAGTTCGACGACAATGGAAACATAGGAAAGCGATATCGTAGACAAGATGAAATAGGTACACCGTACTGTGTGACAGTGGATTTCGATACTATAGAAAAAGATGCTGGAGTTACTGTGAGAAATAGGGATACAGGGAAGCAGGAGAGGGTGAAGGTGGAGGAGTTGACAAACTACTTGAAAAGTTATATAAAATAAATAAGCAAAAGGTGAAAGATTCCGATTGCTTGTGTACCTTAAAACTTAAAATGAAAGGATGACGCCATGTCTACCGACGTGACCCCATCAGCAGAAGTAATCGCAACAACGACCGATGGCCAGATCAGTAAGGCAATCGGTAACTATCGAGCATTGCTCGAAAAACACGCTCCTGAGTTTACCTCGGAGGCGTTCCAAAAAGGGCTCGGTCATCCGAATCTGGCGATCGAAATGTTCGCCCTACTTCGGAAATACATCGAAATGTTCTCCAAACTGATCACCCGGGTAGTGAGCAGGATTGACCGTACCCTTAGTCCAAGGGAGGTGCTCAAAAACACCGGCCGCAAACAATACGTCGAAAATGATGTTGTCGAGACCATACCTCGAGGAATGGGTGATACTAAGACAATTGTCTTCTTTAAGCTTGATCTTAGCGAAAGGGGTGGTGTCATCTCGGATGATAACTTAGAGAAAGAGTTTCGGCTGCGTAAATTAAAACCTGATCCGTACACCCTTGCGAGGGTAAATCAGGATGACCCGACATTCGCCGACAAGTATCCCAACGCAACTCACTGGAGAGACGAAAATGGTAAGTGGTGTTATGTCGTTTTCCGCCAGTGGATCGACGATGAGCGTATCGTGAGCGTCAGCCGTAACGACAATTGGTGGGATGACGCTTGGTGGTTTGCCGGTGTCCCCGAGTAGGCTCTTAGGACTTTGGTTGATGAGATCTTCAGATCCTTTGACCTCAGTTCTTTCACGAAGTCTCAATTCCGGTTGAGGCTTTTTTTATTATATATATTTGTCCTAACTCTTTCAAAATGCTACGATTGTCACATGAAATTCAACCAAACCAAACTTCCAAACGGCCTACGAGTAATAACAGTTCCAATGGTGGATAACCCTGCTGTAACTGTTCTTGTTATGGTTGAAACTGGCTCTAAATACGAAAAAAAGGACACTAGTGGGCTATCCCACTTCCTAGAGCATATGATGTTTAAGGGAACACCCAGGCGCCCTACAGCACTCGATATTTCAAAGGAGCTTGAGTCTCTTGGTGCTCAATACAACGCTTTTACTGGTCAGGAGTATACAGGATATTATGCCAAGGTAAGTAAGGAGCATATCGACACAGCCCTCGATGTTGTTTCTGATATCTATCTACACCCACTTTTAAATGAAAAAGAAATAG
>CAYSPX010000058.1:0-2648 GCA_964433125.1 uncultured Candidatus Saccharibacteria bacterium | reverse complement strand
AACTGTATACATATGCCAACGATCCGCAGGATTTGGTTCATCAGTCACTTTTAAATCCAGTATTTCTAACTCTTTTAAAATACTTTTATCCTTTAAACTTTCTTCTATAATTAAGCCGATATAGTTCATATACAAAATAATATCAAACTACCTCCCCTCATTCCACCCATAAGCCAACCTCTTTATCTCATCCAACAAGCTTCGCTTACCGTCCTTATACGCTTCATAACTATCCGGATATTTTTCTTTCAGCTGAAGTTTTAAATCACTATATTCCTTTGCCTTTTCTGGATGCTCTCGTAGATAGTCTCTCATAAATATTAATTGACTGAAAAGGTCATTGACTGAAGTACATACGTGAATATTTTCTACTTTTTCACCCTTCTCCGTTTTATAAAATAGTATCGTATTGGGCGCGACATAGTTTTCTCTATATTCATAACCTTCTTCCACCATCATCTTCCTTTGTTCTACTAAATTATCCATAGAATCAACTACGATCAGAGCATCTATTAGCGGCTTTGCATTCATCCCGGGTATTGATGTACTACCTACATGCTCTATTCTAGTAAACTTACCTGCAAAAATTCTACTTAATTTTTCTTTAAGTTCATTAAACAAATTTATCCAATTTGGATCATATTTTAAAATTGTGTATGGTGTATTCATTTGTATATAACTTCACAACCTTACTTTGCCGAACTCAAAACCACTTTCACCCCAAGCGCTATCAAAACAACTCCTGTAACTCTTTCTATGTGGTGTTGAACTTTTATTATTTTTAACTTTATCAAACTATTTGAAAAAATAAATGAAACAATACTAAACCAAACAAAAGTAATCGCCATCATTTCTACCCCATAGAACAACTGAAGAAACTTGGGTGTTAATGGATCGATAACCTGAGTAAAAAGTGCCAAGAAGAAAAGTGTAGCTTTTGGATTTAAAACATTTGTTAAAAAACCATTCCATATCGCCGAACGAATACTTATCATATTTGTCGCCTCCACCGGTGTGTTTTCCATTTCTTTATTCTTAATATCTGAGATATCTGCAGGTTTTGCCTTTAGTGACTTGTAACCGATGTAAAACAAATACCCCGCACCGATATATTTTATAATGTTAAAGATTATGATTGATTGAGATATGATCAAACTGATTCCGAGCAAAGAGTACATAACATGAACAGATATTCCGAGAGCAATACCCAGTGATGTGTATATAGCAATTTTACGAGAATATATGAGACTGTTTCGAGTAACCATAGCAAAATCAGGCCCAGGGCTCATTACAGCAAACAAGTGCACGACTGCAACGGTGATAAGTTGTGTTATAAACATGTAACTTATTATACCAGAAAAAGTGTGATATATTAAAAATAGATATGAAAACGCAGAAAACTAGTGTGAAGTATGGACATTACCAAAGGACATACAATGAGGTTGAGAGTGTGCTAGGTTTTTTAGATCTTGAGTGCCTCCGACCCCACTTTCGGGACGTATTACTTATGCGCCCTGGCCAGATCAATTACATGTTCCGCAAATACAAAAACTACTTGCAGCTATGTATTACAGCCGGGGATTGGGTAATACCAGCCCCAGACATCGAGTTAGTGTGGCAAAGGCACATTATCGACACAAAAAAATACGAAGCAGACTGTCACAAAATTTTCGGCTACTTTCTTCACTACAATCCTTACCGAGGTAAGGGCGATGATAGTGAGGCGGTCAGATCTGCTTTCAGCAAAACGTGTGCCTTGTATGAAAGTATGTTTGGAGAAGCGTATCGTTTTGAGGAAGCGGTCGCCATGGATGTAGATCTTCATCGAGCTGTTGTAGTCAGACCAAACTCTGCCGACTGAGATATACCTTAACCAAACACAACAACACCGCACGGTATCCGTACCTAGCGGTTGTTTTTTTATATTATAAAGATATATAATAAAATATAATTCAAAATGAACCCTCCAAGTATGACAAATCATCTCCCTATCGACCTAAATAAATTTGGTTTTGTTGAACGTGAAAAAGATAGTGCTGGAAATACAGTTAAGAATCGTTGCGGTAGAGACTTTTTATACTATACTTTGAACTTTTTATATCCTTCAGAATTCTCTCCCACAAATCTCTGCCCTGTTGAAATCGAAAAGAAAAAAGTTTTTGGAATATCGATGCCAGCTTCGTTTGTTTGGACAAATCTTTCTTTCATAAAAGTTCCGAAGCTGATGAGAGACAGGGGGTTTGATTTTGAAATAAATAATATTAAAATTAACTCCTTTTTCAGTTTTATTTACGCAATGATCTTTTCAAAACATGATTCTTTTGAAAAAAGTATAGAGAAAATAAAAAGTGAGATCAATGTGGGAAATGTCGTCGGCATTGATATTGCAATAAAGCTAAATGGTCTCGCTGACCATGTCATGTTTGTCTATGGTTACGATGATAGCAACCTATACGTCTTCGACACACACAAGGCTCACAATATTAACTATGAGAAAATCACCCCACAATCAGACAACCGCTTTATAATGAAACTACCCTTCAGGACAATAGAAGAAAAATGGAAAATGCGATGGAATAGAGTCTGGATAATTAAACCCTTGCCAAAAGACTAGTTTGGTGTTATACTATTAGAGGTAAATCTTCACG
>CAYSPX010000057.1:0-2650 GCA_964433125.1 uncultured Candidatus Saccharibacteria bacterium | reverse complement strand
AAACATATGTTAATACCAACCGTAATAGAGAAAACAAGTATGGGCGAAAGAGCTTATGATATTTACTCAAGACTGCTAAAGGAAAATATAATTTTTCTTGCAGGTCCTATAGATGATCATGTGGCAAACATCGTAGTAGCGCAACTACTTTTCCTACAAGCCGAAGATCCTAAGAAAGACATAACGCTTTATGTAAACTCACCAGGTGGTGCAGTAACAGCTGGAATGGCAATAATCGATACGATGAATAATATCAAGAACGATGTATCGACAGTGTGTGTCGGAATGGCAGCATCCATGGGTGCACTTATTTTATCTTCAGGAAAAAAAGGTAAAAGATTTGCATTACCAAATTCTGAGATCATGATTCATCAACCTCTTGGCGGTGCTGAGGGTCAAGCTTCTGATATCGAAATCAGTGCAAAGCATATTCTTAAAACTCGAGAAAACCTAAACAAAATGCTAGCCAAAAACTCTGGTCAAACATTATCTAAGATTGAAAAAGATGTGGATCGAAACTTCTTTATGAGTTCTGATGAAGCACAGAAATATGGCATCATCGACAAGATTCTTTAATCGTGATACAGTGAGTTTGTTATAAATTTAATTTTTCAGTTCCCTTTAAAGATAGTTATTCAAGATCCACAGAAGGCGAATTGAATTCGCATATGTCATTAAAATTAGTAGCGGTACTTTTGAGTATTGCAGGAGTCGCCGGGATCGCAATCGGTTACTACCTACGACTCATTATCTCTTTGGGTAAAAAGGGATCAATGGAACTCGAAATAAAAGAAATGCTTCTAACCGCAAAAGAAGAAGCGAAGAGAATTACCACGGAAGCAGATATAAAGACAAAGAAGTATATCGACGAAGCACATACAGATATAAAGGCAAAAGAGGAAAAGGTCACACAAGCAGAATCACGACTTATAAAAAAGGAAGATTTACTCGACAAAAGACAGACCGATATAGATAAAGAAGTTGAGTTGATCAAAGAGAAAGTAGAGCAAATAAAAGCAATCAGAGAGAAGGCAGAAAACCTAGAAAAGGAAAAAGCAATAGAACTTGAAAGAGTTGCAAAGATGACTACAGATGAAGCCAAGCAAACTCTATTGAATAGTATAGAAAAGAACGCCGAGCAAGACCTACTGGCACGAATGCAAAAGCTTGAACAGTCTGGCGAAGAAACTCTTGAGAAAAAGGCTCAAGAAATCCTTGCAACTTCTATACAGAGACTAGCAAATTCTGTAGCTTCAGATGTCATGTCGACATCCGTTACTATTCCAAGTGATGATATTAAAGGCAAAATAATTGGTAAGGAAGGCCGAAACATAAAAGCATTTGAAAGAATGACTGGTGTAGAAGTTATAGTTGATGATACTCCAGGAACCATTACCATTTCATCTTTTGATCCAGTTCGAAGACATGTTGCAAAGGTAGCACTTGAAGAACTTATGAAGGATGGTCGTATTCAGCCAGCAAAGATTGAGAAAATAGTTGCTGAGTCTCAAGCCGGAATCAATAAAACAATTAAAGAAAAAGGTGAACAAGCAGCATATGAATGTGGAGTTATAGGCCTTGATCCTAGAATCATCCTCGTACTTGGAAGATTGCACTTCCGGACAAGTTATGGCCAGAATGTTTTACAACACTCTATAGAGATGGCACATATTGCTGGAATGATTGCAGAAGAGATAGGAGCAAATGTAGCAGTGGCAAAGGCTGGTGCCCTTCTCCATGACCTAGGTAAAGCGCTAGATCATGAAGTAACAGGAACTCATGTTGAGATAGGTCGTAGAATACTACAGAAGTTTGGAGCAAATGAAGAAATAGTAAAAGCAATGCAGGCACATCACGAGGAATATCCTTATGAAACTGTTGAGTCTCGCATAGTGCAGACTGCAGATGCTATATCAGGAGCACGTCCGGGTGCAAGGCATGATAGTATAGAGAACTATTTGAAGCGACTAGGAGATTTAGAAGCAATAGCCAATAACTTCCCTGGTGTAGAAAAGTCCTATGCCCTACAGGCTGGACGTGAGATACGTATATTTGTTACACCAGAAAAGGTTACTGATCTAGAAGCTAGAAACATGGCACGTGATATAGCTATCAAAATTGAAAAAGATCTTAAGTATCCAGGTGAAATAAAGGTAACAATTATCAGAGAAACTCGCGTAATTGACTTTGCACGGTAAAATCTGTGTAGTTTCAACCCTATTGCGTAAAAAGTCACATATTATATAATTGTCTAGAGGTTAGAAACATTATTAATTGTGTTGTAATTAATTTGGGTCAAAACAAACTATATGAATAAAGCAGGAATAGTAGACGCAGTGCATGCAGTGTTAGGAGGAACAAAGGTTCAAGCTGAGCAAGCAGTTGAAACATTGTTAAACTCTATCATTGATTCTCTGAAGAAAGGTGAAGAAGTAAGTATCGCAGGACTTGGTATCTTCTCAGTAAAGCAGCGAGCAGCGCGAGAAGCTCGAAACCCTCGAACTGGAGAAGCTATCAAGGTTCCAGCAATGAAGGTTCCGAAGTTCAGAGCTGCTAAGGCTTTGAAGGACGCAGTGAAATAATAATAAAAACTCGCTCGAGCTTTTATTAACAAACAAAAGACCGCCGTAAAGGTGGTTTTTTGTTTTAT
>CAYSPX010000056.1:0-2681 GCA_964433125.1 uncultured Candidatus Saccharibacteria bacterium | reverse complement strand
AAAGACTAATTCATATCGATGCATATCGATTGGCAAATGGGAGAGAGTTGCAGGTCTTAGATTTTGAAAAGTTAGTGGAAAATCAAAACAACCTTATAGTCATAGAGTGGCCGGAGAATGTAAAAGAGATTTTACCAGAGGATCACCACAAAATATTTTGTGAATTTGTGAATGAGGGCGTGCGAGGGTTTAAAATATAGCCACTACAGTTAACTATAGTGATCGAGATTGAAAATTGATTCTACGCCATTGAACCATTACTTCAGTATTGACTATAAACTAAACATGTAGTAGTGTTTTTTTGAATGAAAAATTTAGTTCTTCTTTCTGTGTGTGTAATCGCAACGATGTCTGGTGGCTGTGTTAGTTACAGTCACGTAAAGACAGTCCAACCCCAACAAAAAATAATTGTTGAAGATGATGTAAGAAGGCCTTCTGGCAGTGACTTCACGTTAAACGGAGTTAGGTACTCTGGGAGGTACTGGAGGATCATAGAAGTCAGGGCCCACAAGAGTGGCGGTTTCGAAGTTATTGTAGCCAACCAAAATAACGATATCGAAACGGAGATTGTGGGAGGCAACGACTTCCTAAATTTACCGGCATGGTGACCAGGTCAAAACTGGCGTCCTCCTCAAGAGGCCGCCAGTTTTATTATGTGATATTTATAAGGTACAATGGTGATATGCCCAACCACAAACGCCTCGTCTTACTCGACTCCCACGCCATCCTTCACCGGGCATATCATGCTTTGCCTGATTTCGTATCTGTAAAAGGAGAACCGACAGGAGCACTTTACGGACTTACAACTATGCTTATAAAGATCATAGATGAACTTAAACCAGACTATATCGTGGCTTGTTATGACCTACCTGGGCCGACATTTAGAAACGAAGTGTACAAAGACTATAAAGCTGGACGAGTAAAAGCTGAGGATGATCTGGTGATGCAGATGAAAAGATCTAGAGATATCTTTAAAGGTTTTAATATTCCGATTTATGATAAACCAGGGTTTGAGGCTGACGACATGCTCGGCACAATTGTAGAAAAAATGAAAAATGATCCGGACGTGGATATCATTGTCGCTTCTGGAGATATGGATACTTTGCAGTTGGTGGATGGTAAAAAGGTGCAAGTATATACTTTGAAAAAGGGAATTAAGGACACTATTATTTATGATGAAAAGGGGGTGAAGGAAAGATTTGGTTTTGGGCCATTACTACTTCCTGACTATAAGGGTCTTCGTGGCGATCCTTCAGATAATATTATCGGAATAAAGGGAATAGGTGAAAAAACTGCGACGATACTTATAACAGAGTTCGGAGGTATTGAGGATATTTATAAAGCCCTAGAAAAAAAGGATGGCGAAGAAAAATTTAAAAAAGTAGGGATTACAGATAGAATAATCACTTTACTTAAAGAGGGTAAAGAAGAAGCTGAGTTTAGTAAAATGTTGGCGACCATAAGGCGTGACGCGCCGGTTGATTTTGTTTTGCCTGGAAATTTCAAAGACAATCTAGACCTCGTAAAACTCGCTGAACTTTTCACCGAACTAGACTTTAGAACACTTCTTTCACGACTCAACAATGTTTTGGGGAATGAAATAGAGATTGCTAAAGAGCAACAAAAAATAGAAAAAAGAGATAGCCAGGTTATAGATAAAGAAGAATTAAAAAAGACTTCCATTGCATTGTGGATTTTAAATTCCAACCTTGCCGATCCAACAACCGATGACATTTATAATTTTGCAAAGACTGATGATTTTAAAAAAGCGAGTGAGATTATTTTCAACGAACTAGATAAAAGGGAATTGCGAAAGGTGTATGAGGAGATAGAGGCGCCGATAATTCCGATCATAGATAAAATGGATGCGCGTGGGGTGAAAATCGATGTTGATTTTTTGAACAATCTTTCAAAGACATATCACACTGAGCTTACAAAGCTCGAGAAGAAAATCTGGGAATTTGCTGGTGTAGAATTTAATATAAATTCTCCCAAGCAACTAGGTGAAATTATTTTTGATAAAATGGGATTAACTGCAAAGGGTCTCAAGAAGACTACAGGAGGTGCTCGCTCAACTCGTGAATCAGAATTAGAAAAACTTCGTGATGCGCATCCGATGATTCCTTTACTCTTTGAATATCGAGAACTTCAGAAACTTCTTTCTACATATATCGATACCATCCCAACTTTGGTTGATAAAGATGGTAGGCTTCACGCACATTTTTTACAAGCAGGTACGACAACTGGACGTATGTCTTCACAAGGTCCGAATCTCCAAAACATTCCCACCAAGACCGAACTCGGACGCGCTATCAGAAAAGCCTTTATTGCCGAAAAAGGTTTTGTGCTTGCTGCGCTCGACTACTCTCAGATAGAACTTCGTATCGCCGCTTTTCTTTCTGGTGATGAAAAATTAATAGAGATTTTTAAAAACGGTGAAGATGTTCACACTGCCGTTGCCTCGGAAGTTTTTGAGGTACCAAAAGAAAAAGTAGATAAAGAAATGCGACGCAAAGCAAAAGTGATAAACTTCGGAATACTTTACGGTATGGGAGTAAATGCTTTGCGAACAAACTTGGGAGAGGGGACAGAGCGAGCAGAGGCGCAGAAGTTCTACAATGACTACTTTGAAAAATTTAAGGGACTAGCAATTTATCTTGATAAAGTAAAAGCTGAAGCAA
>CAYSPX010000055.1:0-2716 GCA_964433125.1 uncultured Candidatus Saccharibacteria bacterium | reverse complement strand
TCATGGAACAAAAAAGGGTAGTTTTCAATTTACCAGTTCAAATCCTCTAATGATTACTGTCATTAAAAATTGGATGGAAAAGTATTTAAAAATAGATAATAATCTAGTGAAAGTTAGACAATACTCAAGTTATACCAGATTATATGTCGGTGGTGTTAACATATTAAGGAGAGTTATCGCTTGGCAAAAGCTATTAATACAGTATTATGGTAATGTAAGTGATAGAGTAGTGTAATATATGCACCCGTAGTGAAATGGATATCATACACGCCTTCGAAGCGTTTGTTGTAGGTTCGAGTCCTACCGGGTGCACCAGTTGGAGTTCTAAGTGTTTTAATATATAATCTTCAACGAAGCGGGTGTAGTTTAATGGTAAAATACCTCCTTGCCAAGGAGGATTTCCGAGTTCGATTCTCGGTGCCCGCACCAAAGGTGTTATTTTATATAGGTCAAAATTGTTAAAACTGTGGATAACATTGGGGACAGTGGGTATAAGACAGTTAAAATATGGCTTATATACGTGTCTTTTGTCTCTTTTAATTTAAAAACAATATGGGGATTAGTAAGACTAAAAATCGTGAAACTGGAGATGTAGGTGAGAGTATTGCTTGTTTTTATCTTGAGAAACATGGTTTCTTGATCCAGGAAAGAAATCATTTACGTAAGTGGGGAGAAATAGACATTATAGCGGTCAAAGACAAAAGATTACATTTTATTGAAGTCAAAAGTGTTATAGATCGCGGAACGGGTACTGACTATCGACCAGAAGAAAACGTGACCAACTTAAAACAAAGAAAGCTTCGAAGGGTAATTCAAACATATCTAAATGAGAATAAATACCACAAAGATATAGAATTTGAGTTTCACGTGATTGCTGTGGTGATGAATATTATGACAGGGAAGTCGAAAGTTAAGATGTTAAACAATATTATTCTTTAGTTTTTTGAAGCATTGTGCTAGTATAGTTCTTGTATCGGAGCGTGGTGTAACGGCTAACATTCCTGTTTTGGGAACAGGCGACTCCGGGTTCGAATCCCGGCGCTCCGACCATTTATTGTAATTTGATATAAAAGATGAAAATAAACAAATCACCTTGGATACACCAATTGAATCATGATAGAAAGTCTATTGTTATCAGTTCTGATGTTGATACTGATATTACTATTATCGGTGCTGGTATAGCAGGTGTTTCTACTGCTTTTTTTACACTAAAATATACAAATCAAAGGGTAGTCATGGTTGATCAGGGTAGACTAGCTCATGGTGCGACAGGGCACAATGCAGGGCAGGTAGTGGCAAGATTTGAGAGACCACTCAAGGATATTGAGGATGAATTTGGTTTCGACATGCTTAGAAGTGCGCTTGTTGATATGCAATCTACATGGAAACTTATAGAAGAAATGTATGATGATGCAGGTTTAGATATAGTTTTTTCTATGACTACAGCGAGGATTGGTTATTCAACTTTGGGTCAAATCGTTGCTGAGTTACAAGATTTCGAAATAGAAACACGTTCTGGTATTGAAGGTAATTTGTTTTTAATAAATAAGGATGCTCCGTTTGTAAATGATATCCCTAAGGTCTTTGAGAAACTATACAAGCTAGTTCCTCATGAAGAAATATTATCAAAAATGGAGACTGAGGATAAAAGTTTCCAGGCAGTGTATATTGATAAAGCTGCTTGTGTTAACTCAGCGCTATTTTGCCAGGAAGTCGTCATTTTTCTGTTAAAAAAGTATTCAGATCGCTTTGCTTTATATGAGAATACACATATTAAGAGGGTTGTATTGAAAAATAATCACGCTTTACTTGATGCTGGGAAATATACTATCAATGCAAGTAGGGTAGTCTTGTGTACAAATGGTTTTGAAAACTTCGATATATTTAATGAAGGCGGACTTGCTATCGACAAGAAATTTCATCACTTAGTCAATGGAACTGTTGGTTATATGTCAGGTTATTTGGAAAAATTAAATAAAGATCCAATAGCAATTGCTTATCATGATGAAAAATATGATCAACTTGATTCTAAAAATTATTATCTTTACCTTACTCGTAGACCACATGAGTATGGTGATAAGACACATAATCTTATCTGCATGGGGGGTCCGGAAATTTCAATTGATGACAGGGCAGAGTATATGAGGGATTATGATTATCCAGAAATTATACAGTCTGAAATAGATAATGCTATTAAAAAAGAGTATGATTCAGACCCAAATCATAAAATAGATTATGAGTTTACTTGGCATGGACTTATGGGTTACACTCCAAATCGTATAAGAATCATAGGTGAAGAGCCAAAGAATAAGGTACTGCTCTATAACCTGGGATGTAACGGTATAGGCATCATACCGTCAGTTCTTGGCGGTAGAAGAATATCCAAAATATTAAATAGAGAAAAAGTTAAACCGTCTATTTTTGATCCTAGAAATGATTAGTTTTTCGATATGGTCTTGTTTCGTGGCGAGTTTTTTGCTAGTATAGTTCTATCGCGGGGCTAGTTTAATGGTAGAATAGAAGTTTTCCAAACTTTTGGTGGGAGTTCGATTCTCCCGCCCCGCACAGAGATAGTATATATAAGGTTTGGGGCAGGTGTGTAACTTTATAAAGTTCTTGATTTTTGACTAACTTTATAAAGTTTGGGAAACTTAGTATAAAATAAAACAAAAAACCACCTTTACGGCGGTCTTTTGTTTGTTAATAAAAGCTCGAG
>CAYSPX010000054.1:0-2769 GCA_964433125.1 uncultured Candidatus Saccharibacteria bacterium | reverse complement strand
CTCGATGTTGTTTCTGATATCTATCTACACCCACTTTTAAATGAAAAAGAAATAGAAAAAGAAAAAGGAGTGATCATCGAAGAAATAAGAATGTATCAAGATATGCCACATCGACATGTTCATGATCTTTTTATGGAACTTGTTTATGGTGACCAACCTGCAGGGTGGAATGTTGCTGGAAATGAAACGACCGTTAAAAATTTCAAAAAAGAGGATTTTGTAAAATACGTAGGTGAACACTATGTCGCTGAGTCGACTATCGTCGCAGTGTCAGGAAGCTTTGATGAAAAAGAAACTCTCGGGAAAATTGAAAAAGCCTTTGCAAATATTTCAACTGGAGTTAAAAACAAGAAAGAATCCGTAAAAGAAGAACAAACAAAGCCTGAGATTAGTTTGAAATTTAAAGAAACAGACCAAGCGCACATCGTTCTGGGTGTTCGTTCTTTTGGTGCAAGAGATAAAAGAGATACAGCTCTGAAGGTCCTTTCGATTCTCCTTGGCGGAGGAATGAGTTCAAGACTTTTCCAAAAACTGCGGGAAGAAATGGGGGTTGGTTACTATATTCATTCAAGTCATGATGCGTATACAGACCATGGACTTTTCACAATCTCAACAGGAATTGATACAAGCAGAATAGATGAAGTTATTTCAACCCTAATTTCTGAATGTAAAAAGATAATTTCAGATGAAATAAAAGAAGAAGAATTACAGAAGGTAAAAGACTATGTTTCAGGCTCATTTAAACTTGGCTTCGAAACATCTGATTCTCGTGCTGAGTATTGTGCTCTGCATGAAATAATTGATGGTAAAATAGATGATCCAGATGTTGAAGTAGAAAAAATAAACAAAATTACAGTTGCCGACCTAAAGGAAATTGCAAAAGAAATCTTTGTTGATGAAAAGCTAAATATGGCTATAATTGGTCCATACAAGGACAAGCAAAAGTTCGAAAAATTACTGACTTTTAAATAAATGAAAAAGAATTTCTATATAACTACAACTCTTCCATATCTCAATGCCGAACTTCATTTGGGGCACGCTATTGAGTTTATTCGCGCGGATGTTATAGCTCGAGAGAAGAGGATAGAAGGATATGAAGTTTTTTTTAATACTGGAACAGATGAACATGGACTCAAGATTTATAGAAATGCACAAGCTGTAGGTGTTCCTGCCCAGGAATACGTTGATGGATTATCAGAAAAATTTAAAGAACTACTTCCTTTACTTGGACTTAGTAGTGATTTAAATATCATCCGAACTACAGATACACACCATAAGTCTGCCGCCCAGGCTTTTTGGAAAATTTGTGACGAGAGAGGTTTTATTTACAAAAAGAATTATAAAATAAAGTATTGCGTTGGTTGCGAACTTGAAAAGACAGAAAGTGAACTCGTAGATGGTAAGTGTGCGATACACCCACTTATGATCATTGAAGAAATTGATGAAGAAAACTATTTCTTTAAATTTTCTGAGTTGCAAAAGCCACTTTTAGATTTATATAAAAATAATCCAAAACTCGTTGTTCCAGATTTTAGATTTAATGAAATAAAAGCTTTTGTTGAAAGGGGATTAACTGACTTTAGTATCTCAAGACTCAAGACCAAAATGCCTTGGGGAGTAGAAGTTCCTGGGGATCCAGATCAGGTGATGTATGTTTGGTTTGATGCTCTTGTAAGTTATATTTCAGCTCTTGGTTGGCCAGAAAATAAAGAAAACTTCGAAAAGTTTTGGGTAAATGCCGAGAATGTTGTTCAGTATTGTGGAAAGGACAATCTTCGACAACAGAGTGCTATGTGGCAAGCTATGCTTATAGCTGCGGGACTTCCAAACACTAAACAAATAGTGATAGATGGATTTGTAACTGGTGAGGGTGGAATAAAAATGAGTAAATCTCTTGGAAATGTTGTAAGTCCTATCGATATAGTAAAAGAATATGGTACAGATGCACTTCGATATTTTCTTTTGAGAGAAGTTCAACCTTTTGAGGATAGTCCTTTTACTAGAGAGAGGTTTAAAGACGCTTACAATGCTCACTTGGCAAATGGTTTGGGAAATCTTGTAAGTCGAGTTATGAAAATGGCGGAGAGTAATGGCGTTGTACTAGATCTTAAGTCTGCTCCAGACTTTGATATAAAAAAGCATAAAGAGTTTTGTGATGGATTTGAAATAAATAAAGTTTGCGATGATATTTGGGAACATATCCAAGGAGTTGATAAATTCATCCAGGAATATCAGCCATTTAAGACTGTAAAGACTGATGTAGAGAAAGGGAAGCAACAGATCTCATTTTGTTTGGCTTCTGTTTACTATATTGCTGTTGCTCTAGAACCTATAATGCCAGAAACCTCGAAGTTTGTCTTGGAAGGAGTTAAGACTGGGAAAATGCCTGAGAGACCTTTGTTTATGAGGAAGTAATTGTTCAGTTAATTTACCTAAATAGTAACTAATATAATATGAGATATATAGATATTCATTGTCACCTAAATCTCCCAGAATTCGACCTAGACATGGTGGATGTTATTTCTCGTGCACAAGAAAAGGAGGTGGGAATGATCGTTGTTGGAGTTGATAAACTTAGTTCCGAAAAAGCGGTAAAAATAGCTGAAAAAAATGAAAATATTTGGGCAGTTGTAGGACTTCACCCCGCAGATAATACAAGTGAGGTCTTTGATTATGATTTTTATAAAAATCTTGCCTTACATCCAAAGGTTGTAGGAATTGGGGAAACAGGTCTTGATTATTTTCATGGAAAGATCGAAGACAGACCGA
>CAYSPX010000053.1:1450-3042 GCA_964433125.1 uncultured Candidatus Saccharibacteria bacterium | reverse complement strand
GCCTTAGTTTCCTGAATACAGAAGAAATCAGCATCTTGAACTAAAAGCCAGTCAAATCCACCTTTTTTAGCATTTGCGCGGATACCGTTTACGTTCCAGGAAATGATTTTCATAGATATATGATACCAGAATGAAGGGTATTAACTTATTGACTCAATATACTTTTTGTGTTAATCTGTTTTTGTTATGGTAAAACATTCAAACACAACTTATACAAACAAGAGATCCGTCATTGAAGCGGGGCTTGTTTCATATATTACTTCGCCAGTTGGCCAAGGTTGTGTTTATATCTCTTAACTTTTTTGTTAATTTTGATTAAAAGACAGTCTCGGCTAGATGGCCGAGATTTTCTTTTGCCATCTAGAATCATATCCACTTTGTGGAAAGAATGATTTGTTCTTCATAAAACCAAACAAAAATATAGTTATGATAAATCGTAGTGTCGAAAACAACGTAGTAATTTATTACTTATATAAACTTCTGACGAGCTCAACTATGAGAGGCCCCGTACTTGTAATCTTTATGACCAAGTATTGTGGAATGCCTCTATCTGAGGTGTATTTTTGCGAAGCTTGCTGTGTAATACTGGCTGTAATATTACAAATACCGACTGGTGTTCTTGCAGACAAATGGGGAAGAGTGAGGACTATTAGGGTCGGTTGTTTGATACTTACCGCAGAATTAGTTTGTTTTTCGTTATCTCGTGAACACATACTTCTATGGATAGGTAATGCCTTATGGGCTATTGGGTCTTCACTTATAGCAAATGCAGATACAGCCTTGTTATACGACAGCATTAAACAAAAAACAAAATCAGAAATTGAACTGGAGACAAAGTATAGGAGTGCAGAGGGTAAGTCTACAGGTTTTACTTTCCTACTTACAGCAGCATTGTGCCTGGTGTCAGGGTTTCTATCTGAAATAAATATAAGGATACCTCTAGTCATTGATACTATGCTCGTATTCGTGGGATTTATTAGCACATTCTGGTTTGTTGAAACAGAAATAATCAGCAATTCTGGTAAAAAGTTAAGTATATTCAACCATATGTATGAAAAAATAAAAAATGCATTTTCAATAAAACATGTACTCTGGATTATATCCTTTGCAACACTTATTGGAGTGTCTTCAAAACTTTGGTTCTTCACATACAATCCGTACTTCGAAATGGTTGGATTGGACATCAAGTACTTTGGACTGGTATTCGCCATTCTAAATATTACAGCATTCTTTACTAGCTTCCATGCGAATAAGATAGCTGGATGGCTCAATGGAGGCAGGGGAATAGTGTTCTCAATAGGTATACTGACAATTCCTATGATTGCCATGGGGACATTGGTCTCAAAATGGTCTATCGGACTTGTGTTGTGCCAAAATCTGGTACGCGGATATCTCTCGCCATTTGTGAGCAACATGTTAAATAAAAGAATAGAATCATCAGAACGTGCCACAATGAACTCCGTCAAATCTGCCATATACCAGGGTGTAGAAGTCATAGCAATGACAATGTTTGGCCTGTTCATTGCCAAGTACAGCTTGAGTTCAGCTCTTACTTATCTTGGAATCACTGCAACCTTGTTTGGTTTAGTTCT
>CAYSPX010000053.1:0-1350 GCA_964433125.1 uncultured Candidatus Saccharibacteria bacterium | reverse complement strand
AGGTCAAGTTCCTCTATTGTAATGAGATCTAGTGACCTTTCTGGCACCTTTGCAAGCTCAATACGGTCTGGAGATAGGGAAGTTATACTCTGTCGTGCAAGATATTTCAAAAAAGCACGAATAGCTATCAAATAGTAGTTTTGTGTTCGCTTTTTTAGCGTTGTTAGAGCCTTACCCTTCTCACTTTTTGTCTCCTGACGGTTGAGCCATATACGAAAATCACGCACTACCGTATCAGTAATATCCTTTGGATCCTTTAGTTTGGTATAGTCTAGAAAACGGCTTAAATACTGGTCATAATTACGAACAGTATTGAGACTACGACCCTTTTCTATCTCCACATATTGGAGAAATTCGGTCTTTAATTGTGCTAGGTTTTGCGACATGCTTCTAGTATACCATTTTAGACTTTTCCACATGATTTTTTAAAGTGCTTGACAAAAAATCTAGATGTGCTATGTTATACCTCAGAAGAGTGATCACGTGACCCAAATTCAATCAGCCGAAGCTCACTAACGAGCCAGGAACTACTGAAAGAATTGGCAAACGAATCACTTGTTCCAAGAAAGGCATCCCTATGAAGGACCCCTCCGTTCGCAAAAACGTTTCCAGTAAATTTTTGGGCGACCCGGGCCTCCCCAGCGGAAAGAACATGAAGACCTTTTTCAACTTCTGCGGCGTCACCGGCCGGGCTTGAGCCCATCGCCGACGGCACCAAGAAAAATTATGAAGCCCTTCACGTAGTGTGGTGGACTTAAACCACCAAAGCTGTTACCTGAGAGACCTCCCCCGATCGGGAAGTACTGGTAACGGCTTTTTTAATATATAATTTAAACTACCCATTGCCTTTTAAACCCATCCGTGCTACTATATCGCAATCATGTTAACAACACGCCAGAAATCAAATATTATAAAAAATGTAGCAATACACGACAAGGACACTGGTTCTCCAGAGGTTCAGATTTCAATTCTTACAAAAAGAATAGACGAACTTGCTACTCATCTTAAAAAGCACAAGAAGGATAACCATTCACGAAGAGGTCTTCTAGCTATGGTTGCTGATAGACAGTCTCACATGAACTATCTAAAGAAGAAGCACCCAAAGCGTCACACTAGTATTGCAAAGAAGCTAGACATCAAGGCTAAATAAGCTTTTCTACTCTACATCTAGTTTGTATAAGTTTTTTAATGGTATAATATTTGTATAATCTTTTATTTTGATTATATTGGGAGTTTTTAATATTTTAATAAGTTTAGGTAATTTTAATAATTTAGTTAGTAATTTATATATTTTTATATGACAGTAATCAAACACAAAGAACAGAGAGTGGGAGTTTTTATAGACACTCA
>CAYSPX010000052.1:0-3072 GCA_964433125.1 uncultured Candidatus Saccharibacteria bacterium | reverse complement strand
GAATCTTTTTGTTTTGATGTATTGTTGATGTTGGAATCCATTAATTTTCGCGTTTATACATACTACCAGAAGTAGTAGATAAAAGTCAATGCTTATACTCTATTTTAATCTTTTCTACGTTACTTGGGAAGGACCTGAGCCAAAATGGTGTGATCAATGCGTATGCATTTGATATAGATGGATACTTTGCAAATACTGCGCTATTGTCCTGTAAACGTATTCCGCTTAGTTCTGATTTTAATTTCATTTCATCAAAATATCCTGTGATTTTAATTGGACCTTTGAGTGTAAAAATAAGCGGAGTACCCTTTTTTGCTGAAAAATCTTTAACATTTGATACAGTAAATGCTAAATCTTTATCACCACTAATATTGTATGTATCAGATGGGAACTTATTTATCTCTCTTCCGGCAATGTATCTAACCAATGCTTTGTTGTTGAAAATTGCACCATAAGCCACACCCTTTACTGTAATATCGGCGGTGTCAGAAGCTTTCATAACTGGCTCAGCTACTTCAAATTCTATATTGTGTGATCCTTTATATAAAATTGAATCTGCAGGTACATTTTGATTTAATTTAGAAATAAGTTGAACTTTGAGTGCTTCCTGTATTGATTCAATTGTACTTTTCTTAAGTTGTTCGTTTATAGTCATTTTATTACCAAGAAAACCGCCAGTCATATCTGTTTTTAATTTGGCATAGAAACCTGTGTATTTTGGTGAACCAACATATCCAGGAAGAGTTAGATTTTCCTTCAAATTTGCCAATTTGAGATTGTATTCGGCACCAGCTTTATCAGCAACAACATTTACAGCAATACTACCAGGTGTAGTTTTTTTACCTGGTACGCTTACACTTGTTGATGTCCTGTATATAAGGCCATCTGAAGTAGACACTCGAGTACCTGCCACCAAGGTTTGTGGTGAAGCGCTGTAGTTGTTGTATATGATAACAGTTCCCTTGGCTTTTGTTTGTATCAAAGGACCCTTTATGGCAGGTATCGCTTTGGTAGTGGTCTCTGATACTGTTATGACATTGTAAGCAAGATCATCACTCAATGCGTCCTTCTTGGCGATAAAGGTACCGTCAACATTAAAATTTACAACCTTTGGGGTAATAGTTACAACAGCCTTAGAATACAAAAGAGATAAAGCGACTCCAATAATAACAACAGAAGCTAGTATAACGACAAAAGTTATCAAATTTCTATGATTTCCAGATGCTTCCTTTTCTCTTGCACGCTTGTTTCTAGTAGGCTCAATTATTTCCACTTCTTCCTCATCGATAATAGGTATGGAACGCTTGCGAGTTATCCTTGGGCGGACCTCTTCATCAGCCACAGGTAATTTGCGGATTGAACGTTTTTCATTTGGAACTATATCTTGTACAATTTTTCTTGTAGGCATGCTATTTGGTAATATTATATCACAGTGTTAAGCGCAAGTGCATATATTTTAATCATTGGACTCAGTGCGCAACCTTTTTTAAAGACAACCCCCTCGTTTGTGTCTATAGAATCATAAAGCTCAATATTAAAATTATAGTTAGCTTCCTTAGTCAATACTTCCTTAAACAGATCAAAGTGGCTGTGCGCCGCCAAATATACAGTTCGTGGAATTGTTGCTGGATCAAAGATATCTTGGAAAGATTGTATGCACAGACTACTCCACTCGGTAAGTAGAGGGTTTACTATTTTACTTACTCTTTCTTTTTCTGAATCACTGAGTTTATTGCCTTGGTAAAGTGACAAAAGCGAGTCACTAGACTCTATACTCTCCCCTGTACCATTTGCAATTTTGCGCAGAAATGTCGATACGCCAAATGGAAATGAGGCAATATGTTTACATAAATTATCCTTTA
Source organism: uncultured Candidatus Saccharibacteria bacterium (assembly GCA_964433125.1). Classification (GTDB taxonomy): domain Bacteria; phylum Patescibacteriota; class Minisyncoccia; order Phycocordibacterales; family PALSA-1337; genus CAIOGI01. Next base: position 1,210 of record CAYSPX010000052.1, on the reverse strand, counting down.
CAATCACTATATCTGTTAGTTCGTTGTGGCAATGAATAAAAATAAATTCACTTTTACCCTTTAGGATCTCCCTTAGAGCTGTATATTGTAAAAGCAAAGCAGAATAGAAATCAGAATTCTTGATATGGGTATGTTTATTTACAACTGCTGTAACTTTATTTATGAAAGAAATTGAGCTAAATGATGTAGAAACTGAAACATCTAAGGTATGTGCCTTTTTACCCTCAAATGTTGTAGATGGATATCCATTCAATCTCACCTCAAATATCTTTTGTTCTATAGGTTTTATATCTGCAGTAACTGTATTGTTTTTAACTTCTTCTTTTACTATATCTGAAAGAGTTTTGGAGGTTATTTCTGTTTCTCTACCATAATCAATCTTTACAGTTTTTAATTTTGAGAATATCCATGGAGAAGATAGTACATAGCTTACTTTTGTAATTTTCCCTGATCCTGAATCTTTGTTTAAATGTTCCACTACCTCAGAAACTAGCTTAAGTATGCGCTTTGTAAGATGTTCAGAGTTTATAATGTTTGTTTTGCTTGATATGGACCTAGTTACTACAGATAAAACATGAACCTTTCCATCGATCTCGCTATCCTGGCAATCCTCTATAAGCGCCCCGCGTACTAAACCACTTTGAATATCAAGAATGATACTTAGAACACCTTTCTTTTTATTAGAAAAAAGCGAAAACATAATGTGTTTATTATAGCATGTTATTGCATAGCTATTTTATTTACTGTGTGGAAAATTAAGATAATACAGCTTTTATTCTTCTCACACCCTGTGAACTCGCTTCTTCTTTTTGAATTTTAAACTTCCCTAATTCAGATGTATTTTTTACATGTGGTCCCCCACAGAATTCCTTTGAATATGCTGTTTCTAGTGAGTCACCGATATAATAGATAGAAATAATATCTCCATACTTTTCTCCAAAGAAGTGTCGCGCGCCAGTCTTTTCTGCTTCGTCAATTGGTAGACTAATATTCTGTACAGGCATAGCTTTACTAATCTTTTCATTCACAATGTCTTCCACTCTCTTCTTCTCCTCGTCTGTCATTTTTTTATCATATGAAAAATCAAAGCGAAGTCGCTCAGGGGTAATATTTGATCCCTTTTGTCCTACACCTTCACCTAGTACGTCATGTAGGGCCTGGTGGAGTAGATGTGTGGCTGTATGGTATCTAATTGACATTTCACTAGTAT
>CAYSPX010000051.1:0-3501 GCA_964433125.1 uncultured Candidatus Saccharibacteria bacterium | reverse complement strand
GACTACATCAAATCCTTAGATCATCACGCATATTTCCTACACTCTGTTAAGGATTCAGTTCACAAACTCAAGGAATTTCTTTTTGAAAAATTTAATATTAAACATGAAGCAAATCCAGATTTTTTTCATGAAAAATTTGAATCACTTGGAATTGATGATAGTAGAAGAATAAAAGAAATACACCTATCAAAAAGTTTCGCCACTGACGGTAAGAGAATTTTTATAATTGAAACCTCGACCATTACACACGAAGCGCAGAATTCCTTGTTAAAAATGTTTGAAGAGCCAAACGAAAACAGTCATTTCTTTTTAATTATGCCAAGTGCGCATACATTACTTCCAACGCTTCGCTCAAGACTCTTGACGCTCGAATCCAAACAAGAGATTCCTCAGAGTGTTGAGATTATTGCCAAAGTAGAAGAATTTCTTAAACTTTCAAAAAAGGATAAGGTGGCTTTTGTCGATGAAATAGCAAAGGATATTAGTGATGAGAAAATAAATAAAAGTGATGCAGTGGAATTCTTAGCGGCACTAGAAATGGTGATTTATAAAAAGTATGGTTTAAAGAAACCTGAAGCTTTGAAAGCTATTTTGAAAGCACGAGACTATATGAATGATAGATCCGCATCAGTGAAGCAGTTATTGGAATACGTTGCACTCTCACTCTAGTTTGATATACTAGTTACATGGCTTACGATTTCACTAAATTCAAAAAATCATTATCAGGTACTGAGGAATGGGTAAAGAAAGAGTTTTCTGGTATTAGAACTGGGCAAGCAAATCCTATGTTGCTTGATAGTATACGGGTTGATTCATACGGAGTATTGTCTCCACTTAGTCAGGTGGCGGCGGTAACGCTCGAGGGTAGTAGAAGTCTGCGTATTGTCCCTTGGGATGCTAGTCAGTCAAAAGAGATTGAAAAGGCTATCACTATTGCAAACATGGGTGTGTCTGTGATGGTTGATGATAAAGGACTAAGAGTCAATTTTCCAGAACTTACAGGGGAAAGTCGCGCTGCTATTGTCAAACTAGCAAAGGATAGACTTGAGGAAGGTAGAAAGCAGATACGTCTACATAGAGATGAGGCTATGAAGGACCTCAAGGCAAAGGTGAAAGGTGGAGGTATTGGCGAGGATGAGATGTTTCGTCATGAAAAAGAGATACAAAAGTTTGTAGATGATACAAACAAGAAACTCGACGAACTTTTTGCTAAAAAAGAAAAGGAGATTACTAGCTAGATAATACACCCTAAACTTAAATGACCGTTATACTATTTCTAATAGTTCTTGCAATACTAATTTTTGTTCATGAGCTAGGGCATTTTCTATTAGCTAGATACAACGGAATACGAGTTGACGCTTTTGCTCTTGGATTTGGACCAAAGCTTTTTTCTAAAACAGTTGGAGAAACTACATATTCTCTAAACCTTATACCTTTTGGTGGATATGTAAAGATTTTTGGAGAAGATCCAAATGACGAATCCATCAATGGTCCAGAAAAAGCAAGAAGTTTTGTAAGTAAGTCAAAATGCCAGCAGGTGTCAGTACTTGTTGCAGGAGTTACTTTCAACTTTATTTTTGCTTTTATTTTAATTGCAATTGCATTTGCATCGGGTGTTCCTGCATCTGTAGAAAGTTATCCAAAGTATGCTAGTACAATCAAAGATTCTCATATAGTAGTTACTCAGGTAAATGCAGGCTCACCAGCATACAAAGCTGGACTAAAGGCAGGAGATACATTGGTGGCGGGTAGTCTAGAAGAAATTCAAAACAATATAAATAATAGTGGTACAAATGGTGTTGATATCAAGTATTCAAGAGATGGTAAAGAGGATCAAGTTAAAGTAATTGCAGAGACAGGTATTGTGGAGGGTAAATACGCTATCGGTATTGCAATGGACAATGTCGGTACCTTGAGACTACCAATTCATCTCGCTATTGTTGAGAGTTTAAGATTTACACTACACACTATCGTTGCAACTTTTGTTGGTATTTATGATTTGATTGCTGGTATATTTGATGGTTCATCCAAATTATCCGAGGTCACTGGACCCGTGGGGATTGCGGGACTTGTTGGTGGTGCTGCTAGAATGGGCTTTGTCTATCTTATGATGTTTACAGCAGTCATCTCTATCAATCTTGGAGTTTTGAACCTGATACCTTTCCCAGCACTCGATGGTGGAAGAATATTTTTTGTCATTATTGAAGCTATCACTAGAAGACCCATAAAGCCTGTTGTTGCAAATACTGCAAACATCATCGGCTTTAGTTTACTAATTTTACTTATGCTGGTTGTAACTTATAGAGATGTTGCAAATCTGTTTGTAAAATAATTATTTTTGCGATATGATTGCTCATATGAAGCAATCTCAACTATTTACAAAAACACGCAAAGACGCTCCAAAGGATGAAGTCTCAAAGAACGCACAGCTACTTATCCGAGCAGGGTTTATACACAAGGAAATGGCGGGGGTTTATACCTTCTTACCACTAGGTTTGAGAGTGATGAATAAAATAGTTGGAATCATACGAGATGAAATGAGTTCTGTCGGTGGCGTCGAGCTTTCTATGACTGCACTACAAGATAAAAGTGTTTGGGAAAAGTCCGGACGATGGTCTGATGAGGTCTTGGATGTTTGGTTCAAAACTAAACTCAAAAATGATACAGAACTAGGACTTGGAACGACACATGAAGAACAACTTACAAATCTTATGAAGGATTATATTCGTTCATATAGAGATCTTCCTGTTTATACCTATCAGTTTCAAACTAAGTTTAGAAATGAGACAAGAGCTAAGAGTGGTATCATGCGTTGCCGAGAATTTATAATGAAGGACCTCTACTCTTTTTCAAAGGATGTTGCTAGTCACGATGTTTTTTATGAAAAGGCAAAACAAGCTTATGTAAATATTTTTAATAAAGTTGGTCTAGGTGATAGAACTTATGTAACCTTTGCTTCTGGTGGAAGTTTTTCCAAATATTCTCACGAATTTCAAACATTAACGGAAGCTGGAGAAGATACTATTTATGTAGATGAAAAAAAGAAAATTGCTCTGAATAAAGAAGTTTTGAACGATGAAGTTTTGAATAATCTTGGAATTAAAAGAGATGATTTGGTAGAAAAGAAAGCTGTGGAAGTTGGAAATATATTTTCTCTAGGTACAAAGTTTTCTGATGCATTTGAACTTCATTATGTTGACGAAAATGATGAGAAAAAACCAGTGATAATGGGAAGTTACGGTATCGGTCCGGGAAGGGTTATGGGTACTATCGCCGAAGTCCTCTCTGACGACAAAGGTCTCGTCTGGCCAAAGGAAGTTGCGCCTTTTACAGTACATCTTATTTCTATAGAAGATAAAGAAGGTAGGGTAAAAGTAGAGGCAGATAAGATTTACAAGAAGCTTATTGAAAGAGGTGAAGAAGTTTTATATGACGATAGAGACGTACGACCTGGAGAAAAGTTTGCAGATAGTGATCTTATCGGTATTCCAAAGAGAATAG
>CAYSPX010000050.1:0-3798 GCA_964433125.1 uncultured Candidatus Saccharibacteria bacterium | reverse complement strand
CTATAACGTTCGGTATATGAACTTTATCAGCGTTTTTTATTTGGTCTCCAATTTTGCGGAAAGAATAATCTATACTAACTTTTTTACCTTTTTCACGGAGCATCTGAGCAACTTCCTGTCCATAGTCTGCAACTTCACGATTCATAAGACAAATATAAATATCCGCAGGGAATACTTCATCAGACTTTTTTATGCCACCATAAGTTTCCATTAGATCTCGCGCTACAACATCCCCAGCCCCAAAACCGAAAGCGGAAACCTTTTCATTGCCAAATAGTGATAGTAGATCATCATATCTACCACCTCCAAATACTGAACGTTTGTTTGATGGATTTTTGTCGAATACTTCAAAGATAATGCCAGTGTAATAATCCATTCCGCGAGTTATGGTTTGATCAAAAATAGCGTTAGTAATGCCGAGCTTTTCAAGACCAGCAAGAACATCTCGTATCTCTGTTATAGCAATATGCTCACCAACAGTCTGTCTCAAGTGAGTAGTAAATTCCTCAAAGTTTTGTGAATTCATAAGTGCCATAAACTGAGAAATCTTTTTTCCGTCTGGTGTATCAGAAAGAATACTCTCGGCGGTAGCAAGAAAGACGTCAGCAGGAATTTTTCTCTTTTGATCTATAAGTTTTAGAAGTTTTTGTGAAGACTCAGCATCAAGGCTAAAAATATCTTCTGTAATGTACTTTAGTAATTTTCTATTGCCAATCCGTATCTCAAAATCAGTATCTTTTAAACCATAACCCTTTGTAATCTCATAAGCCATTGCTATACACTCTATCTCAGCTTGAATACTATCAACACCAAATATATCAACATTTAATTGCCAGAATTCTCTCAAACGGCCTTTTTGAGGTTGTTCATATCTGAAAAAGTTGGGCATAGAAAACCAACGAAGAGGGTATGCAAGTTCACGTCTACGTCCAGCAACCATACGTGCAACCGTAGGAGTCATTTCTGGACGAAGCATGACTTCACGGTCTCCACGGTCAGTAAAGAGGTATGACTGTCTCTCAAGAATCTCTTCACCAGTTTTGGCACGGTATAGGTCTGCGGGCTCGAGTACTGATGCATTGTATTCTTGATAACCATATTTCTCACAAACAGAACGCCAGATTCCAAATATCTGGTTTTGTATTGCCATGTCTTCTGGATAAAAGTCGCGGACGCCCTTATAGGGGTCAGTTGATAAGTTTTTGCTCATAAGGTACATTGTAACAAATATGTATTTAACTTACAAAAATATAGGGGAAACTCCGCTAGAATGCTTGGAAAGAGTGCGACTTGAGTATGGAAAACCACAGGAAGTGCCTATGACATATGCTGGAAGACTGGATCCTATGGCAGAAGGGCTTCTCATAATTTTGGTTGGCGAGGATTGTAAAAATAAAGAAAAATATCTAAACATGGATAAAGAGTATGAAGTTGAGATACTTTTTGGTGTCTCGACTGATACATACGACACTCTCGGACTTATAGAAAAAGTAGACAAGGTTGATTTTGATTCCATTGATTTTCAAAAATACAAAGGTAAATTTACCCAAGAGTATCCTAGATACTCTTCAAAAATAATTGCTATGAAGCAGAGTCTGGACAAAGAAGGTAAGAATTTACCAGATGAGATGCCGACAAAAGAAGTTGAAATTTTTGCAATAGAACAAATAGGTTCAAGCGCATTGTCAGGGCAAAAAATAGCTCAAAATGTGATTGAGAATATAAAAAACGTAACAGGAGAGTTTAGGCAAAAAGAAATTGTGGATAAGTGGCAGAAATTTGCACAAGAAAATGATAAAACCCGCTTTATTATTTTAAAAATTAAAGTAAGTTGTTCCAGTGGAACCTATATGCGCTCTCTTGCAAACAGAATAGGAATCGATGCAGGAATTCCCGCCCTAGCACTCTCAATTAAAAGAATAAGAATAAATGGATATAAGATTTAGTCTTGTGATAAGATATAGATATGAGAAAGATTATAGTTAAAGAGGGACCACTTGTATTTCTACGTGATGTTCTCGTAATGGAAATACTCGCAAGTCTTGTCTTTTACGGTGCTTCGTTTGTCGCAAATTACGAATTACTTTTTAGATCACTTTCACTTGCTAGTATTATTAGATACGATACATTTACAATCATTGCTTTTTCGCTTTTTCAATTAACATATATATCCATACTATTTCTTGATTGGTATTTCTCACATTATGAAATTACAGATAAAGAAATTATCAAGAAATCTGGATTGATGTTTAGACGTCGAAAGTCTGTAAGTATGAAAGAGGTCGCTTCTGTGGAAATATATCAGTCTCCTGTGAGTCGTATGATGAATCACGGAACGATTATTATCGAACACAATAACAATAGAGTTACTAAATTAAAAAATATTCCTGGATTTGATGAATACGTTCATATTATAAAACAAATGGTACATAGTGCTTCAGGCAGAGTCTTGTCTAGAGATCCAAAAGTTTTGATAGAGGAGGGAGAGGGGCTTTTCTTGGAATTCAAAGAAACACTTCGATATGATACTCGTAAAAATGAAGTAAGTAAGGAGATGGAGAGAATGGTTATAAAAACAATCGTTGGTTTTCTAAATGCTGACGGTGGTACACTCATAATAGGAGTAAATGATGATGGTAAAGTAGTTGGTTTAGAGAATGATTATAAGGCTTTACCAAAGAAAAACCGTGATGGTTTTGAAAACCACTTTAGTATGTTGATAAAGACAATGATAGGTCTTTCTTTTGCAAAATATGTCAGTACAAAGTTTGAGAAAATTGACGATAAAGATATTTGCGTAGTTACAGTACGCGAAGGACATAAGCCAGCATACCTTATAAGTGGTGATAAAAAGGAAGACTTCTATGTAAGAGTAGGGAACAGTACCCAGCCTTTTTCTATGAGTGAGACTTCAGAGTATATTAAGACGCATTGGGGGTAGATCTTGGTTCCTGAATTAGCCATTGACAATATGCATATATGTGATAGAAATAAATTGAATACGGGTCTTTTACAGCGCAAATGAGTATGGCGTAAAGCAATTTTGTAATGGGAGAACCGTATAAAAAAATTAGCGTTGGGTTTTTTTATGAAAAAAACATTACAGGACCGCCTTGATGCAGTTGATCTCGGATCATTCACCGGTTCGATTGATCCGATTGAAAAAAGCCAGATAGAAATTGGTGAATTAAGTAACATCTTGAGGAGAATATACTGTCTTTATTGTGAGTCCGTTGCTCGAGATGTTCTATTGCTGAATAAACTTAAAGCAATAAAATCTAGAAAAAATAATAAGGCTCTTGAAGAGCGAGCTCGGCTTGTCCTGGGTTCGATTGAGGAAAGGGAAACAACAAAAATTCTTCATCGAATGCTACAGGATGGGTGTAGGCTAGAGTTCAGTTTACCGACGCATATCAAATTGGTTCATATTCGGCAAGGCTTTAAAGTTGTGTATAGATTCCAGAGAGAAAAAGAGAAAAAAATCGTGGTAGAAATTTTTGAAGCAATGCACCCAAAGCCCAGGAAGTAGGTGTAAAAAATCTTCCGAAGCCTCGCACGATCAGCTCTGCGGGGTTTTCCTTTTATATTAAGAAGTAACTGTCGATTTTGAAGCAGAATTATTTAAAATAATTCCTATAAATTTTGTATTTATCTCAGAAAAACAGTTTTCACAAAATAAATATCTATTACTTTTATGCTCGCCATTAATTCTTCCAAATAAAGATACTTTTGCTGTTTCATCTTCTCCCATTTCGACTTTACATTGATCACAAAAATTTTTAGTCATGTATTTTTTTT
>CAYSPX010000049.1:0-4048 GCA_964433125.1 uncultured Candidatus Saccharibacteria bacterium | reverse complement strand
ACTGCGCAGCTTGCTGTGCAAGCTGCGCTTACTGGCCACCTTGTGTTTTCTACACTCCATACCAACAACTCAGCTGGAGTTATACCACGACTTATAGATATGGGTGTAGATCCTTACCTTATCGCACCAACACTTATTCTCGCTATCGGTCAAAGACTTGTTTCAACATTTCCTCCTGGTGCTGGAAAGCCGATTCCAGTCGATGGTAGTATAAAAATGCTTATAGATAAACAATTCTCAGACTTGCCTGAACAATATAAAAAGGATATTCCTTTTTCAGACACTGTGTATGGTATTGATCCGACTCCAGATTGTCCAAAGGGAACTCGAGGTCGTATGGCAGTGTTTGAGGTGTTTAAAATGGATAAAGAAATAGAGAGTGTTATTTTGAAAAATCCTACAGAGCTAGATATCAGTAGGCTTTTGAGACAAAAGGGAATGCTAACAATGAAAGAGGATGCAATGATCAAGGCATTCCAAAGACAGATTCCTTTTGAAGAAGCAAATAAGTTGTAGGATAACTTTATATTTGCGTTGTGCGAATATGATATAATAAAAACATGAAACCACTTTCAATTCTTTTTGTAGATGACGATAGCTTCCTGCTAGAAATGTATGCTTTGAAGTTTACAAAGAATGGCTATGAAGTTAAGACTGCGCAGGGAACTGAAGAAGCTCTAAAACTTATCCGTGATGGTTATGAACCAGATATTTTGCTTTTAGATATTGTTATGCCAGGTATGGATGGTATAGAACTACTAAGTGTTCTTAGAAAAGAAGAATTAATTAAAAAAACTGTAGTGATAATGCTTACAAATCAAGGATTGCCAGATGACATAGCTCGAGCCAAGAAATTAAACGTAGATGGGTATATAATAAAGGCAACAACTATTCCATCCGAGGTCCTTTCTGAGGTTGATAAGATTTATCAAGGAGCAAAAGGTTCGATTAAAAAATAATTTAAGTAAAAATATGGACTTTAAAAAAGAAATTGAGCAGTTGGTAAGTATAGTTTTAAATGAAGGTGCTTCAGACCTCCATTTATCTGAGGGTAGAAGTCCATTGATTCGTGTTTCAAGTAATCTCATTCCACTTGTTAAAAAAAGTGCAATCACTAAGGATGAGATGAAAGGGTATTTAAATGAATTTTTGAATGAAGAAAACAAAGCTCTACTTTTAAAGGATAAGGATGTTGACTTTGCTTTTAGTATGCCAAATGCTCGATTTCGAGGAAATGCTTTTTATCATCAAGGTTCTATTTCAGTAGCGCTTAGATATATTCCAAAGAAGATCCGAACTTTAGCAGAGTTGAGTTTACCACCTATACTTGAGTCATTTACTCGTAAACAACAAGGATTCTTCCTATGTGTAGGTCCTATTGGTCAAGGTAAATCAACCACTCTTGCTTCTTTGATTGAAATTATCAATCAGACTAGAAATGAGCATATTATGACGATTGAGGATCCTGTGGAATACATATATGAATCAAAGAAATCAATAATTGATCAAAGAGAGGTCCGTGTCGACACTCCAGATTTCAAAAATGCCCTGATCGCTATGTTTAGACAAGACATAGACGTCGCACTTGTAGGTGAGATGCGAGATCCAGAGACTATAGCTACTGCTGTAACTGCAGCGGAGACTGGTCACCTTGTCTTCTCTACTTTACATACAAACAACGCTGCACAGACGATAAACCGTATCATAGATTCATTCCCAGCATCTCAACAAGATCAGATCAGAGTACAGCTTGCAGGTAGTATGACTGGTATTTTTTCACAAAGACTTATCCCCAGAATATCAGGAGGTCTAGTTCCTGCTTATGAATTACTTATAAACAACACTGCCGTCATGAACCTTATCCGTGAAAAGCGAATACATGAGGTAAATACAGTTATTGAGACCAGTTCAGGGGATGGAATGATAGATATGAACAGATCTCTAGCTGAACTTGTGAGAAGAGGAGAGATAACAGTTGAAAGCGCTTTCACAAATTCTCTCAATCCAAAAAATCTAGAAAAGATGATATAATTTAGTAAATAAAATAGAAATAATTTATGCTTTTTAATTACCAATCAGTAGATCAAACAGGAGCTCCCAAGTCAGGTTCTATCGATGCAGCAAATATTGATATTGCGATATCCTCTCTACAGAGGCGAGGTTTTGTTATTACTTCTATAGATGAAGCTGATAAAAAGGGAGGATTTTTGAATATGAATCTTGCAATGTTTGATCGTGTTTCAAACAAAGATATCGTTATTTTGTCTAGACAACTCGCAACACTTTTTGAGGCCCAAGTATCTGCTCTTAGAATATTTAGACTACTTGGCTCTGAAAGTGAAAACAAAGTACTAGGTGTTAAACTCATACAGATTTCTGATGATCTGCAGGCTGGTAGTCCCATATCTGCTGCTCTTGAGAAGCATCCAAAGGTTTTCTCTGAGTTTTATGTCAGTATGGTTCGCGCTGGAGAGGAGTCCGGAAAGCTAAATGAAACATTTGAATATCTGGCTGACTATTTGGATAGAACATATGAACTAGTAAATAAAGCAAAGGGAGCACTTATTTACCCTGCTTTCGTTATGATGACCTTTATCACTGTGATGGTGCTCATGTTTACTATGGTTATACCGAAGATTAGTGCCATCCTTGTTGAATCTGGACAGGAGATCCCTATTTACACCAAAATAGTTCTCGGTATCAGTAATTTCCTTGTAGGCTATGGTTTCATACTACTTGCGGTCGTCATTGTAGGTGGTTTCTTTGTAGTGAGATTTGTCAGAACGCCTGGTGGAAAGATAGTTTTTGATAATTTTAAATTAAGCATTCCATATTTGAGTAATTTGTTTAGAAAGCTTTATTGGGCGAGATTGTCTGACAATATGAATACAATGCTAGTTTCCGGTATACCTATGATTCGTGCTCTTGAGCTAACTTCATCAGTTATCAACAATAGTGTTTATAAGAAAATACTTGCAGATGCGGTTGATTCGGTGAAGGCGGGTAAGACTATTTCAGAATCATTGTCAGGAAACGGGGAGATTCCAGGAATCATGCTTCAGATGATAAAGGTGGGAGAGGAGTCTGGAGAGCTTGGAAGTATTCTAAAGACCTTGGCTAAGTTCTACTCTAGAGAGGTTGTTACAGCCGTGGATGCGCTTGTAGGTCTTATCGAGCCACTTATGATCGTATTGCTAGGTGCTGGTGTCGCTACACTTCTAGCTTCGGTGCTTATCCCTATATACAACGTGGCGAGTGCGCAGTAGTCTAGGGTTACACCCATTCGGGTATAGTGTTGCACTTATCCCCATACTACTTGCCTTATTTTTCCTAGCTTTGCTATAATTAACGTCATAAGTAATTATTAATAAGTTTATTATATAGGTTAAATTAATTTCGTTATGAAAAAGACATATTTACAAAGAGGATTTACATTGATCGAGTTGCTAGTGGTTATTGCTATTATCGGTATTCTTTCATCAGTTGTTTTGGCGTCACTTAATACTGCGAGAAGTAAAGGGGCAGATGCGGCTATTAAATCAAACTTAGCAAACATTAGACCACAAGCTGAAATCACATATGATGCGCAGGGTGGTTATGGTGACGGAACAGGTACACCAGTGGCATTTACTCTTGGTGCATGTGCATCGACTGCAGACACACTTTTTGCAGAACCTACTGTTGCTGGACAAATTGCCGCAGCAAAGGCTGCAAATGGGGCGAGTAGTCTTAATGCATGCGCAAGTATTATCACTTCTGGAGGAGCTTGGGCAGTCGCACAACAATTAAAACAAACTACTGGTGATGTTTGGTGTGTTGATAGTACAGGTAGAGCAAAACTTACTTCTAGTGTTGCAAACACACAAGCTGGTGTAAGTGGTGTTATAAATGGAACAACAGCTGCTTGTATTTAATTTATATTTATTTTGTATAAACAAATCTCCACCTTCGGGTGGTTTTTTGTTTTTCTTTTCCATGCTAAAATAAACCCATAAAAGCTCATGTCTATAAACGAAGAAAGAGTTACATATTTTGGGGAAACTGACGC
>CAYSPX010000048.1:0-4127 GCA_964433125.1 uncultured Candidatus Saccharibacteria bacterium | reverse complement strand
CGCTTTACATAAAGCATTCCTACTCCTCTTGGTCCGTATATCTTTCCACCATCAAGTGTCATCATATCTACTCCAAGTTTCTCAACATATAAAGGTAAATGAATAGCCGCCTGACAAGCATCTGTATGAACTTTTATCGAAGTACCGTTGTCCTTATTAAAGTCACGAACGATTTTTACAACTTCATGTATTGGCTCAATCGCACCTATTTCATTATTTACAAGCATTATACTCACCAAACCGATTTCTTTATTTAAATTATTTTTTAAAAATTCCAAATCAACGATTCCGTTTTGATCTACAAGAATTCTTATAACATTTTTATTTATATCACTGTTCAGACTTGAACTGTTTGTTATTGATGAATGCTCAATAGCACTTATCATTATTTTTCTCGAAGCAAACTTTTTTAAAACCAAATCATTTGATTCAGTTCCACCAGAAGTAAAGATGATTTCATCTGGATGGGCATGTATTACCTTTGATATTCTTTCTTTTGCTTCATTCACCACCCTCTTAGCAGAAACTCCGGAATCATAAAGAGATGAAGGATTTGAATATTCCCCGGTCGAGTACTTACTCATTTGCTTCAGTACACCCTTGTCAATTGGTGTAAGTGATGCGTAATCTAGATAAATCCTTTTCATATTGAATGAACATATACTATAATCTAATCATGAATTTTACAATCGACATCAACACAATCATCTTTCTTTTACTTCTTATAGCTATTCTAGGACTAGTCTATTACACGTATTTTTTAAACAAAAAAATAGACAAGTTTCTAGTAGGTTCTTCGTCTGACAACCTCGACGACTCGATATCTTCTATAAAAAAGTCACTGGAAGAGCGTGAAAAATTTCAAAAAGATATGGAAGAGTACTTACTATCAGTTGAAAAGAGACTCAAGAAAAGCGTGCAGTCAGTCTCAACAGTTCGTTTCAACCCTTTCAAAGGCACTGGTTCTGGAAGTAACCAGAGCTTCTCTACAACTTTTCTAAATGAAGAAAGAGATGGGGTGATCATTTCAAGTCTATATTCTAGAGAGCATATAAGTGTATATTCCAAACCTGTAGTAAAGGGTGCTTCAGAATACGAACTTTCAGATGAAGAAAAAGAAAGTTTAGAAAAAGCTAAAGCTGTTTTGAAGTAGAAAATAAGAATACACCATCATCAGTTTGACTATATATAAAAGTTACTGTAATATTTTTAGCGGACTTGTGGCTATCGGGTTGCTTGTAAAAAAGTGACCAGCTACATACAGACAATAGAGTGTTGGTGGAAGTTCTTATGAAGAAAATTAATCTTTGGGTAGCACTATGTGTTGCCTGCTGGCTCAGCATCCTCAATCCCCTCCGCGCGGCGGACGGGATCAGTTACAACGTTAGCAGGACGGCCATCTTCGGTGGTGGTAATCCGAACGGTGGGTGGTCAGTGAACCTACAGAATACGGGTCCGGACTCAGTCGAGGTCGGACTACGATTCAAGGACCGGAGCGACGGAACAATCAGTACAGATTCGGCTGGTACATACTATTCCAGCACCGGGTTCGCAGTGGCGGGTGCTCCACGCACAAAGTGGAACATTGAATGGACCGGTAACTCGGATGCTTCGGGGTTAACAGGGAAGAATCTAACGGACTACATTTTTACCCTGATGTTTGACACGGACCCTTCGCCGGCTACGGTGTGGGGTGTCAGTTTCAACCCCTTCGACCCGATCCTCGACAGCTCATATGGCAACAACGCCACGGTCAACGGGGCTGGGGTGGAGGATTTCAGTCCACAGTCCCACAACGTGGGACAGAATTCCCAGAACGGTGGGTTTTTTCCCTACAATGTGAATGGTTTGGCGACAGGCATCTATGACGCTCGCCTCACCGCCACGACGCTAGGTGGCTCACCCATCTCACAAATCGATGTAACTCTCATCGTTCCTGAGACATCAACCTATATTGGTGGTATGGCAGTCCTTGTCATGACGAGCCTGTACGCCTACCGCCGGCGCGTCAAACAAAAAGAGATTCCCATGACTGCCTAATTGGTTCGTCGTCCCCACCTCCCTCACTTCGGTGAGGGAGTTTTTTTATGTCCATCTTCGTGATTATAGTTTCCTAGCCAATTCCTTTTTTTTCTGATATAGTAATTATCTATTATTTATGGCTAAAAAAGCAAGTATAAAAAAAGAATTAGGAGGTTCCATCACTCGCCCGCCAGTAGTTGTTATCATGGGTCATATTGACCATGGTAAATCTACTCTTTTGGACTATATAAGAAAGACAAATGTTGTAGGTGGAGAAGCTGGAGGTATCACTCAGCACCTAGGAGCTTATGAAGTTCCACATGCAAAAGGTAAAATCACTTTCCTAGACACTCCAGGTCATGAAGCTTTTACTAGTATTCGACAGAGAGGCGCAAAAGTTGCTGACATTGCAATCCTAGTAGTTTCAGCCGAGGATCAAGTTAAACCACAGACTCTTGAAGCTTTGAAATGTATTCTTGCAGAAAAGATTCCATATATAGTTGCGATAAACAAAATAGACAAACCAGGTGCAAATATTGAACTTACAAAGCAAAGTCTCGCAGAAAACGAAATATACGTTGAAGGTTATGGTGGTGACATCCCTGTAGTCCCTATTTCAGCACTCAAGGGAGACGGTATTCCTGAACTGCTAGACATGATTATACTTGTAGCTGATCTTGCAGATTTAAAGGCAGACACGAGTGTTCCAGCAGAAGGAGCTATCATAGAGTCTTACAGAGATAGTAAAAAAGGCATATCCGCAACTTTACTTATCAAAAACGGCACATTAGAAAAAGGAGGGTATGTGGTAGCCGAGGACTCTATGTCCCCTATCAGAATAATTGAAAACTATGTAGGAAAAGCAATAGACAGTGCTAGCTTTTCAAGTCCAGTAAAAGTAATTGGATTCAATAAAATTCCAAACGTCGGTGCACAGTTCGTAGTTGTAAATGATAAAAAACAAGCGGAGAGTATGATTAATTCATATTCGCTAAACTCTAAAATTCCCAAGACCACTTCTGTTCGAAGAAACGAAGCCGACACCACAGTCATAATACCAATCATTATAAAAGCTGACGTTATAGGAAGTCTAGATGGTATAAAGCACGAACTAGCTAAGATAAAGAATGATAAGGTAAAAATAAAGATCGTTTCAGAAAGTATTGGAGATATAAATGAAAACGACATCAAGTCTACTCAGGGTGATCCAAACATTATCATCCTAGCCTTCCACAGTAAGCCAGATGCCAAGACTGCTGACCTCATAGAACGCTCAGTAGTTCAGATCAAGTCATTTGATATTATCTATAACCTAGTTACATATATTAAGGACGTGGTAATATCAAAAGTTCCAAAGGAGTATTATGATGAATCATCCGGTACAGCCAAGGTTCTAGCTATCTTTAGTAAAAATAAAGATAAACAGATTCTAGGAGGCAAAGTACAAGAAGGTAGTATAAAGGTTGGTTCAGAGATAAAGATACTTAGACGAGATGCGGAAATAGGTAGAGGAAAGATAAAGGAATTACAACAGACCAAGAAAAGAACTGATGAAGTAAATGAAGGTTTTGAATTTGGTTGTATGATCGAGTCCAAAACTGAAATAGCGCTTGGAGATAAGATACAAGGATTTATTACCATAGAAAAGAAACAAGTATAAAATATAAAATGGCAACAGATAGAGATCAAAAACTAAAAGACGTTATAAGAGAAGCTGCGGCTGAGTTTCTTCAGCGTGAAGGAAACTATACATCTATACTTACAGTAACAGATGTATCTCTTTCTGATCGTGGAAACGAAGCAACTATCTTCTTCACAGTACTTCCAGAGAACAAGGAGAAGGGTGCTTTAGATTTTGTAAAGAGAAAGCGAGCTGATTTTAGACTATATTTCAAAAACAAAGCTCGCATGCGCGCGCTTCCCTATTTTGACTTTGAAATAGATAAAGGTGAGAAAAATCGTCAAAGAATAGACGAGATAGCAGCTAGTATTGTACAATAGACCAAGCGAGGATATTCCCGCTCAGTGGCGTAGTGGCGAAGTTGGTTAACGCTGCAGTTTGCAAAACTGCCATGCGCCGGTTCGATCCCGGCCTACGCCTCAAA
>CAYSPX010000047.1:0-4231 GCA_964433125.1 uncultured Candidatus Saccharibacteria bacterium | reverse complement strand
TTGGAGATTTGGATAAAGCACTAGATAGTCTAAATATATCAAAGGTAAATAGAATCATGCTTGATATAGGACTTTCATCAGACCAGTTTGAAACATCAGGTAGGGGATTTACATTTAAAAATGATGAACCATTGCTGATGACTTTTAAAAAGGAGCCAAAGGAGGGTGACCTAACTGCTTCAGAAATTGTAAATAACTGGCAAGAAACAAGTATTGCAGACATTATTTACGGTTATGGAGAAGAGAAATACTCTAGACGAATAGCTCATGCAATAGTCACTTACAGAGAAAAGAAAAAGATAGAGAGAACAGGTGAACTTGTTGAGATAATCTCAGGAGCAGTACCAGTATTTTATAAAAAAGGAAGAATTCATCCAGCAACTAGAACTTTTCAAGCATTACGCATTGCTGTAAACGATGAACTCAATACTTTGAAAGGAGGCCTCTCTAAAGGATTTGAAAGATTAGAGAAGGGTGGAAGAATGGCCGTCATTTCATTTCACAGTCTCGAAGATAGAATAGTCAAAAATTTTAATAAAGAAAAGGAAGCGAATGGGGAATGTAAAGTAATTACAAAAAGACCCATCACTCCAGGTGAACAAGAATTAATAGAAAATCCAAGATCAAGAAGTGCGAAATTAAGAATAATTGAAAAAATATAATATGACAAAAGCAATAGCACAAAACATAAATGAAATAATGAAATTTAAAGAAAGAATATTTATTTTTCTAGTTGCTGGTATATTTGTTTCAATATTCTCATATGCGTATTTCCTACACAGTGCAATTGTGAATGTGGTAGAAAGAGAGAACGTCGTAAAGGAAAGTAAATCAATTTCTACAAATGTTGGTAGTCTTGAGGCTAAATATTTTTCCATAAAGAATACAATAAATATCAAGTTAGCAAGTGAAAAAGGTTTCAAAAATTCAGATGATGTAAAATATATCACTGCAAAAAAGTCTATAACAGCAATGGCTAATATTAATGAACTCTAATCTTGTCAAAAGGATTCGAATTATAACTATTTTTGTATCAATCGTAGCATTGGTAATAGTGTCTCGACTTTTTTATATTCAGGTTTTGAATGGTGATGAATATACTATGCGTGCTGATAGACAATATGTGAGACCTCTTTCGTCCAATTTTGATAGAGGCTCCATTTTCTTTAGCTCAAAGGATAATGTTAAAATTGCAGCAGCTACCATAAAGGAGGGATATACACTTTCACTCAATCCTAGACTTATCAGGGATCCTGAGCAGGTATATAACGTTGTATCACAATACATAGAACTAGATAAAGAGAAATTTCTAGAGAAAGCTGTAAAGCCAGACACGGCATATCAGGAAATTCAAAAGAAACTCGATGCAGCTACTGGTCTATCGATACGAGCACTTCGAATACCGGGAGTTGAGCTACACAGAGAAACTTGGAGAATATATCCAGGTAATTCTCTAGCTGCAAATACGATTGGAATAATAGGTCTCGATAAACAAAACAAACTCGAGGGGCGATATGGTCTTGAAAGTTATTATGAAAAAACATTATCGAGAGTTGTATCTGGCTCAAATGTAAATTTTTTTGCTGAGCTTTTCTCTGGAATTAAAAAAACTGTATTTAAAGATGATGTAGTTGAGGGCGATATCGTGACAACTATTGAACCTACTGTTCAGAATTTCCTAGAGCAAACAATTGTAAGTACTAGTAATAAATGGAAGAGTGATTCTATCGGAGGAATCATAATGGATCCTAAAACTGGTGAAATATTTGCTATGGCAGAGTTGCCGACATTTAACCCAAATGATCTTTCGGATCTAAAAGATGCAAGTGTATTGTCTAACTCACTTGTTGAAGGTTCATTTGAAATGGGATCTATCATGAAACCACTTACTATTGCTGCAGGAATTGATTCTGGGGCAATATCAAAGAATTCTACATATGATGATGCCGGTTTCTTGCTTCTTAGCGGTAGAAAGATTTCTAACTTTGATGGTAAGGCTCGTGGTGTGATACCGATGCAAGAAATACTAAGTCAGTCATTAAACGTCGGTGCGGCACATGTTGCCCTTAAAATGGGTTTGCAAGAATTTTCTAAATATTTCCTAAGCTTTGGAATCGGTCAACTCAGTGGTATAGACCAACCAAATGAACAAAAGGGAATTATTAAAAACCTTATAACAGGTCGTGATGTGGAGGTCGCTACTATTTCATATGGACAAGGAATAGCTATGACACCTATTCAAACGATCAGATCTCTAGCTGTACTTGCAAATGATGGCAAACTTGTCACCCCGCATTTAGTTAAAAATATCGAACACCAAGATGGCACAAATGAAGAAATTAAAATACCAGAACCTGTATCAGTTTTAAAAAAAGAAACCACTGACGATGTCACTGCTATGCTTATAAATGTAGTTGATAAATCACTCAAGAAAGGTCAGATCAAAATGGAGCACTATAGTATAGCGGCCAAGACTGGAACCGCACAAATTGCAGATCCGACAAATGGAGGGTATTATAGTGACAGGTACTTACATTCATTCTTTGGCTATTTTCCAGCATATGACCCCAAATTCATAGTGTTTCTGTACCATGTTCACCCCAAAGGTGCCCAATACGCATCTGAGACCCTTACTGACCCCTTTATTGAGCTTACCAAACTACTTATCAACTATTACAATATTCCGCCTGACAGGCAAACTATATAAATATGAAATCAATTTTTAAAAAAATCATTACCTCAATTTTAATCTTTGAGTCCAAGCTTGTTTTGAAAAAATATAAGCCAAGTGTTATAGCTGTTACAGGAACAGTCGGTAAAACTTCTACGAAGGATGCTATTTATACTGTTCTTTCTTCGGTGGATTATGTTCGTAAGAGTGATAAAAGTTTTAATAGTGAAATAGGCGTACCTCTGACAATTCTTGGGGTTCCAAATGGTTGGAATGATCCTTTTGTTTGGATTAGTAATATTTTGGAAGGCTTGGAGCTTGTATTTTTTAAAGCTGATTATCCCAAGACGCTTGTTTTGGAAGTTGGTGCAGATCATCCAGGTGATATACAGTCCATTTCTAAATGGCTAAAGACTGATATTTCGGTGATCAATAAAGTAGGGGACGTTCCAGTTCATGTAGAGTTTTATCCATCAGTTGATGATGTTTTGAAAGAAAAAGCTTTTTTGATTAATGCTTTGAAAAAAGATGGAACTCTTGTTTTGTATGGTGATGATAAAAAGGTAAGTAATCTGGCTTCAGGTGTCAGTCAGACTGTCGTTACTTTTGCTATAAATGAAATGGCAACTGTGAGTGCTTCAAATATCGTTGTTGATTATGATGATAATAAACTTCCTAAAGGTATGGCCTTTAAATTGAACTATAAAGGAAATAGTGTTCCAATGAAAATAAATGGAGTACTAGGTTCACAGCAAGTATACCCACTACTTGCTGGGGCGACAGTTGGTATTGTTCGAAACATGCCTATTGGTAAAATCGTTGACTCTTTTGAAAGGCATGTATCACCAAAGGGTAGAATGAATATTTTAAATGGTATGAATGGTTCCGTTATTATTGACGATAGCTATAACTCATCACCAGATGCTCTACGTGAAGGTCTCAATACTCTTGCCTCACTTCAAGTTGCTGGTAAAAGAATTGCAGTGCTTGGAGATATGATGGAGCTCGGAAACTTTTCTGGTGAAGAGCATCGCAAGGCTGGTATACAAGCACTACAGTCCTGTGATCTTTTGGTGACAGTTGGACCACGTGCAAAGCTGATGAGTGCTCCGAGTGAGAGAGTTATGAATTTTGATAGATCAAATGAAGCTGGGAACTATCTAAGAGGGATAGTGGCCAGTGGTGATGTTGTCTTTGTAAAAGGATCACAATCAATCCGTATGGAGAGGGTATCCAAGGCTTTACTTGCGGAGCCGGAGAATGCACAGTATTTGCTCGTGAGGCAGGATAAGGAGTGGCTGGCCATCATGCGATGACAGGTACTTGCGAGTACGCAAGTCTTGCCAAGAAATAGTTTTTAGGTTATTTTAAGAGGGAAGAAGTGAAAGTAATTTTTTCGGAACCCACGATATTGCGTGCTCGCAATTCGTTTCTCTCGGCCGCCTACGCGACCTGCGAGGTGTTCCTCAAAAATTTTTTTTACTTCTTCTATAAGATAAAAAATTGGCCCTATCGTCTATCGGCTAGGACACATCCTTCTCAAGGATGGAAGCAGGGTTC
>CAYSPX010000046.1:0-4338 GCA_964433125.1 uncultured Candidatus Saccharibacteria bacterium | reverse complement strand
AAGCATACTATGGAAAACTCAATGGTTCTCCACATATATATCGTATAAGTAGTGCGGTGCCTTTTGAACTATATTTGAATGTGCTTGTTCCTGATATTGCTGATCAGACTAAAGAAGTGTCGCTTGTTGTGATAAAGGATAAAGATGAGAAAAATCCATATTTGCAGATAAAAGGTGTTGGATATGACTGGAAAAGATTTTTTGAACCGTTTGGACAAAATTGGTATTGGCAGGGACCTGAATACAAAGCAAGTGTAGAGGCGGGGCAATATGATGTTTATGTTTGGGATCCAGGAAATGATAGTAAGTACACATTTGCAGTGGGTGAGAAAGAAATCTTTGATATAAAAGAAACTTTAAATGCAATAAAGTTGATTCCAGAAATTAAAAAGAACTTTTTTGTAGAATCACCGGTTAGTTTTATATATTCACCAATTGGTTATGGTTATATTATTTTTGTTTACATTCTCGCACTTATAGCTGGCCTACTGTATAGATTTATTTTTAGAAAAATATCAAGAAGGGTAATGAAAGACGCTCCAGCAACAGATCCATATTTAGTAAAGAAAAATATTGGAATTATTGATCGCATTGTGCGCGCACTACTTGGAATTGGACTTTTGTATCTAGCTATTATGACAACTTGGGGATTACTTATTATCTTTATATCAGGAATCTGTTTGTTCGAAGTAATATTTTCTTGGTGTTTGTTTTACTCAGCGATAGGGAGAAATACTTGCCCCCTAGAGTAAACCTGGGTTATATAATATAAATATAGACAAACTAAACAGAATATTAGAAGTTTTCTGTGATAATAAAAAGCAGGCACCCATGTAGAGTGCCCGCAAATTCAGAAGAAACGTCGGAACGTTAGATCTTAAGAATTTCGTGGAGGGTAAACGTCTCTGTGACGCGAATCTCAGGTTTTGACTCGGCTATACGGGCCAAAATCATACCTAAAAACGACTTGTACCCGTACGCCGTTTCGTGAAGCGCTAGGTCGCAACCTGCCATGAGTAGATCGGCATTATAGCAAGTATGGTTTTCACCCTTGCCACTGTTGGCAAATAGAATTGCGTTCGGGTATTGTTGCCGAAGTATTGGAATGAGCCCCGCGGTATTGAAACCGGAGCCATCACCCCGGAAGTTACCGTCCACAAGAACCAATTTTACTGGCTTCCAATCATCCTCAAAGAGGTTGTGACTTGGTAGATATTTGATTGCGTCTCCAACGGTAATGATAGAGCGATGCAGACGCCCCACTGGTGAGCATGCACCCCGTGTACCGTTCGCCAACAACCCACTCATCTGCTCTTCAATGTGATCGCCCTGAGTGTGGTCGTCGTCGATGACTACAATAGTCCCATCGAGGTTGTAGGAAGTTTTCACCATCTCAGAACTGGGAGGCAATTCGAATGGAAAATCATATCCATTCTTTATATCCTGATCCTTGAGACTAAAAACTCCTCGACTACAACTTATAATCAGTGCATCGTCCGCACCCTTACTGATGTGAAATGGCGGCTTGTAACCACCAGTGTTGTAAAGGTTTACGCTTCCAAGGAAGCGGTATCCCTCCCGTGTCGCTACCACCAGGTCTTCCCAGGCATTTGAATCACTGTAGTTACCTGTTCGCCTCTGGTGATCGTAGTTATTTGTATCTTGTCGCAAGACAACAACTCCCATTTCCTCGCTTTCGGCGACGAGAGTTAAGTGTCCACGGAACGCAGGGTTAGGTTGATCTTCCTGTTCTCGCTTTCGCAAGGTCTTGACCAATGCTGTTTTTAACTCGTTATTTATCATGGCAATACTCCTTCACATATTTTTCAAAGTCCCATTTAGTCTTGATTTTCTGCAAGCGCAGAGTCTTGACTTATAAAAAATAACATAGCATATTTCAACACTAAAGTCAATAGTTAGAAAATTAAATATGTACAAATTAATAAAGTTATGTTACTATCAAAAACAAGAAATTCTTATCAATAATAATATTAAATATGGAAAATTTTTCACGAGGCGGAGATAGAGGAAATGACAGAGGAGGACGAGACGGAGGATCACGAGGAAGCTTCAGAAATGGAGGTTTCCGAGGTGGTTCAAAGGGAGGTTTTAAGGGTGGATGGAAAGGTGGAGATAGAGGAAGTTTTGGTGGAGATGATAGACCAAAGGTGATGCACCCAGCAACTTGTTCAGGTTGTGGAAAGCCATGTGAAGTTCCTTTCAGACCAACTGGTGAAAAGCCTGTTTACTGTAGAGATTGTTTTGCAGGACGAGCTGCTCTAGGTGGTGAGAGGTCAAACCGAAGAGATGAAAGATCAGATAGTCGACCTCAGTCGAACAATACACCTTTTAATTCTAACAGTTCAAATTCAAAGCCTCATACTTCATCAAACAATGATGATATAAGAAAACAGATTGATTCTATGAATGTAAAGCTAGATAAGCTTACAAATACTATTCAGAACCTCGCAGAAAAGATAAACAAAGCAGAAGCAATCGCTATCGTGCCAGTTGTAAAAACTCAAACACCTGCACCTACAAAGATTGAGGATAAAATGATAGCTAAACCAAAGGAAAAAGTAGTAGCTAAAAAAGTTTCAAAGCCAGCAAAGAAAGTTTCGAAGAAATAGAGTAGTATATAGTAGTAAAATTTAGAAAAGTAAAAGGTAGAAATGCGCAGTACAAAAATTAAAAAAATATTAATAGCGGTTTTTCTAGTAGCAATTTTTGCGAGTGTTGCTTTTACCTTTTTAAATAAAAATAAAACTCCAGTAAAAGAGTTGAGTCGTAGAGAGCAAATAAAAAAGGAGTTGATAGAAAAAATGCTAGAGGATCCCAAGCAGACCTTTTCTCTATATAGAAAGATACTGGAAAACGAGCCGATCAATCACAATGAATGTCATGGAATGGTGCATGAAGTCGGTCATGAGGCCTTTGAAATATTTGGCTTCGATAAAGCGATGGAATATCAAGATGGACTTTGCGGTTCAGGATATATTCACGGTGTCATAGAAGCAAAGTTTGGGTATTTGGATACTAAAAATATTTTAAATGAACTTTCAACAATATGTACAGATAATAAAAGTGCTTGTTTCCACGGAGTAGGTCATGGGTTAATGATTGTAAATGATTTGGATATTACAAAGTCGCTTGAGTATTGTGATAAGTTAACTAAGATTGGTCAAAAGAATTGTTATGAAGGAGTGTGGATGCATCAATTTGATCTAGAAGAAACAGGAGCTCGTCCCGAAAATATCATGAGCACTTCATCTGATATAGGTAAATTTGGACAGGATAATGAGGCCCTTTGTAGAAATACTTTAAATAAATATAAGACTAGTTGCTATTTCTATCTGCCTAGAATTTATGCACATGTAGTCGAGGAACCTCTATTTAACCTAGAGAGTCTCTGTGGAATGATAAAAATAAATGAGTACAGAGTGACGTGTCTAGTCGGTACTGGTCATATGTTTATGAAATATCATATGGCAAATCCTATAACTGCACTTAGAAAGTGTGAACAGTTTAAAAATATAGATTGGCATGCTTCATGTAAAGAGGGTGGGGTAATGTATTATCTTTTTGATAGGACTTCATCTTTGGAAAATAAAATTGATAATAAGAATATTTGTCAGATTTTCACAGATAAAAGAGATAAAAATATTTGTACGTTTGTAGCGTGGGAGAGGTTTGGCATTAAATAAAAAACAACCGCAGGTACGGATACCGTGCGGTGTTGTGTGTGGGGGGGAGCGAATCAGTAAAATGCGCTTTGACGCATTGCATAGCGGATTTTTGCCCACTTGCGGGTTTTTTCCGGTATTTCGAAATGCTCTCGGAATACCTCGAAATAGAATCTCGAGGCTTCCTCTAGTGACACTACCCTGACTCCTTGTGAGGGAGGCTGGCTCCGGGGAACGAATTTACCTAGAACATCAATGCAGAACCTCTGATAGTCTTCTAGGTCTTCTGCGTGACAGTCCCAGAACCTAGCAATTTCTGGTGGTGGGGTCAGTACCTCATTTTCCGACACCAATGCGTTCAGAAGCATGAAATTTAGATACTGACGACTTCGAGATAGAAACTGACCATATGTCCAGCCCTCTCTTGAGAGTAGGACGTCTTTGACTCTATCAAGGTTAAACTTTCTCCTTGAAAGATATTTCTCTATTATTGAGCCGAGCTGTAGAGCGTCTACCCTCAACTCTGCGACTGTTGACATTTTAAATTTTAAAATAAAACAAAGTTCTGAATCCCACATTTCCGAACCCACATAGGTAAGGCGTGAAGATTTACCTCTAATAGTATAACACCAAACTAGTCTTTTGGCAAGGGTTT
>CAYSPX010000045.1:0-4672 GCA_964433125.1 uncultured Candidatus Saccharibacteria bacterium | reverse complement strand
TTATATCCCCACACAAAATATAAAAATTTTAGAATCATCTGCGGAAGCGGTGAGATTCGAACTCACGACCCAGTTGCCCGGGTTCCGCTTTTCAAGAGCGGTGCCTTCAACCACTCGAGCCACGCTTCCAGTTGTTCAATCACTATTAGGTGTTGAATACATTGATACTCTCATATTTCCGGTTAGTTTTCAAGTGCAGTTCTTTCTATATAGTGTTTTTCATAATGACAGTTTGGACATATTAATTCTAGGTTATCAAAATTATTGTTACTTCTATTTCTATCTTTATGATGAATATGCAATATCTCATATTTATTGTATCCACATATCTCACATTTCATACCTCTTATTTCAATTAATCGAGTCTTAAGAATTTCCTGACTTCTAACTTTATCATTCGGTCTCCTAATACCATATTTAATTCCAGCTCTATTTTTATTTGAACAGACTCGACTACAGGTTTTTCGATGCAAGCTAGACAGAATCATTTTTCCGCATATAACACAAGGCTTCTCATTTCTACATGAAATACCAAAGCAAACATTACTACAGAAGACATTTCCTCCATTTAGCTCTATTTGAGAAGGTCTTTTATAGATTGCCTTGTCGCAAACTTTGCAGTGAGTATTAGGTTTTCTTTTATAGTGCTCAGTCATCCATCCAGTATACCACAAGACATTTTCTCCAAAATACACTAATATGTAACCATGCGTATCCTCGGAATTGATTATGGTTCAAAGCGTGTCGGTGTTGCACTTTCTGATGCTGGAAGGCAGTTTGCTATGCCTCTTGTAGTTATAAATAATACCAAGACTCTTCTTGAGGATGTTTTGAAATTGGCTAAAGAAAATGAGATAAAAGAAATAGTGATAGGGGAGTCAAAAAACTATAGTGGGCAAGCAAATAGTATTTTGGAAGCTAGTCTTAATTTCAAAAATGATTTGGAAAAAGCAGGATTTATTGTTTTTATGGAACCAGAATTTATGACAAGTACAAATGCCGAGAGATTTCAAGGAAAGACTGACCTGCTCGATGCTTCTGCGGCTGCACTTATACTCCAAAGTTTTCTTGATAAAGAGAGAGCTAAAGGGTAATATAAAAGTACTCTTAAAAATATGATTACATACGACGATTTTGCAAAAGTAGAAATAAGAGCTGGTAAAATTTTATCAGCTGAAAAGATTCCAGATACAGATAAGCTTTTGAAACTGTCTGTTGATTTTGGTGAAATGAAAGAGTTGGTGGATGAAGCGGGGAATAAGTCCTCAATTTCAGCACCACGCCAAATAGTTTCTGGTATATCGATGTATTTTCCTGAACCCGCAACTCTAGTGGGTAAGACTTGTATGTTTGTTACAAACCTTGAGCCTAGGATGATAAAAGGATATGAAAGTAACGGGATGCTTTTTGCTCTCTCTACTGCTGAAGGAGTGTTTTCACTTTTGGAACCTCAGCCAGGTATACCAGTAGGTACTAAAGCAAAATAAATGTCACTACTTTCATATCTCGATCCACTCTTTATCATAAAAACACTTGGACTTATCGGTGTTGTGTCTATTGTATTTGCTGAATCAGGATTATTTTTTGGTTTTTTTCTACCTGGTGACTCGCTACTCTTCACCGCTGGTTTTCTAGCATCTCAGGATTTGATTTCTATTTTTTGGTTACTTATACTTTGTTTCATCGCGGCAGTTCTAGGTGATAGTGTCGGATATTATTTTGGAAAAAAAGTCGGTCCAAGTATTTTTAGAAAAGAAGATTCATTATTTTTTCATAAAAAGCATATTGAGAAGGCACACGCATTTTATGATAAACATGGCAAGAAGACGATTGTATTTGCGCGTTTCATACCTATCGTAAGAACATTTGTTCCGATAGTTGCTGGCGTTGCTGGTATGGAGTACCGTACTTTCTTTGTCTATAACATAATCGGTGGCTTTGTGTGGACCTGGGGAATGCTTGGGGGCGGA
Organism: uncultured Candidatus Saccharibacteria bacterium; assembly: GCA_964433125.1. Classification (GTDB taxonomy): domain Bacteria; phylum Patescibacteriota; class Minisyncoccia; order Phycocordibacterales; family PALSA-1337; genus CAIOGI01. The sequence continues at coordinate 2,702 of CAYSPX010000045.1, read as the reverse complement.
TATATGCTCGGCAATCTCATCCCGAATGTTGATAAGTATCTCACGCCCATCATCCTAGCTATCATTGTAGTTTCCTTTATCCCCGCAATTATCGAATACGTTAAGCACAAGAGAAAAACAGTATGATATAATATACTTTAAATATAAGTAAATTTATCATATGTTTATTAAGACCTTTTTTAAATTATTTCCACCTCCTGCATATATAAATATTCCTTATGCTGGCTTAGATATTTCAGATGATGCTATTCGTTGTATAAAATATTCTGAGGGTAGAAACGGATATATTTTGCAGTGTTATGGAACCAGAGCTTTAAGACCTGGAATAGTTGAAGCGGGGTACATAAAAGACGAAAAGGCACTTACTACAGAACTTATATCTCTAGTGAAAGAGTTAAAAATCTCTACAGTCAAAGCTTCGCTTCCAGAGGAGCGTATGTATCTTTTCAAAACAGAAGTTCCTAGGGTTGATGATGATCAGATAAGACAAAATATAGAATTCAAACTCGAGGAAAACGTACCTATTCCTGCTTCCGATGCCATCTTTTTCTTTGATCGTCTTCCAGATAGTTTAAATAACGGCAAATTGTATGCAAGCGTTTCTGTCACACCTAGAGATTTAGTCGATAGTTACCTTAAGGCCCTGCAGTCAGCTGGTCTTACAGTCGTCTCTTTTGAAATTCAAGCAAAAGCTATTGGTCGATCGACCGTATATCGTGATTCCAAGGATACAAAGCTCATCGTAAATATTATGAATAATAAAACTGGATTATATATTGTATCTAGTGGTGCTATTTGTTTTACATCTACCATATCGTGGGGTGGGATGTTGATCAGGGGTAAAAAGATCGTAGAAATAAATGACGATATTACTTTATTAAAAAAGGAAATAGAAAGAGTTTGTGCATACTGGTCACAACATGGTAGTAGTCAAACTTCATCTTCAAGCAATAACCAATCCATCAAGTCCATTGTTATTACTGGTCGAGATGCAATACTGGTAAGTCAGGTTTCTCATCTATCTCCAGATTCGAGTATAGAAGTATGTGTGGCTGATATTTGGCAAAATGCTTTTTCTATAAATCACTATGTACCCAAGATTTCTTTTGAGGATTCTCTAGACTATGCAACTGCAGCCGGACTTGCGCTGCCATAATTTACATCACCATGATTCACTACACACTTTTACCAGAAAAAGAAATAAGGATATTAAAAAGGGAATATAGAATCCGTTTGGTTATTTTTTTATTTTTCTTTATGTCATGCTCTGTATTGGCGGGGATAATATCACTTGCGCCTGCTTATGTTTATTCATATACACGTGAAAAAGAGGTTCTCAATAGACTAACCGAGCTACAAAAAAACAGAGAGGACGGAGGCTTGATTGCTATAAAAAAGGAACTTACCGATACAAGTGCCATGATTAAAAAAGTTAAAGAAGGAGATAGTTCAATTATTTATTCTTCAATCGTTTATAATATTATAAATCATAAACCTGCAGGTGTAAGTATTAATAGTTTTGACCTATCTTCAACTGGTGCGACTGCAACTTCTACTATAATTGTTGTTATGCAGGGAAAAGCAAATACTCGCGAATCCCTGGTTACTTTTAAGGATAGACTTACTAAGGACCCTCTTATTACAAAGGTCGAACTACCAGTTTCTGATTTGGCAAAGAGTAGAGATATTTCATATTCAATTAAGATTTCTATTACACCAATACAATGAAAATAAATCAAAGACATTACGTATTAATATTGTTAGCAATCATATGTATTTTTGCTACTTCATATGCCTATTATTTTATTTACAAACAAACACTTAAACTTGCTTATGATTATGTTCGAGATAATGGAGAGTTAAATAGTGAAGATGATAAAAAACAAAAAGATCAGGAGCTTCTTAAAATGTATGAATCCACAAAAGAATCTAGAGCAAAGGTTTCGACTTTCTTGGTACACGAAGATAAGATAGTGAGTTTTATAGAAACTGTCGAGAGTGTTGGAGATAGCTCAAATACAAAAACTGAACTCACGACTATAGTTAACGAACCAGGTGTGATTAAAGCAAAAGTTATTTCAACAGGTACCTGGTCGGGGGTTATGACTTCGCTAAACATGCTCGAAAATCTTCCGTTTGGTGCGGTTATTAAAAATGTTAGAATTGGTGTATCAGGCGGAGAGGATAAAAAAGGTAATTCTTGGGAATTAAGTTTGGATATTGAAGCAATGAGCACTAAATAATTTCTAATATGTCTACACCATTTAAAGAAAAATTTCTAAACGTTCCACACATACATTCAACAAATGTATTTAAAGAAATTGGTCGAAATGCTTATGTTGATTGGTTATTTATTCTTTTTATAAATGTAACAATTGCTACTGTACTTATTCTTGGTGGTATTTATCTATATTGGAAAGTATCAACTGGTAATTTTGATTCTTCAAGTCAGGAAAGTAAAAGTAAAGAGGCTGGTTTTAAACAAAAAGAACTAGATACATTGATAAATAAATTTAAATCAAAAGAATTAAATAGGGAACAAGTAAAAGCGGGGTATCGGGGGCCAAGTGATCCGACTTTGTAATTCTTTGTAAATTTTGCTTTTTCTGGTATATTCTACTGTACGCCCTCGTAGTTCAATGGATAGAACAAGACTCTTCTAAGGTTTTGATGTAGGTTCGATTCCTACCGAGGGCACACTT
>CAYSPX010000044.1:0-4866 GCA_964433125.1 uncultured Candidatus Saccharibacteria bacterium | reverse complement strand
TGACTCAATGTCAGAAAAACCATATCTATCAAAAAGATTTGAAAAAGTTAAAGTTCTGATTATTGATGAAGTTTCAATGTTGCATCATTTTCGCCTGGATTTAGTAGATCAAGTCTTGAGACAAATGAAAAGAGTAAATGATCCATTTGGTGGAGTGCAAGTCATACTCTGTGGGGATTTTTTTCAGCTTCCTCCAGTTAGTAGAATGGGTGAACCTGAATCACATTTTATCTATCACTCTACATCCTGGAAAGATGCCGGTTTTACTATTTGTTATCTCGATGAGCAGTTTAGACAAAGTGATAATGCGGTCACAAATATTTTAAATGAAATTCGGTCTGGTAAAGTTTCAGAAAAATCCCACAAACTTCTTCATGAAAGAATAAATAAAAAGACAATAAAAATTGAACCCACCAAACTTTTTACACACAATGGTGATGTGGATAATATAAACTTTTCTGAACTTGAGAGTTTAGTCAGTAAAGAAGAAGCAATCCATCATATGCATACCAAGGGTCAGCCATATATTTTGGAGACTTTAAAGAAATCCTGTCTGGCAATGCCGATCCTGAAATTAAAAGTTGGAGCAAGAGTTATGTGTGTCAAAAACAACTTTGAAGATGGTTATGTAAACGGAACGTTAGGTGTCGTTGCTAGTTGTAAAAAGGACGAAGATCCTGTCATCAGACTTTCAAATGGTAAATTAATAACTATTGAGAAAGCTAGTTGGAAGATTGAAGAAGATGGAAATGTGAAGGCTGAAATAATACAATATCCACTGAGATTGGCTTGGGCTATCACTGTTCACAAAAGTCAGGGTATGAGTTTGGATGCTGTAGAGGTAGATCTATCAAAGGCATTCGAACCTGGTATGGGTTATGTTGCACTTTCTCGAGTGAGAAGTCTCAACGGTCTTACTATTTTGGGATTAAATAAAACTGCTCTAGAGGTAAATGAGGAAGTGTTGCTTTTTGATGAAAAGCTGCGGGGCTCCAGTCGTCTGTCAGAGGAAAGATTTAGTATGACAAACCCAGATCATATCATTAAGGAACAAGAAGAATTTTTGGCTCATATAAAGCCAAAGAAAAAGGAGGTTAAACTATCTTCACATGAAGAAACTGCAATTCTCATAGATAAGAAAAAGTCACTCGGTGATATAGCTAAGGAAAGGGGGCTTACTCAAGAAACTATAGTCGAACATATGGAAAGGCTTACAAGTGAGGATCGACAAGTTGATATTAATTACCTTAAAAAGGAAATATCACAAACACATTGGATAAAAATAAATAAAGTATTTGAAGAACTTCTGGAAGAACATGATGAGATACTACTTTCTCAAGCCAAACGAAAGCTTGGTGCCAATATTTCTTATTTAAAGATTAGACTAGCCAGAGCTATAAAAGGCTTAGCTTTGAAGTAGCTGGTCTTATTACTATGAACTTTTTATTCCAACTAGCTCTAAACTTCGCAAGTGTTAATACCTTATTTCCTTTATCTGAAGCAGGATCACTATAATAAACCTTATCACCATTAATAGCATCAATCACAACCAGGTGAGGTATGGGATTTTTGGGATCAAACTTATAATGCACTGAAACCATAACAGGACCACCCTTTAGTTGTTCTTTTAGTTTTGTGTACGCTACCTTTTCAGTGTTTGATGTTAAATCATAACTTTTTCCATCCAAACCATACTTCTTTGAAATAGCTATGAGTCCACTGTGTATCCATCCAGCACTATTTAAATATGAATTTGAAGCTATACCTTGTTCTAGTATTTTGTTTACTGAAATTGCTTCAGGTTTATAATAATCTATTATCATAGCCAAACTAGCCACACCACAGCCAACCTTTTGCCACTTGGTGTATTTGATATCTTTGAATTGAGAATAAAAGGGAACTTCAGGGATTCGTAGATCCGTTTCTATTACAATAGGGACCGGTTTGTTTAATGGTGGGGTTTGTATCATCCAACCATTATATCACAATAAAACTTCTGTAAAGGGAAAAGTTGTGGTCTAATTTTGTACGATAACTGGTGTGCCAACGACCGCCCAATCGTAAAGTTTCTTGGCATTTTGTGGTTCCATATTTACACAACCATGTGACCAAGTCCTACCAAAGTTATTATGCCAATAAGCACCGTGTATAACATCACCATCATATGTAAAATACAGATTCCACGGAACTCCAGGTAAGTCATAGTATTGATCTGCTGGCCCATCGTCTGCACCTTGCATATATCTACTTGGGGTCTTTTTGAAAATTGAGTAAGTACCAACCTTCGTAGGGGTAAGCTTTAGACCGGTGGAAACTAAATCCTTCATAAATAAAGTATCACCATCGTATGCATATATCATTTGCTCTGAAAGATCTATAATAATCTTTTTTGTAATAGGTCCATTGCTTGTATCCACTTTTGTCTTATTGCCTTCATTATAAAAAGTTCTAACGACAGAATCAGCAACGTATAAGTCACTCTTCACTCTTTCTGGGTAGTGTAGTTTATTTACAAATTGTATCTTATGCCATTCTAGTCCATCTTCACCTTTAACGGTTTCACCAATACTAAGTACAATTCCAGTGCGAAGCCCTAGAACCACTGGATATTCAATACTAGGACCTGAGCGCATGTTTACACAGACACCTTCAGAGTGTATTCCACAACCACTCATTACTTCCAAGTATTTAAACTTTTTTTCTTCTACTATTTTAACTTCATCTTCTATTAGTCCAACAGTTGAAGTCGCTATTGCGTCTGTTGTAGTTGCATTATTAGTTTGAGGTATTCCTACTTCTTTTGACCTTGGCCATACAGTCATGTTTAAAATGAACCCAAGCACTACCAAAATAACTATTAATAAAATAGTTATTATAAGAAAGCGTCTTTGGTTTTCCTTGGTTTTCATTTGATTGCATTACTACTATACACCGATATCTATATACTTGCATCTATACCATCCCATAAACCATTACCATCAGTATCTCTTTTGTTTGGATCTGTTTTTATGCACTTTGAGTCACCTTGAAAACTTCCAATACACTTTTCTTCAACATCAGTTATACCATCTTTGTCTGTATCTAGAAACATTGCACGTAACTCTGCATCCACTTCTGCGGTTGTAAGCTTGTTGGTAGATTTGGCAATTGACCAAGTAATCTCTGGATTAACATTTACCACTTTCCATGTATTGTTTGTATAAATAAACTTTACGACACTTTGTACATAACTATATGACTTCTCGGTATCGACTTTTTTGGGCTCTGTACTATATATCGCCTGCTTTGCATCTTGCCACTTGTTCACATAACTTACTTTTGAAATATTTTTACTTTGTGAATATAGGAAGCTTGAAATCTGGCTAAATTGAGAACGTTGGTCTAGTGGAACTTGTCTATATGAGTATTTATTGTATTCAGAAATATTCTGGTCTCTGAGTGCGACGAGCATTTTATCAAAGATAGGCCATAAGTCTGATTTGTTTGTACTTGTGGTGGTTGTAGTTACTGATGCAGACTTTGTATCAATCTCACTATGGTCATGAGTGCTATGATCGTGCTCAAGTAATATGTTATCTTCAGCAATTGCCACATATTCTTTTTTATTTTCTAAATAGAAATAAATTCCAACGAATGATCCGAGTAGTAAAACAACTACAATAGATAAAATAACTGGGTGGACATCTCTACTTTTTATTATTTGAGTGTTTGTAGGTTGTGACATAGGTGATGAAGATGGAGATGTTGATGAGGTATCAGCGCCAGTAGAAATAGCTGCAATAGCAGAATAATAATCAGCCTCAGTCCAGCCATTTGCAATAAGATCATTTCTAATCTTCTCTTGAGTGTCACCGAGTTGTAATTGTTTTTTTATGTAGTCTACAATTTGTGCGTACACCATGTGAATATTATTATTTATATTTTTTAATAATTGATTACATAATTATACTATAGTTTGCTACTATAATGTAATATGAATAAAAAAATAGTTTTGGCAGGAGGATGCTTTTGGGGTTTAGAGGATTTGATCAGGTCTCAACCGGGGGTAATATCGACAGAAGTTGGCTATACAGGCGGTAAAATAGCCAATCCGACCTATGAAAATCATGAGGGACATGCTGAAGCAGTTGAGATAGAATATGATGCTACAGTGACTTCATATAAAAAGTTGTTAGACTTCTTTTTTCAAATACACAACCCTACAACACTCAATCAACAAGGTAATGACATAGGAACTTCATACCGTTCTGCTATTTTTTATGGAAATGAAGATGAAAAAAGGGAAGCAGAAAAATTTATAGAAATAGTAAATAAATCAAAACGCTGGGATAGACCGGTAGTTACAAGTCTTGAACCACTTGGTGTATTTTATAAAGCAGAAGACTATCATCAAGATTATTTGCAAAAAAATAAAGGCGGATATACTTGCCATGCGATATGGTTTGATAGTTATTTGTAAAAAGTGACAATATAAGAAAATATAAAAGCAAAAGGCGTAACCCCGATTATTGTCGCCCAAAAGTATTTTGAGTAACTAATTTTAGAAAATAGACCTAGTGCATAAGAAAGTATGTCAACAGGGACTGTCATGCGAAGTACAACAATGCTCCAGAACAGGTTTTTATCAGGGATTCTTTTTTCAAAAATTTCTAATTTTTCTAGTGAAATAAATTTCTGTACAAGTGGTTTGCCGAAACGTCGTGCGATAATAAAAGCTATTTGCGCACCTATTGTCCAGCCGATGATAGATAGGATAGCTGCAACTACATATCCCCAAACGATAGAAGCTATAGGGATGAGTGGAAAGGTAGATATAGGAGCAATTACTACTGCAATGGCAGTAATAAAAACATAAAATATCATACC
>CAYSPX010000043.1:0-5689 GCA_964433125.1 uncultured Candidatus Saccharibacteria bacterium | reverse complement strand
GGGTATAATTAAATCATATTATGAACTCTTGGTTTCTTAATTCAATTATTGCTCTAGTTGCTTTTGGTGGCATGCAGGCTTTGTATAAGGTTCCTGCAGCAAAGGGTTACAATAAATTTACTTACGCAGTTCTTGGTTTTATTGTCGCTACGATTTTGAGTTCTATCTTTTTTAATGACGTCATATCTCTTAATCCCCACACAATACTTTTTGGATTTCTATGGGGTATTGGTAATGCACTATATGTGATTCTTACAATGACAATTTTAAAAAAACTCGATACAAATGAATCTTTCCCGATAACTAGTCTAGGTTCGCATATTTTAGTGGTGGCTATCGGCCTCTTCTTTTTTAATGATGTCCTCTCTTATCTGCAAATTATTGCCCTTATAGGAACATTTCTACTCATTGGTTTCTATAATTACAGTAAGAAACACATAACTTTGAGTAACGGTTTGATACCTATAGTAGTAGGTATTATTTTACTGTCAACTTATATCAAATTTATTCAAAAGTCCGGTGCAATATCCAGTGTGATAGGTGATTATATCTTTTGGCAATTATTTTTTGCTACGCTTGCTTCCTTATTTATTCTATTATTAAATAAAAATAATCAATCAATTACGAAGAGAATCGATGGAAAATTAATACTGTGGTCTGCTTTTATCGGAACTCTAACTTTTGTGGGAACAGTAGCTATGGTGAATGCGCTCTCGGTCGGACCGTTTTCACTGGTATATACGATCAATAGTTTTTACATATTAGTAAGTTCAATTGTGGCATGGAAGTTTTTTGGAGAAAAACTTACACGCCGAAAGATATCGTTCATTTTGTTTGCTATTATTGCACTTATTTTTATCAGATTGGGATAAGAATCTTACATTATTTGCTAGGTGGAAATTCCCGCATGTGTAGTATAATACCCCTATGCAAAACGAAACAAATAATAACATATCAATAGAAGCAATAAGAGTTGAAAATGCCAATTTTATTCAAAGGGTGTATGGTTGGATGTCTTTGGGACTAGGACTTACAGCTGTTACTGCTTTTTTTGTCTATTCAAATAAGCCACTACTTAGTTTTATTTTTAATGGTACTAACTTCGTATTTTACGCCCTTTTGATAGTGGAATTACTTCTAGTTATATATCTTTCTAGATGGATAGGTAAAATGAGTGCTACTACTGCTCAGATTAGTTTTATCGTATATTCAATAGTTAGCGGTATTACTTTCTCAGTTATTTTTCTTGCATACGATCTTGGATCAATAGGTAGTATATTTATGACAACAGCTTTAATGTTTGGGGTGATAAGTATATACGGATATTTTACAAAAACTGACCTTACAACCATTGGAAATCTATGCTTCATGGGTCTTATCGGTATCCTTATTGCGTCTGTTGTTAATCTTTTTATTATGAATGATAAAGCGTCTCTAATTATTTCATATATAGGAGTACTGGTCTTTACCGGACTTACTGCTTATGACACACAGAAGATTAAAAGTATGAACATCATAGGTAATGAGGGAAGTGATGTAGATAAAAAAGAAACAATCATCGGAGCTCTGACACTGTATCTTGATTTCATAAACCTATTCCTAAGTCTACTTAGAATATTTGGTAAGAGAAATTAATATAAATAAATAGATTTAAATATTGTGAAAATATCATTTTTTGAAACAACAAATGAAGAAAAGGAAAAATTGAGCAAAGATTTTTCTATGCATGAATGTAGTTTTTTTGATGATAGGTTAAACGAAGAATCAGTGCATTTGGCAAAGGATTGTGAAATTGTTTCTGTGTTTGTTAATTCTGTCGTATCAAAGCAGGTCATAGATAGTATTCCAAATCTAAAATTTATTTCCACACGTTCAACTGGCTTTGATCATATTGATACTAGCTATGCTAAAACAAAAGATATAGCTACCTCTAACGTTCCTTCTTATGGATCTAGAACTGTCGCTGAGTTTACTTTTGCTCTACTCTTGGAAGTTTCAAGAAAAGTTGCGATAGGTAATGCACAACTGAGGGATGGTTTGAATTATAATCTTTCAAATCTGAGAGGGTTTGATCTTTGTGGAAAGACTTTGGGTGTTGTCGGCACAGGGAAGATAGGTAAAAATGTGATAAAAATTGCAAAAGGATTTGATATGAAAGTTGTTGCGTTTGACGCTTTTCCAGATATAAACTTTGCAAAAGATAATGATTTTGAATATAGGTCACTCGACGAACTGCTCTCTATTTCAGACATTGTTACACTGCATACTCCGTATAATAAAAACACTCACTATCTAATAAATGAGGATTCAATTAAATTATTTAAAAAAGGTTCATATATAATAAACACTGCAAGAGGTGAACTTATAAACAATAAAGCACTATTGCTCGGAATAGAAAAAGGAATCATTGCTGGAGCGGGACTCGATGTGCTAGACGGAGAGAGAAGTCTAAAAGAAAATAAAGATAATAATGAAATATTACATGAAGGGAGGCAATTAATAAAAATGCCTCAAGTTATAGTTACCCCACATGTAGCCTTTTCTTCAAATGAGGCTGAAGCGGAAATTCTCAGAGTAACTACCAATAATATCCTTTCATATATTAATGGTACACTTAGTAACACAGTCTAATTTTAAATGAAGAAAATAATCTTACTTTTAATAATAATTTCCACTACTATATTTTTTGTATTTTTTACTGCTACGCCGGTGGCAAGTGAGAAATCTAGTATATCCATAAAGCCCAGTGTTATTTATCCAGGCGATCCGGTGATGGTTACTATTACTGCTAGTTCAACTGTAAAGGAGATTTATTATGATAATAAAATAGTTCCAGGTTTTACTTATAAGAAAAAAATAAATGCACTCATTGCTGTACCATTCGAGGAAAAAATATTAAAACATAAAATATCTGCCAAACTTTCAAATGGAATGTTCCTCGAAAAGGATATTGTTTTGACTGAAAGGGTAAAAATAGTAAAGCCACTTGGTATTCCCGCAAAGCTAGGTGGAAATACTCCACAAGCTGGCAAGACTCTCGTGAGTAATTTATCCATTGAGAATAAGATATTGAGTGATGTTACAAATATTTCAAAATCTTCTAAAAAGAAACTTTGGACGGAGTCTTTTGGTTTGCCACTTAAAAATATATTTGTTACCGATAATTATGGTTATAACAGAGACACAGTCGGTAATAGTATTGTTCACAAGGGAACTGATTATAGGGCAAAGGAGGGCACTGATGTTTTGGCTATGAATGATGGAATCGTTACTTTTGCTGGAAAGTTTATTGTATATGGAAATACTGTCATTGTAGATCATGGACTTGGTTTGAGTACGATGTATATGCACCTTTCAAAATTAGGAGTAAAGGTTGGAGATATTGTTAAAAAGGGTGACGTGATAGGGCAGAGCGGTATGACTGGATATGCAGAATCAGCACATTTGCATTTGAGTATAAGGATTGGAGGAATTTCTATTGACCCTGAAAAATTCCGTTCACTTTTTGATGTGATATAATTTAGTAAATGTTAAAGAAATACATTAGAAACTTTAGAGATAAAAGACAGAGAAAAAATGCTTTTGCTTTACTTAGAGATGTTGTAATGATATCTATTGGTATTATTATTGCCATTTTACTTTCCAAATTAGGTATTATTGATTCAGTTCTGTCGGTGTTTAGGGATTACTATATTGTAGCCAGTTTTATTTCTGGAATGTTTTTCACATCAATTTTTACCCTTGCTCCTGCTTCAATCGCTCTAGTTCATATTTCTGAGACTGCACCTATGGTCGGTGTATTTTTTTGGGGAGGTTTAGGAGCTATGTTTGGGGATTTGATTTTGTTTTTATTTATTCGAGATAGGTTTGCAGATGATTTAAAGAAAGTATTTAGACCATCGAGCACTAAGTACCTATTAAAATCTCTACATTTCGGTTTTATGAGATGGCTCTCTCCTGTAATCGGGGCAATCATAATCGCTTCACCACTTCCAGATGAATTTGGTATAACCCTTTTGGGAATGTCCAAGATGAAAGTGATAGTTCTTATGCCCATAGCTTTTGTTATGAATATGTTGGGTATTTATTTACTCATAGAGTTTTCTCATTTTTTATAATATAATAGCCTTATGAATACAAAAAGAATACTTAGTTGGGGAGGTTTTATCGTTATTATTGGCCTTATAACTTGGGGTATGGTGGCTGCTGCAAACAAGGCCGAGCGAGAGGCTGCTGGTGTTGCTCCGGTAGATGCTGTTACTCAAAACGATCACGTAAAGGGTAACATGGACTCAAAGGTGACTTTGATAGAGTATAGTGACTTCCAGTGTCCTGCATGTGCCGCTTATCATCCACTGGTGGAAAAGGTTATGACAGACTATTCAGACAAGATAAGATTTGTTTCTAGACATTTTCCTTTGCCTGGACATCCAAACGCTATACCAGCAGCCAAGGCTTCAGTAGCAGCTTCAGAGCAAGGTAAGTTTTGGGAAATGCATTCAGAGTTATTTGTAAATCAAACAAACTGGGAAAAGTCTACAGAAGCTAAGACTATATTTACGGGATATGCCAAGAAGCTAGGTCTAGATATGGAAAAGTTTGCTATTGATTATGAGTCAGCAACAACTACAGATAAAATAGATGCAAGTTTGAAGAGTGGTATAAAGGCAGGTGTAAATAGTACCCCAACATTTTATTTAAATGGTAAAAAGATTCAAGCACAAACATATGAACAATTTAAAAAACTTATTGACGAAGCCCTTACAGCTACAGCAAATTCCTAAGGTTATACCGATTGTTATTTTAGCTTTAGCACTTATTGGTTTTGGTATTGCAACATATCTGACCGTAAAGCATTATCAGGGAGTTATACCACCTTGTTCTATTGCTGGTTGTGACACAGTGCTGACTAGTTCATATGCTGAAGTCTATGGTGTGCCGGTTTCTCTTCTTGGCTCTCTATATTATTTTATTGTAGCCCTTCTACTGTTTGTCTACTTTGATGTTACAAATCCCAAAATAAAAGATTTTTGTCTAAAAGCCACTTGTGCTTTTTCTGCAGTAGGGTTTGTGGTGTCTCTGGCTTTTATTTCATTAATGCTTTTTGTACTAAACGCAATCTGTATATATTGTATGTTCTCGGATATTATTACAATAATTATTTTCATTATGTCAGCGCATGTTATATATCTCGGTCTAATTAAGAATAATAATTAAAATGGAAAAGGATTATGAGTTGCTTGATTCTGGTGATGGAGAGAAACTAGAGAGATTTGGTAAGGTGGTTTTGTCACGCCCGGACCCTCAAGCTCTCTGGAGAAAAAGGCTTGATGAAAAGGAATGGAAAAAGGCTGATGCTAGTTTTTCTAGAAGTGAAGCGTCTGCCGAGTGGACTTATAAAAACGGAAAGTTTGAGAAGTGGAGTATAGATTATGCAGGACTTAAGTTTTGGATAAAGCCAACAGCTTTCAAACATACAGGAATCTTTCCTGAACAGAAAGTGAATTGGGACTGGATGAGAGATCTCATTGGAAAGGTAGAGGGGGATAAAAAAGAAATTGATGTTCTAAATCTTTTTGGTTATACAGGTGGAGCGTCACTTGCTTGTGCTCAAGCGGGAGCAAAGGTTGTGCATGTCGACGGATCAAAGTCAGCTATCACTTGGGCCCGCGAGAATGCCGAACTTTCT
>CAYSPX010000042.1:0-5720 GCA_964433125.1 uncultured Candidatus Saccharibacteria bacterium | reverse complement strand
AGACGAAACGTTTACAGTCGCTTGCTCTACCAGCTGAGCTACCGCGGAATATATTCTTTTTTAAAGGAACAATGCTATCATAGCAAATATGTACATAAAAGTGAAGATACTAGCCGGTGCAAAGAAGGAGGTTGTTAAAAAGGTCAGCAACGATCACTTTGATATTTCAGTAAAAGAGAAAGCTGAGAACAACAATGCCAACAGAAGACTGCTTGAAATCATGCACAATGAATATCCAAACTCCGCCATCAGGATTATTTCCGGTCATCATTCACCAGGTAAGATTTTGAGTATAGATTAAATGTTGATATAATAGAGACATGAAAATAAACATAAAAACAACAACAATTAGCCTTACACCGGCGATAAGTGATTATGTAGAAAAGAACCTATCAAGTATCAAGAAACTTTTAGAAAATGATACTACTGCGCAGTGTGATCTAGAACTTGCAAAGACTACCAACCACCACAAGCACGGCGATATCTTTAAAGCCGAAATACACATTGTCGCAAAGGAAACAAATATTTTCTCAAGTGTAGAGAAAGAGGATTTGTATGCAGCGATCGATGAGGTCAGAGATGAAGTTATCGAGACCATCAAGTCTTCAAAAGAAAAGAAACGTTCACTATTACGAAGTGGTGGAGCAAAAGTAAAAAATATACTAAAAGGAATTTGGAAGTAATTTATATAAAATGCACGTAAATTTTAAACAAAGAGTCAATCAGTGGTTATCAATAGCTTTGATTTGCCTTATGTGTTTTTGGACTGTTCTGTATTATCTTACAAACAAAGCTCAAGCGATTGGTGAAGATTTTGTTACTAGTCTAGATCAGAGTATATAGTCTCTCCTTTACCTTCGGGTATTACTTTTTCAATAATAAGTTTACCATTAGACATAATTGCTTGTGTTATTTTGATTCTAGTTTTTACACCATTAATTTCTTTAAAGAAAAAAGCTGAAGGCCAACCATGATAGGCTTGGATTTTCAAATAATTTTTGTATGGATCGTCATTTAGGTCGATAAGTCCATCCTCCTTTTTTATCATCTTGGTAAAACTAGCTTGTCCATGATTCTGTTCTGTTGGTGTTATCTCGTGAGCAATCCACTTTGGCAAAATAGAAATAAGTAGTTCTGATCCGGTTTCTACTATTGCCTTACCAAGTACTTGAGCTGTAGGTGGCCATGGTTCCACTATAACTTCTTTCATAGAAACGATTGGTCCATGATCCATTTCTTTATCCATGAGAATGATGGTCGCGCCTGTTATTTTTTCATCATTTAAAATGGCAGTTTCGATAGGACAACTTCCACGAAGTTTGGGTAAAAGTGAACCGTGAATATTGAGACTTTTGTGTTTTGGAATATTTAAAATTTCATCTGGAATTATTTTGCCGTATGCAATAACAACAAAAACATCACAATCATACTTCTTGAGATTTTCTATGAATTCTGGATCCCGAAGCTTTTCTGGCTGATACACAGTTACACTATTTTCTTGCGCCCAAACTTTGACAGGAGGAGGAGTCAAAAGCATTTTGCGACCTTTCGGTTTATCTGGTTGTGTTACTACAAAAGAAATTTCACTGTTTAGTCCTTCCGCTGCACTTTTTAGTGCATTTAAAGTAATTACAGAATATTCTGGAGTACCAAAGAATCCAATTTTTATTTTTTTATTTTCAGACATTTTATATAAACTATTTTGACTGCTCTAGTTCTTCTGGTGGAATATCTTGCACGTCTGTAGCTGTATCGATAAAAAGTATACCATTTAAATGATCAACCTCATGTTGAAATACCTGCGCCAGTAGACCGCTCGCACCTCTCTCTATAACTTCTCCGTTTTCATTGTATGCTTTTATACTTGCCTTTATAGATCTTCTAACCTTTCCATACTTCCAGCGTACTGATAGACATCCTTCTTCTACATCATGTTTGTCTCTAGAAAGTTTGGTAATGACAGGGTTGATAAAAATAAGATCTTTGCCATTACTTTTATATTCTGGATCTGCTTCCTTGAGAATCTTATCTGAAACAATAAAAATACTAAGCGACTCGCCAATCTGCGGAGCGGCTATAGCAACACCATCCTTTTGTGTATACATTGCCTCTTTCATCTGATAGAGAATATTCGCAATCTTACTCGAAGTAATATCTTTCAAAGGCACGTTTTTTGCCTTTGCGCGTAGGACTGGATGGTTACTCTGGACTATGTTCTCACCTGGGTTTTTCATGTTTATACTATAAGAATTTTTATGTGTTTTGTCTAGTAGGTTTTAGAGTAGTGTTTCAGGGTCAACTTTTACTATAATACCTGGTGATAATTGTCGTAGTTTACTGTTTAGGTCGGAGTTTGGCCATTTGTCATGCGGAAGTCGTATGAGTCCGTGCAATACATAATTTCCCCTAACTGTATGTGTGAAAGCTGGGAATACTTCTACTTCAAACGGATCAAGTATATTTTGCGCTTCTTCCATTTCTTTTACTATTTCGTCCTTTTTACCTTCAAGTGTTATTTTTATCAGAGTTGTAAAAGGAGGGTAGTTAAATTTACGTCTTTCTTCAATTGTAGTCTTGTAAAAATCATTCATATTTCCTTTTAGACCAAATTCAAAAACTTTTTCATCAGATTTTCTGGTTTGAACGATGAAGCTCTGTGTTGTCAGAGCTCTAATGTGAATGAGTATTTGAAGTATTTTTTCTTGAATACGAAAATCAGGTAATGCAAAAAGTGAATCAAGAGAGATGATTGCAGAATTTTCAACTTTATCGTGTAAATATTGAAGCATCATTTCAGTACCTACAAGTATACTGCCAGGCTTTGACTTAAACTTTTCTATCGTTGATTTTATTGTTTTTGTGATCTTTGTTGTGTCGGCGTCAATTTTAAAAATGTTTACATCTGGGAATTTGCTTTTTATTTTTTCAATAACTAGATCAATACCTATTCCAACAGTACCAAGCTTCCAACTTCCACAGATTTTACAGTATTCCTCAGTTGATCGCCTTTCTCCACATCTGTGACACATAAAGAAACTTTTTTCTTTGCCACCCTCATTTACTCTGTGTAGAACGACTGGAGAACTACAAGTATTGCAGGTAACTATTGTTTGACAATCTCCACAAACGGTCGTAGGTGCTACACCTCTTCTGGTTGCAAGAATTATCATACTTTCACTATTATTTTTTGTTTTTAGAATTAGATTTTCAACTTCATCAGAAAGTATTTTAAAGCTAGAGTTTGGACTTTTATACTTTTTCATATCAACAAGTGTGTCCGTAGCGGTACTTAGTGATCTAGATTTAAATGGGGAAGACTGGATAATCTCACCTTGGGTTTCTTTGTATAAAGTTTCTGTGCGCAAAACTTGATCAGCAAAGAAAATCCTCATACCACTTTTTTCAGCAAAGATTTCACAAACATTTCTAATATCTAGATACGGTCTCCTCATTATCTTGTATGATCGACTACTTTCATTCTCTAAAATGAGAGTACTTATATCAGTGCGGGGAATAGATAGAAAACCACCAGTCGCAACTATTACAACAGGATGTTCCTCCTTTATTATTTTATTCCAAGTCTCAATAATCGTCTTGGGCGATAGGGAACCATGGAGAATAAATGCATAGCCTTCAATACCTTTTTCAATTATTTTAAAACTATGTTCAGTGTCTTCGACTGTTGGATTTACAAAAAGTACAGACTTCTTCTTTGCAAATTCTTGGCGGATAGTGCTTTTCCAAGTACTCAATCTCTCTTCATCATCACCTTGTACTGCAAATTTTTTATCAGATGAGGATGTAACGATTTCTTTAACTGTTTTTTCTATCTTTAATTTCGCAACATTTTCAATTATATATTTTGGAACAAGAGTGTTCATTATCATGCCAGTAGAAGTTGCATAATACTCTGCCGTGTCTTTTACCATCTCCATAAAAAAATCAGTAAAAAACTTCGTTCCCTTTATTTTTTCAATTTTTTTCAAAGCAAAGCCGGCAGTTTTGATTTCACTTTTCATGTCCTCGGCTTTTTTAATAGAAATAACTATTCCGTGAACGGTTTTATTGCGAACTGGTACGTCAACAATATCACCAAGAGAAACTGGCTTGGTCGTGAAGTACGAAAGCGTATCAGAACCAATACTTCGAGCTATAGGTATGACCTCGATGATATACATGGGGAAAGTATAGCAGAAATACGTGTTTTTGCAGGATACCTTTGAGATTAAAAATAGCGTATACTAATACTGTCAAAATTCACTTTATACGTTGTCGTGAATTTTTTACTCTAATTTCGCTTTGGGAAGACAGGATCTTCTTTTATTAACTTATAAATAATATAAAAATATGAATAATATAATTTTAAAAATACAAAACAGTTTGGATTCAATTAAAAAACTAGATAAAGATTTTGAGTATTGGTCAGCGAGGGAACTTATGGAAGTGTTAGGGTATTCAGAGTGGAGAAAATTTTTTGGTGTAGTTGAAAAAGCAAAAGATGCCTGTGTAACGTCTGGGAATAATAGTCAAGACCATTTTGTCGGCGCCGCCAATATAGTCTTGACAGGCTCTGGTGGACAACGTCAAATAGATGATATTTTACTTACACGCTACGCTTGTTATCTCATCGCTCAAAACGGCGATCCTAGAAAACCACAAATTGCTCTATCTCAAACATATTTTGCATCACAGACTCGCAAACAAGAACTTTTAGAAGAAAGAGAAAAGGAAGACAAAAGACTTGAAACCAGAGGAAAATTGCGAGAGACAGAAAAGAAAATAGAATCAACTATTTATGAAAGAGGAGTCAAACTTCCTGTGGAATTTGCAAGTTTTAAGAATAGATATATTGAAGCGTTGTATGGTGGATTAACTACGAGTGATTTGAGAAAGAAAAGAAATATACCAGATGGCAGAGCTCTTGCAGACTTCGACACACACGTGGAGTTAAAAGCAAAGGATTTTTCTTTGGCTATGACAGATCACAACATAAAAGAGCAAAATTTGAGAGGATTAACTCAAGTTACAAATGAAGTTGTTAAAAATAGTAAAGCTACACGGCAAACACTTTTGAGTCGTGGTATTCGCCCAGAAAATCTAAAACCGGAGGAGGATATAAAGAAGATTGAGAAGAAAAGGAAAGGTGAATTAAAAATTAAATAAGTCCTACAAATCCCTAAAAGTCTCGATATGTGCACCAATGGAATTCAATCTCTCAGCTAGATCCTCGTAACCACGATTGATATTGTAAACATTTCGAAGTATTGATGTTCCTGAACAAGCCATCATTGCTATCATGATAATTACAGATGGTCGAAGTGCTGGAGGGCATACAATGTCTGCTGATTTTTTCCATTGAGTCGGACCTTTTATATAAAATCTATGTGGATCCGCAAGAATACTTTCGGCACCTAGGTTGTCGAGTTCCTTATAGTAAATCGCACGCTCCTCAAAAGTCCAATCATGAATAAAGGTCTGACCTTTTGCAACTGCCCCGATAACTGCAAAGAAAGGGAGGTTGTCCATGTTGATTCCTGGATATGGTTGGGCATGAATTTTTTCTTCTAGAGCCGTTAGCTGACTTGGAAATGTTTTAATATCAACAAGATTTACATTCCCGTTTTCACCTTTATATTTTCTTTTTATTTCATATTTAAACCCCATTTTTTCAAGTTTAAGAAGCTCAAGCTCTAGAAAATCGATAGGGCATCGTTCAATAG
>CAYSPX010000041.1:0-5729 GCA_964433125.1 uncultured Candidatus Saccharibacteria bacterium | reverse complement strand
ATCGTGTGCAGGTGTTCTCCGATCAGCATATTATTTTGTGAAATAAATTTGGAAATTTATTTGAAACTTCTTTTCCTAAATTTCCTACTTCATCCCACTTGTATACCATTTTATCCCACTCTACTTAACTATGCAAACAAAAATCCCCACAAATATGGGGACAACCCGCAAAGCGGAGCTGTCGTCGTATGACGGCAACCCTTGTGTACTCACCAGGAGCTGTGGGTGCGTACTTTCTGTTGACAATAAAAAATGGCTTGTTAATATATAAGCACTCGGCAACGATTAGCCTCGGGGGTTACGACCCTCTTACAAAGAAGCAACTAACTTACAAATAAGATAGTTGTCTTTTTTATTTTATTAAAAATATAATCTGAAACAGATCCCATCTTTTGAGTTAATCTTTTTGAATCATATGATTTTAATTGAAAAATGAGAGCAGTATGTAAATCATATTCAAAATAAAAAGCTACATGGATGGAATCATCTTTAAGAGTACTGGTTAAAGGGATACCAATGAATAGTCCTCCTCTAGTTTTCTTATATACCAGAACAGGCCTAACAAACATTTCTCCCTTTCCATCTTGTTCTGACCCCACATTTACACCCATTGCTACCCACCAGACTTCTTTTTCATAGTAAAAGAGTTTACGATCTTTTGTATCAATTTTTTGTTTTATCTTATTCCATTTTTCAAAATTTTTAAAATACTTCTCCTCCATCACCCAACTCTAACAAACCGAGATAAAATCCGTATAAAGTTTTGATAAAATTTTGATAAAATTCACCACCACATCACAAGTTTTTAAAAAGAGAAAGGACTTTACTATTCAGTTACTGCAGACTGTGTAGTTTCTTCTTGTGGTATTGGTGCAGGCTCTGGCTCAGGTTCTGGCGCTGGTTCAGATTTTGGAACTTCTGTCTGACTAGGCTCTTGTGGGGGTTCTATTGTGACAGGTGTTTCTACTACAGTTGATGGTGTAGGTGTAGGATCTGGTGTGGTTGTGGGTGTCGTTGTAGGCTCTGGAGAAACTGAAGGTTCTGGAGTTGTCTCTGTTGGTTCTGAACTGCTTGAACCAGAATTATCTGATTCTTGTGTTGGAGGCGTTGTTGTTGAAGTGGTTGGAGTTGAATTATTTGAATTATCATTATTTGCACTATTTGAATTATTTGTATTTGTATTTGTATTTGATTCTTGAGTTGTATTAACTACTTCACTACACTTACCTCTGGTCTTATCCCAATCTCCATTTTTTATCATGATACAGTAAGTTTCTCCACTCACTTGATCTTTCATTTCAAGTCCCTTAGAAACACTAGCTACTTCCATCTCTGATCTATCAAAAATCGCAACCTTTGCTGTAATACTATCTAGAACCAAAACTTTTATTTCAGAAACTATCTTCCCCACCTTCACATTAATTTCCTTCACCGCAGTAACAAGTAGAGCCACCATGTTTCCATATGATATACCCATACTTCCTTCTTCACCTTCTACAACTTCAGGAAGGATGAGTTTGAGTTCTTGAGCTATGAATCCTATCTGAGGTTTACCACTACCCTTCATGGTGTAGTAGCGTGGTTCTATCTTCATGAGTGTTTCAAGATTGTATTTAGTATCTAGGTTAACTATTTCTTCCTTGTATGATCTATCTGAAGCGTTAGTCCATGCTCCTGCTGAGTTAAGTGTAGCTATGTTTGATGCACCAGCTGTGTCTCCTCCTGCAAATGATAGTGTTCCTGAGGTATCTGACATGTATATAGATCTATAGTCTCCGTCTGTACCTGCTAGCCATATACCACCAGCAGAAGTGTTGGCAGATTGGGTGATGGAGAGTTTGGATGCGGGGCTTGTAGTACCAATTCCAATTTTCCCCGTAGACAAAGTTGAGCCTGTTCCTGTATTTCCTGTTCCATAAATTATATTTCCGATATTTAGCTGACCACTTGCTGTTGCTGATGGTAGTGATACGTTTGCACCTATCAAAATGTTCTGAGAACCTGTTGTTAAATTTGCAATCGCAGTAGAAGATGTGGCAGTACTTAGAAGTATATTATTTTTACCAGTTGTTACGTTATAACCAGACTGATATCCAAGAAATGTATTGTAGTCTGAATTATTTCCTAGTGAGTATCCAGACTGATATCCGAGATAGACACCACCTTGATTACTAAAATAATCATCACCAGATCCAGCTCTATAGCCAACTGCAGTAGTTGACGTTGCAGACATGTTATAGGCAGATGCACTCACTCCTAGGGCTGTGTTAAAGGAACCTGTGAGATTACTTTCCAACGCTCCATACCCAATCGCTGTATTAGCTTGACCCGTGGTGTTATCGGACATTGAATTACTTCCAAATGATGAATTAGCACTTCCTGTTTGGTTATATTCCATTGCTTGCATTCCATAAGCTACGTTATTTGAACCAGTTGTGTTCTGAGATAGAGCATCATAACCAGTAGCTGTATTCGAATTTCCTGTGGTATTTGAAAATAGCGCAGAATATCCGTTAGCGGTGTTATATGAGCCTGTGGTATTATTTCTCAAAGTAAAAGCTCCGAAGGCATTGTTTTCAATTCCAGTAGCATTTGTATTAAAAGATGAGATACCGAAATTTATATTTCCAGAAACATTATCTCCAAACGACATGAGCGACTCGCCATCAAAACCTAGAACTGATAGTGGCCTTACAGCAGTATTAACCTCTTTTATAGAAACATTATCTAGAGTCCATGTTGAACCCACTACACTTGAACTATCTTGAAAAATAACAGTTTCTAATCCTGTAAAATCGGTCAACAAAACCAAACTATGTGTCCCATTTCTAAATTTCCCGGTAGTATTTCCATAAGAATTATTATTAAATAAAACGTCTACAGGAATATTTGACCCAGAAATCGTAAAAGTAAGTTTATATGTCTTACCCGAAACAGAATTGAAGGTTGTTCTAATAGAAGAATCTCCACCGACATATGCACTTATTGCATTATTTGTTCCATAACTTGCATTATCACCAAGAGTCCAACCAGTAGCACTTCCAGTAAAACTTCCATTTGTAATAAGTTCTGTTGTGGTTGCTGTGATTGTTCCATCTATGACCACATTTCCATTTGCATAAGAAAGCTGACTACCTGATTTTGTCCAATAATTCAATGAAGAGGTAAGAGTAGTGGAACCAGAAAGATATGTTGAGACCCTACTATCTGTATAATATAAATTATCCTCTTCTTCAACATCAGTAGTAGTAAGATCTGTTATCGAAGTACTTACATCAGAAACAGAACGGCCTAAAGAGTTGTATACAGCATCAACTTGTTTTGTAAGAAAATCACGATTGACGACACTCGGACTAACACTACTTACTTGATTATTTATACTATCCTTATTTGTAATATAATAATTATTTATAATAGGAGTTTCGCGTACAACTTCTACCACACTAACCTTATCTGTATTGTTGGTATTTACATCTTCATATTTATTAATAACGGGTGGTGGCACCTCTATAGTTTCTTGAAAGTTTTTTACACAATCAGAATCTGATAACCACAAACCCAAGGTAACACAGTATAGTGAAGCTTGCTGATTTGATGCAATGTATCGAGACAGATTTCCAGACTTGTTTGCAAAATATAAGAAAGAGCTCGAAGCAATTAAAGCTAATGAAAATAAAGCCAAAACTCCGTTACGAAAAATCATGGTAGTATGTTAATTTTAGCACGATACAGCTACATTCTGCTCCTAAATCTGTTGATAACATCTTACCCTAATTCTTCGGCCTCATTAGTGGAAACATTTGCAACTCACGTATTGGTTTATCAGCTAGAAAAGCAAATAGTCTCTCTCCGAACCCAAACCCGCATGTAGGTGGCATACCGTACTCTAGCATTTCAATAAATTCAGAATCAGACATCATGGCTTCAGTATCACCTCCCTCAAGAAGTTTTTGCTGTTGTTCAAAACGAGACTTTTGATCTATCGGATCATTGAGTTCTGAATATCCTTTTCCAAGTTCGCTTCCTGCAAGTATTGGTTGAAATTGCTGAACAACACCCTTTCCTGGAATTTCTTTTGCCAAAGGTGAAACGAGAGCAGGTTGGTTGATCACAAAAGCTGGACCAGAGATATTTTTTCTACAAAACTTCCATAGTGTATCTATAAGTCGCTCCTTATTATCTCCTTCATATTTAACTTTTAATTCCTGAAGCTTTTTCTTTAAATCACTCTCTGTGGCAGTAGTTACATCCATTCCTGTCTGACTTTTTATTTCAGAAACAAAATCAATTCTCTTCCATTCATCATTTAAATCAAAACTATGTCCTCTTGTTGTGAACTTTGTTGTTCCAAAAACTTCACTAGCTATTTTCTTATACATTTCCTCGACTAGTTCCATGCCATCTTCATAATCAGCAAAAGACCAATAAAATTCCATATTGGTAAATTCTTGTAAATGATCTGGACTTGAACCTTCATTGCGGTAAGCACGTCCTATTTCAAAAGTCTTTGGGAAACCCGCAGCCATGAGTCTCTTCTGCCACAATTCACCAACAGAAATTCGCATATAAACATCTAGATCATAGTCATTGTGATGAGTTTTAAAAGGTGTAGCTTCTGCACCACCAGTTGTAAGCTCGATAGTCGGAGTTTCCACTTCCAAAAATCCTTTATCTTTCAAAAAAGTTCGAGTAACATCCCAAAACTTTGATTTCTTTATAAAAAGATCTCGAAGTTCTTCATTCATCAAAATATCCAAATATCGCTTTCGATATCTTTCATCATCGTTAGTTATTCCATGCCACTTTTCTGGCAAAGGTAGGAGCGTCTTGGTAGCTATTGTCCATGTTTTAACAAGGATACTTTGCTCACCTCTCTGTGTTGTAAAGAACTTACCTGTTACAGAAATAAAATCCCCAATGTCTATAGCATCAGTGAAAAGTTGAAACAATTTTTCATCAATTTCATCCTTTTTAAAAACAGCTTGGAACTTACCTTTTCCATCATATAGAACTGCAAAGAGTATAGCCCCTTGGCCTCTGATAGCCATTATACGTCCAGCAATACTTACCTCTTTATCTTCTTTTACATACTGTTCAAAACTCTCTCTAGCATCCTTTAGACAAAAAGTACGAGGAACCTTGCTTGGAAATGGATTCATCCCAGCTTTTTTTAATAGTTCTAATTTTGCAATTCTCGTATCTTTGATTTCGTCTATTGATGCCATTTATTTATAAATTAAATAGAAATAAGTGTGTATGAAACCTTACCCTTTGGAGTACTGACTTCAACTTTATCTCCTTTCTTTTTTCCAAGTAATGCTGAACCAAGTGGTGATAGGTTTGAAACTTTTCCTTGTGCCATATCAGCCTCTTCTGAACCGACAATCTTGTAATCTCTTGCTGTTTTTTCACCTTCCTTTTGTATCTTTACACTTGAACCTATAGAAACTTTACCTTCAGCTGAGTCTTGTTCTTCCAAAAGAACTGCAGTTTTCAAAAGATTTTCTAGATGGTTTATTCTATCTTCAACCTCTCCCTGAACTTGTCTAGCATCATGATACTCTGCATTTTCAGAAAGGTCTCCTAACTTCTTTGCATACTCCAAACTCTCTGCAACCTGCTTTCTTTTTTCTGATTTAAGAAAATCTAGCTCCTTTTTGAATTCTTGCATCTTCTCTTTTGTCAGGTATTGTTTTTCTACACTCATTGTATTTTAAGGCTTAATTTAA
>CAYSPX010000040.1:0-5821 GCA_964433125.1 uncultured Candidatus Saccharibacteria bacterium | reverse complement strand
CTTTTCTTTTCAGTATCTATCAACTTTTTGATTTGTTTGTCTTTCATGGGGGTTTCATTAAATGGTAATGAGTCTATTCTATCAGTCGGTTTGTTTGAAATCCAGTATGTAAATAAAAAAAGAAAGAGCGCCACCCGGAGGTGGCGCTTTGAAAGATGTTCTCCGTAGTGACGAATTACAACCTCTTGCAAACAAGCTCTTGCTCTTCACAAGGCAAGCTATTAAATGGATCGGGATTCCCTTGCTCCTCCATGAGACGCATCTTCTCAAAAATAACGAGGACACGAAGATCTGCAGCCACCGTTTCCCGAGACTTGCCGAGAATGGGTTTGACGTCTTGAGTGCCGTCAGCAATCACAATGTTCATGTGCGTGTGTGCGACACTCCTAGCGTTTATACTTGGGTCGCCAGAGCGCAAAAACATTGCGTAACCGGTAAGATCGTACAGATCATTCAATCTGCCGATAATGGTTGTCAGCCCGACTGATTCGGCGTTGTTTAAATGATGAAAATGTTCAGAATGCCGGAGTGGTGCGATAACGAACTGATACTTTTGTCCAACAAGTGGAGCAACTACATTTGTCCATGCTCGCCAAGGACCCATCTCAACGACCACCCGGTTGACTGAGGAATCAAGCACGCCACAGAATTCACAACGACCATTTCGTAATGTGAGAACTTTTCGCTTGTAGTAGCGGTAGTTACCAACTTGTTTGAGATACTCCAAATCCCTTGGTCTGATACCAGGGACTTGAAAGATGGAATGGTTATCCATAAAAAACTAATTATTCAACAATTGATGTGAGGAACCGAAGTTCAGTAAACACCCTATCATGTGCTTCCTTTTTAAACAAGAAGTTATATAATAACCATATGAAAAACTTTACAGAACGAACACCAGACACACAATACAGAGATTTATTAGCAAGGATCATGAAAGATGGTACGACTGTTAAACCTATCCATGGGGAATTATCAAAAATGGTTTTAGGACATCAAATGAGATTTGATTTAAATAATGGCTTTCCTCTTTTGACAGAGCGTGACTTATCCAAACTTATGAATGGTGCTCTTGCTGAACATATGGCATTTTTACATGGAGCTCGAACACAAAAAGAGCTTGAAGAATGGGGTTGTAAGTGGTGGGACAGATGGGTTACTCCAGAAAAATGTGCAATTTTTGATCTCCCCGCTGGAGATCTTGGTCCTGGATCTTACGGACCTGCTTGGGCGGCTTTTCCAACTGCAGAAGGCAAACCATTCAATCAAATAACTGAAGTTCTAAAGCAGCTCAAAGAGAGACCGTATCTACGAACTCACATTATCAGTCCATGGATTCCTCAGTACACTATCCAACACAGTGATCTAAAGAGAAAAGTAGTTGTTGCTCCATGTCATGGATATCTACATATCTTTGGTTTTCCTGATACAAAAGAAATAAGTGTTCATCACTTTCAAAGAAGTGGAGATATTCCTGTTGGAGTTCCTTTCAACATTATTCAGTATGCAGCTTTTACACTAATGGTTGCTCAGTTTATGGGATGGAAAGCAAAAGAACTTGTTTATACAATATCAGACGCTCATATATACGAAAGTCAGTATTCATATGTTGAAGAATTACTCAAGAGAGAGCCTCGAGCTTTTCCTACTGTTACTTTGGATTCAAACATAAAAGAAGTACTGGATTTCAGACCAGAACATTTTACACTTACAGACTACAATCCACATCCTGGAATGAAAATACCAACTCCAGTATAAAACATGAGTTACGTAAATATTACAAATTCTGAATCCAGAACCTCACGAGAATACGCCGAAAGACTAGAGCAGATCAAAAAGGATTCTGTATGCCCTTTTTGTCCTGATCATTTAAAAAAGTATCACAAACATCCAATAGAAGAAAAGAGTTTTTGGTGGGTTACAGACAACATGTATCCATACAAACCGACCAAACATCATAGATTAATAATCCACAAAGAACATATTGAGCATGTGGGAGAAATTAGTCCGGAAGCATGGCTAGAGGTTCATAAAATAATAAATGAGGAGACACACAAACTAGATATAAAAGGTGGGACTATAATTCTACGTTTTGGTGACACGAGTTTTACAGGAGGAAGTGTATCTCACCTCCACATGCACATTACTCAATCAAATCCAGATAGTGAAGATTACGATACTAAGAAGGGTCTAATAATGAGAATTGGATAATTACTGAACAAGAAAGACTTCAACTCCAAAATGTTCGAGAATCTTTTCTGCATCAAGTAAAGAGTATCCCTTGGAATAAAAAACTTTTTTAATACCGGCCTTAGATAAAATTCTGGCGCAATTAGGGCACGGGAATGTTGTCACATATATTATTGCATCCTGAAGACTTATACCCTTTTGTGCAGCTTGGGCAATAGCTGAAGCCTCGCTATGTATTGAGGTAAATATTTCTTGATGTTGTCCGGCGTCAAAATTACTTCTTGGATCACCGAAAGTTGAAAGGTAAAAATCTGTAGGTAGGTGGTGATTGTGATCAATTGAAATTATTTTATTATCCTTCACAACAACAGATGCAATCTGACGCCACCAATCAGAGCTTTTACTCGCCTCAGTTTCAGCTATTTTAATATACTTCCTATGAAATTCATCCTTTGTAATCTTGCGATGTTTTGGTATTTTAAATTCAGTTAGACTAATTATCTTATTCCAACGCAAAAATATGGATACATATTTAACTTTACTATTTTTAATATAGTTATCTGCAATAGAGTGTGATATTTCATCCTCTGGCATTATAAAATTGACACCCTCTTTATCTAATTCCTTTATTTTTTTATAATTTAACAAGGAAATCTTTCTCTTGGGAAAAATCTCTTTTAACATAACCTGTGTTTGCTTTGGATCTATTACTCGCAAATCTCTAGTTAAATGAACGAAAGATTTAATTATTGTTTTATCGAAAAGATAAATATCACCCTTGTTCTTTGAAAAGAATTTCAAATACCCACTATGAATTACTGGTACAAAAGAGATGATAACGTTCTTCATTATTTTGCACTTCTTATCTTTTTTAAAAAATCCTGAATTAAACTATTTATCTCAATCGCCATCTTCTCAACTCCCTCTATAGTTAAATTTCGAATTCTGGCAGAAGTTGTAGCGGTTCCCTGCGGTGGAAGTGATATGATTTTTCCACAAACGTCTTTATATTCATTTGCCATTTTTAGATCAAAGTCTTTTGTAGATTTTGAAACAACAAGTACATCCGGCTGAACGAGTCTTATGAGATCTCCTATATCATGATTAATCTCTCTAAGAGTAACAATATCAACTGAACGCAAGTGTGTAAGCATCTGAAGTCTTTCGTTTTGTGGAACAATCGGTCGATCTGGACCCTTTCTTTGTCTTGTTAATTCATCAGAATCAATTCCAACAATTAGCACATCTCCGTATGATCTTGCTGTTTCTAAATACTTAGCGTGTCCTCCATGAATGAGATCGTAAACGCCTTGAGTTAAAACTACTCTGTATCCCATTTCTTTAAATATGTCTACCATCTTTTTTAATTGAGCAAAATCCTTAACAAAACGATGCTCAATGTTTGAACCGGGAGTAATAATGTGTTTAACCGTTGTTCTGGTATTGGGAATATTCTTAGTTTTCATACTACAAGTATAATCCTAAAAATATTAAAAACAACGTGACAAATTCATAAATTGTTTCATAAATTATTCCAATACAAAAGTATCTTCCGTTCCATAATACTTATCCCAATTTGCATTGTAGTATGCAAACATTCTTTCGAGCCTGTCTTGTGCAAGCTCTTCTACACCTACAGTCTTCATAAAATCTACAAGTTCTTTTCTAGTTTTCTCTAACTCTTTCTCATCACCTGTAACCCTTTCAAATTCAGCCAGGTATCCGTATCCAGCATTTTTATCAAGACAAACATGTAAATCTCCACTTATATACTCTTGTCTTTCTCTAGACCACTTAGCTTGATATGTAAGCCCTGCATTCAAAAGAGCCTTATCTAAAGCATCCAGAGAAATTTTTACTTGTGATTCAAACTCTATTCTTTTTACACCATTTGAACTTGAATCGTCACCGACTGAAGCCTTTATTACAAAAATAACTTTTTCACCAGTTGTGTCTGTAGACTGTCGAGTGCGAATAGAGAGATTTTTACCATCTTTTATTATTTTATCAAAAGATTCCTTTTTATCTTTTGGTATTAAAATAGTTAGAGCTGTTTTTAGGTCTACATCTTCAGGAACATTAAAATAATGATTCAATTGCTTCCCTTCTGAAGATAGTTTGAAATCGGGGTTTTGTTTTTTTAATTTAAAAATGAGAGAATCAGCATTCTCTTTTGAGCCAAGCAAACTTTTTATTTCTACTTCGTATGTATGTGACATATTTTTAATTAAATTTATAGTTGTAGTATATCTCAAAGCTGGTAAAATGTAAGTTATGATCAAAGTCTTCATCATCGCTGCTGTTTCCACCGACGGCTTCATTGCAAAGGATGATCAACATTCTCCTATGTATTGGACTAGTAAAGTAGATAAAAAGCGCTTTATGGAGATTACCAAGCGTGCTGGCGTTATCGTCATGGGATCTAGTACTTATAAGACTATAGGCAAACCACTTCAAGAAAGAGTAAACATTGTATATTCTAGAAATGCCAATTCTCCAGCTAGTTTTGAAGGTGTCGAAGTGACACAAGATGATCCAAAGGATTTATTATTAAAATTAGAAGCTCGAGGTTTTAAAGAAGTCGCTATCTGTGGCGGTTCACACATATACACAATGTTTATGAAATCAGGACTTGTAGATACTATTTATCTCACTATCGAGCCTGTATTTTTTGGAAAAGGAATGACTATTTTCAATGAAAACTTACACTACTCACTGAAGTTGGTATCTTCAGCCGCTTCAGAGTCTACCGGTTCCCTACTACTTGAGTACAAAGTAGATTATACAGGTACACCGAAGCTGAAGGATTAATTTATAAAAAATTTAAATAAAAAACAGCCCCGCACGGATGCGGGGGTAGTTTGATTGTTTCGAATCACCGACTCATGCGACAACTTCTCGCGGAGTCATATATCTTTGTCACATCCTCCTCATAGTAATCTCCGAACTTGGAGGTGGCGCAATAGAGTTGTTCGAATTCCCGCCTTGAAGCGAAGATTGCACTCGAGCAAAGTTCAACATCAGTTCTTGACTTATCTGGGTTAAACCTATCTTTTTGCAATCGCTCCTCATCAGCAATCACATAACCCGCCAAAGCAATCAACCGTCCGTTCACCGTTTTAGGCTTCAGAAGGTCTGCATCAGTAACCGGATTCTGGATGCTTTCCACATCCGAAATAAACTTCTCTAGAATCTCCTCATTATGTACCTGAGTTTTGTTTTTTATTGGTGAGGAAGTGTAATAAATCATACTTATCCCCAACAGTATGCAGTAGAGTACTTGGATTTCAGAACTAGCACTAACAGGAAATGTGTGGCCTGGTGCAGTTAATTGAAAAATAAGTAAAAGAAGAAATGGGATAATTCTTGGTGTAAAAAATCTATACAATTTGCCTCCCGCATCGCCAATTACACGATGAATGGTACCACTATTCTCCAGGTTGTTCTTCTCCCATCCTTTCACCATTCCAGCAGGGAGAACCTTCAGCAACTCACGAGCCTTTTCGATAACGGTCTTCATGTTTCAAATATTTTTCAATACCTATTTAAGAATATGGGCTTGCAGCCATCTCCAAAAACTTGCGGTCTAAGGAAATACTTCATTATTCTAGACTAGTTAGGTAGCTAATCT
>CAYSPX010000039.1:0-6019 GCA_964433125.1 uncultured Candidatus Saccharibacteria bacterium | reverse complement strand
AAACGCGAAAATTAATGGATTCCAACATCAACAATACATCAAAACAAAAAGATTCAGCCACGGCATTCGGTGTCGTCGTCGAAGCTTTACCGGACACATTGTTTAGAGTAAAAATTGATGGTAAGGAGGACATTGTGCTAGCGTACTTAGCAGGAAAAATGAGAATGCATCGAATAAGAGTACTTATTGGTGACAAAGTTGAGCTAGCACTAGATTCATATGGAGGTAGGGCACGTATAACAAAGAGATTTTAATAGAATATTTAACTAGATTTTTAATAAAAATGAAGGTCAAGGCATCAGTAAAGAAAATTTGTCCGAAATGCAAGACAGTCCGTCGAAAGGGCTATGTTTACGTTATATGTAAGGCGAATCCTCGACATAAGCAAAGACAAGGTTAATTTATAAAATATACTACTACTATGAGAATACTTGGTATTACAATCCCAGACACAAAGAGACTTGATATAGGCCTAACAGTACTATATGGAGTTGGTAGATCACGTGCTCTAAAGATATTAAAAGATGCAAAGATAGATCCAGAGATGAAGTCAAAGGATTTAACTGTTGAACAGGAGAATGATATTAGAAAGATCATTGAATCATTTAAAATCGAAGGAGATCTTAAGCGAGAAGTTGCATCAAACATCAAGAGACACAAGGATATCAAAACATACAGAGGCTCAAGACATATAAAGAGACTTCCGGCTAGAGGTCAGAGAACAAAGACAAATTCTAGAACAATTAGAGGTAACATGAGAAAGACCATGGGTTCAGGACGAAAGAAAGAAGAAAAGAAATAATTAATGAATAATATGGAAAAGAAAAAGATTGTAAAAACTGAATCAAAGACTGAAACCAAGGAAAAGGTTACAAAACAGCCAAGTACTTCATCAAAGAAGCGATTGGATGCTGGTGTTCTTTATGTGCAATCTACTTATAACAACACAAAGGTGCTTCTAGCAGATAACGATGGCAATGCTGTTATGTGGTCATCATGCGGTACTCTTGGATTTAAGGGTGCAAAAAAGGGTACTCCTTTTGCAGCTGCTAAAGTTGGTGAGACTCTAGCACTGAAGGCTGAAGCTCTAGGACTAAAGGATATAAAGGTAGTAGTTAAAGGTGTTGGATCTGGTCGAGAATCAGCAATCCGTGGTTTTATTTCAAGAGGAGTTACTATTTCTTCTATCAAAGATGAGACTCCTGTTCCACACAACGGACCTAAGCCTAAGAAGCCTAGACGAGTATAATAATTTAAATATATGAAAATTGGACCAAGATACAAAATTGCAAGAAGATTAGGAGTTGGTGTTTTTGAAAAAACACAAACACAGAAATTTAATGCACGTACAGAACAAAAGAAGGCTGCAAGTAAGTCTTCTAAACCTCGTGCTAAAAGTGAATACGGACTAGGTCTACTAGAAAAGCAAAAGGCTCGATACAGTTATGGTATAACTAGTAAGCAGTTTGGTAACTATATTACAAAGGCTACAGAGAAAAAAGGTAATTCTGGAGAGATGCTCGTGAGTCTACTTGAGAGTAGATTTGACAACGTAGCTCTAAGATCTGGATTTGCTAGTACTCGACAAGCAGCAAGACAGATGACTTCTCATGGTCACCTAACTATAAACGGCAAGATAGTTACTATTCCTTCTTATCACATTAAGATTGGAGATGTTATAGGTATCAGAGAAGGAAGTAAGAAAAAGGTACTCTTCGCTACTATTGATGAAAAACTAAAGACTGTAAAAATTCCATCATGGATGAAACTGAACTTCGAAAAGAAGGAGATCGAGATAGTGGGTATACCGCATGTCGCACCTACGGAATTGATGTTTAATGTTGGAGCAGTTTTGGAATTTTATAGTCGTTAGTATTAATAGTCGAATGTAGTAAATTAAATTTTAATATAAAAATATGTCAAATCATTCAATAATTGTTCCATCAAAGCCAAAGATAATCCGAGAGGAGGGTTTTAGTGGTATTTATGAAATTGACGGTCTATACCCAGGATACGGGCACACTCTAGGCAACTCTCTAAGAAGAATTATTCTTTCATCTCTTCCTGGAGCTGCAGTTACTAAGGTTAAAATTAAGGGTGTTGAACATGAGTTTTCTGCTCTTGATGGTGTTAAGGAGGATGTTATTACTATCCTTTTGAACCTAAAGAAGCTTAGAATAAAGCTCATCACTGACGAACCACAAACAATCACTCTAAAGGCAAAGGGAGTAAAGACAATTACAGCAAAGGATATAGAAGTACCAGGACAAGTTGAAATACTAAATCCTGATCTGCACATTGCAACATTGACTGATAAGTCTTCTGATCTTGATATTGAAATCACAGTAGAAAAGGGTCTTGGTTATGTTTCAAAGGATATTCTTACAAAGGACCGAGTTGATATTGGTACTATTTCTCTTGATGCTACTTTTACTCCTATCATCAAAGCAAACTACGAAGTAGAGAATATGCGAGTTGGAGACAGAACAAACTTCAACAGACTACGCCTTTCTATTGAAACAGATGGTACTCTAACTCCATCAGAAGCTCTTGAGAATTCTATTGCTCTTATGATTATGCAATTAAAATCAATCATTGGTTTTAAGGAGGAAGATGTAGTTGTTTCAAGTACACAGAGTGATTCTACTGATGATGCTGACGGAGAATC
This sequence comes from uncultured Candidatus Saccharibacteria bacterium, assembly GCA_964433125.1. Lineage (GTDB taxonomy): Bacteria > Patescibacteriota > Minisyncoccia > Phycocordibacterales > PALSA-1337 > CAIOGI01. Next base: position 3,351 of record CAYSPX010000039.1, on the reverse strand, counting down.
TAAGCCAGAGATGGATGTGGAATTCCTAAAGACACGCATAGACGCTATCGGTCTTTCTCCAAGAACTACAAAGGCTCTTACAAGTGCAAACATCCGAACAATCGGAGGACTTGCAAGAAAGAAGGAAATTGATATCCTAGATATTGAAGGCCTAGGAAGTAAGGGTATCCAGGAGATCAAGAAAGTGCTTTCACAGTACAACATAACATTAAAGTAATTCAATTAATAAAATAAATTTATGAGACACCATTCAGTAACAAGAAAATTCGGACGAGAGAAAGATCAAAGAAACGCTTTGATGCGTTCTCTTGCGCGAAATCTCATAAACGAAAATAGAATCAAGACTACACTTGCAAAAGCAAAGGAATTACGACCATACGTTGAAAAGCTAGTTACAAAAGCAAAGTCAGGAACTCTAGCTTCACGACGTGTTGTTATTTCAAAGCTTGATAGTGAAAAAGAGACGAAGGTCCTTTTTGATACTATCGCAAAGAAGTATGCTGACCGAAAGGGAGGATACACAAGAATTATCAAACTATCACCTCGAGTGCTTGACGCAGCACCTATGGCTATGATTGAATTTGTAAATTAATAATAATTATATGAATCACACTATAGATGCACAGGGAAAGAAGTTGGGACGAGTAGCTAGTGAAGCTGCTAGTCTTCTAAATGGTAAAATGACAGTTGGATACTCACGAAACAAGGTTTCAGGGGTAAAGGTTTCAATCATCAACACAAGTAAAGCTAGTTTTGATATAAAAAAACTAAAGCAGAAGGACTATGTAACTTTTACAGGTTTTAGAGGTGGACTTTTTACAGAGACTCTAGAACACCTTATCGCTCGCAAGGGTACAAGTGAAGTTTTTGAGAGAGCAGTTTATAGAATGCTTCCTTCAAATTCACTTCGAAAGGAAATAATGAAAAATTTAACAATTACAGAATAATATGGAAAAAACAAAATCAGCAGACAGATACATAGAAGCAATAGGACGTCGAAAGACTGCTTCTGCTCGTGTAAGAATGACACCAGCAACAAAGACTTCTTACGATATAAACGGTAAGACTGTTGAGGAGTATTTTCCTACAAAGGAACTTCAGTTGATGTCTCAGGAATCTCTAAAAGAATCAGCTCTAACAGAAACAAAGTTTAAAATAACCGTAGTTGCAAAGGGAGGAGGTATTGCAGGACAAGCAGATGCTATGAGACTAGGTATTGCTCGAGCACTTATCGAATATGATAAGGAACTAAGAGGTAAGCTAAAGAAAGCAGGAATGCTTAAGCGAGATCCAAGAGCAAAGGAGAGACGTAAGTTCGGTCTCAAGAAAGCTCGAAAGAGTCCACAGTGGAGTAAGAGATAATCCAAAGAAAAGACCTTCATCACGAGGGTCTTTTCTTTTTTAAAAAAGTGTGTTATAAGTTTATCAGACATGAATTACCCAATCTACATGGCAGCACTCATCGCCCTTCTGGTATTGTTTCTTATTTGGGGCATCGTTGGTGCCGCAAGGTACTTTATCGCCAATATACGTTGTCGTAGGCTGATTCGTAAGATCTGTATTGCCTGCACCTCAGTGACTGGAAGCAACGAGAGCCTAGAGGATTGTAGGGAACTATACAGGCTCGCCAGTATACGAGCTATCGACATCAACAAATTGTCCGGGACTAAGGATTTGCAGAATATGGCCCTTCTTGGACACAGACTGCATATTCTAAGCCTGAAAAAAACATGGCCAAATGTTCTCACCGAATTCAAAGAGCAAAATAATGATTCGGAATTGAGTGAGGGTTTGGTTGAACTCGAAAAATTCCTTAGGTCCGAGGTTAATCAACTTGAGGAAGAAGCCCGAAACTTCAAAAAAGAATTTCACTTATAAGTGAGATAAAGTATCCATTTAGGTGAACTCAACGAAAACCCTCTCCGGAGGGTCTTTTCTTTATCATAGTTATGTGATAAAAATTGTGAGGATATGAAAACTACTTTGTTTGCACTATTTTGCTTTTTCGTTTTAGTCATCGTGGCACTTGCTTTGTACCACACAATCAAACGCTACAAGATCAAAAAGCGTTGTTACATACTCATGCATGAAATCGAAGTAGCGTACTCGTCTACGTCGGGAGATGCTCGAAGTATATACAAATGTGAGGAATTATTCGACTTAGCAGAAAAAACTGGTATATATCTTCAAAAGCCACGTAAGGAATACTTCTTCGAGAGGGCCTCAGAGGCTCAGAATAAATATATTGAGAACTTTAAGTTACAAAGGGTTCCGATAGTGGCCATCGCTTCTAGGACTCAAGATAAATCTGAGGTCGATCGTCACGCGAATACTCTCGAACGTGAAATCCATCAACTTGAGATGGAATTGAGTAGATTCACTAACAAGTTTAAGGAACTCAGTAAAAAGAAAACTAGCTAGCTGCCATGATAACACCCCACAAAAGCCCTCTCCGGAGGGTCTTTCTTTTTTAAATAATTTTCTATATACTAGTTTTATATGAATGATGAAAATGATGTAACAATTTCAACAGACGAGAACCTAGATGACTCAGTTGTAGCTGAGGAGAACGCTGTAGATGCTGTCAAAACTCTCAAAGAAAAGCTCAAGAAAGCAGTAGCGGAAAAGCAGGAATATTTGAATAATTGGCAGAAGGACAAAGCAGAGTTTTTAAACGCTCGTAAACGCGACCAGGAGGCTCAGAAGGACTTTGCTCGTTTTTCCAATGAAAACCTCATATCGGAGCTTATACCGGTCCTGGATAGCTTTAATATGGCTATGGGTAACAAGGAAGTATGGGAAAAGGTGGACAAAAACTGGAGAGTGGGTGTGGAATACATAGCAAATCAACTCAAGACTACACTTGAGGGATTTGGGTTGAAGGAAATAGATCCTGTTGGAAATGAATTTGACCCTATGCGCGATGAAGCTATAGAGGATGGTAAGAACGGAACCATCGTTACAACAGTAGTCCAGAAAGGTTATGAACTTAACGGTAAAGTTCTTAAAGCTCCTAGAGTAAAGATTGGGGAGAAAAAATAACTAAGCTTTGATCTCTTTCTTTATATCTTTCCAGTGACCTTTTAGTCTTTTTACAGTATCAGCAAGTTCTGAAGTATCAATATTCTTTAGTGCTTCATATTTCTTTGAAACTTTATCAATTGCAGAGTAATACGAATCTTCAGAAATTTCTTTTAGATTCTCTACCTCTTCCATTACATCACCTTTCATCTTTACAGTCCAACTCTTTAGAGCTTTTCTTCTTGCCGGACCCTTTGTAGAACCGTATAGGAAATATGCTCCTGCTGCTGCGGCTGCAAGTGCAGCTACACCGATCTCTATAGCCACAGT
>CAYSPX010000038.1:0-6164 GCA_964433125.1 uncultured Candidatus Saccharibacteria bacterium | reverse complement strand
TGTTTGTGATGTGATTGTGGAACTTCCCATGCTTGGACAAAAGGAATCTCTAAATGTTTCAGTGGCTGCGGGGATTGTTTTGTATAGTTTGGTGAAATAAATATAACACCCTAATTCTCTAGCTAATACTTTTCCTGATGAACTTTACAAAAATGTGTCCCCCTACCACCCACAACCATCCTCTCTATTTTTCCACCACAGCCTTTAAATAAACACGGTTTCCCAGTTCTTCTATATGCCATGTGTTTTTCCTGAAATCTGCCACGCTCACCATCGATGTTTCTATAGTCCGACATTGAATCACCACCAAAGTCGATACCCATCTTTAACGTTGAGATAATTGCTTTATATAATTCCTTCAGACTTTTCTCTCGAATATTTTTGACTATAGACTCCGGATGAATACTCGCTCGGTGTAGACTTTCATCTGCATAAATATTTCCAATTCCCGCTATTACTGATTGATCCATTAGAACCAATTTAATTTTACCTGTCGACTTTTTACTTATAACTTTTTTAAAAACCTCAAATGTAAACTTTTTTTCTAGAGGTTCTGGCCCGATACCTTTTAGATGAACTGTTTCATGCATTGTGTGGGTGGGTATGAGTGTAACCTTTGCAAATTTGCGTGTATCACAAAGTTCCATTGTTTTTCCATTTGAAAGATAAAATATTAGACGAATATGTTTATTGAAAGGATCTTTTTTGTTGTAATTCCCATACATGACATGACCAGTCATTTTCATATGAACTAAAATAGTAAAATTATTTGAAAGATGTATCAAAATATTTTTTGCACGACGAGTAACGCTGGTTATTTTTGCACCAGTTATTTGTTTTTTGAAATATTTAAAAAACTTAGGATCCTTTATCGTATCGCTACCGTGAAAATATGAACTATTGTATTCAGTCCATACGTCATTTATGAGCAAGCCAGTAACGGCTCTGTTTAGTCCTGAAACTGTGGTTTGTACTTCTGGCAATTCTGGCATACAATTCTTATATCATACTTTTACAAAATGAAACACTATAAATCCACACTCATAGCTTTCTTTGCTCTAATTGTCTTTGGAACTCCGTGGTTTGTGTCTATGTATCCTACCCCTACTAAGTTTATTGATAATATGTTTTCTTATGTGGGCAAAGCTTATGTTAATTATGGTGCAATTTTTTTTCAGGAAGGTATAACAGTTACTCAGTTGCAAGATAAGTACAAAAATATTTCAAAAAGTTCATCAAATAAAAAGGAAAAAATAAGAATCCTCATAGTTCCTGGACATGAACCCGATTTTGGTGGAACTGAGTTTGGAAAATTGAAAGAGAGAGAAATGGTGGTTGAGCTTGCCGATGCTTTGAAAACTTTTTTTGCTAATAATTCAAATTATGAAGTGATAGTTACTAGAGATAATAATAATTGGAATAAGGAATTTGATGAATATTTTAAAAATAATTGGGATAGTATCTCTGCTTTTATAAAAGACAGTAAAGGTGAAATGGTGAAACAGATGAATAGTGGTGCTGTAAAAAAACTCAGTGATGGAGTTTCTCATAATAATGCTCCAACCAATGTAGCGGTCAGACTCTTTGGAATAAATAAATGGAATAATGAAAACAATATAGATATTGCTATCCATATCCATTTCAATGATTATCCAAGAGCAAATACGAAAGTGGCAGGGAAGTATACTGGCTTTAGTATTTACGTTCCAGAAAAGCAGTATTCAAATAGCACAACCACAAAAGTAATTGCGACAAATGTTTTTAAAAGACTTTCAAAATATAATGCTGTAAGTAATTTACCCAAGGAAGAAGTTGGTGTGATCGAAGATCAAGAATTAATCGCTATTGGAAGTGCCAATACTCTCAATGCTCCAAGTATGCTTATAGAGTATGGATATATTTATGAGCCACAGTTTGCTGATGAACTGGTTAGATCCGCAAATATTAGAGACCTAGCTTTTCAAACATATCTGGGAGTCCAAGACTTTTTTGGAAGTGGAAATGACTATTCACTCGCTTACGATACTCTGATGTTGCCATATTCTTGGAATAATGAGTTTGGTGTAAATGGTGGTGATAAGAATGAAATACTTGCTTTACAATCCGCACTTATGACCGATGGTGTATATCCACCAAGTAATAAAAGTAAAAATGATTGCCCTAGAACAGGGAGGTTTGGTCCATGCACTACAACAGCTCTAAATAATTTCCAAATTAAACACGGCATAACAAATGAAAAAGATACCGTCGGTAAAGAGACCAAAAAAACTCTTAATAGTATATATTCAGTTCAAATAAAATAATCTATTTGAGTTTAGATAATTCCTCTCTCGCAACTTCTGCATCACTCCAAGGAATTTTATTTCCTTTTTCTATCATGATATATGGATCAGTACCTTTTCCTGAGATTAGAACTGTATCACCAAGCTTTGCATTTTTTAGGGCCTCAGATATGGCAAGCCTGCGATCCATTATTATCTTTGGAGTTTTACTTTTTATTCCTTCTGCAACATCTTTTACTATCTGTTCTGGACTTTCGTCATAAGGATCTTCATTTGTAAGAATAATTTCATCACAGTATGTGTCTGCAATTTTACCCATTTCACTTCTTTTCCAAGTATCTCGTCCACCACCAGTTCCACCGAGTACACAAATTTTGCGAGTGTTTGGAAAAGCTTTATAGAGTTTTTCCAGTGAGTCAGTAGTGTGTGCATAGTCCACGACTACTTTGAAATTTTGCCCAACATCGATAAACTGCACTCGTCCAGGTACTTCTTTAAAATCTGCAATTGTCTCACGTACTATCTTTTCATCCACTCCCAAGGTCTTACAAAGTTCAAAAGCTGCTGAAACATTGTATTTGTTGAAGTCGCCTAACAGGGGAGTTTCAATATCATTCCTCATATGAAACTTAACTTTGTTCTCTACGTTACTCGCAGCTGATAGGAATTTTTCACTTTCTACATCGTCGGCATTTACAACTATAGTCCTTGGTCTTTTATTTGATTTAGATAAAGCTTTTGCAACCTCGAGTTTTGAATCTCGATAATTTTCATATGAGCCGTGCGCTTCTATATGCTCTGGTGAAAGATTGGTAAAAACTAAAGCGTCGAGCTCGATGAACTTGTGTCGATAGTTCAAAACACCTTGAGACGTCATCTCAAGTACTAGGTAGTCACACTTAGCATCTACTGCTTTTTTGATAAGTCCTTGAACAAAGAAACGACCTGGCATAGACATTTTATATTTGTTTGGGGTTGAAATGTCGGCGACTTTGTATCTAATAGTGTTTGAAACCGCAGTTTTGAATCCAGCCTTTTCTAATACCGCATTTATTATTTCAGTTGTTGTACTTTTTCCTTTTGTTCCTGTTACTCCTATTATCTTTATTTTTCTACTAGGAAAACGATAGAAAATAGCAGAAGAAAGAGTCATGAGGTAATGGTAGGGGGGTTGGAAGAATTCGAAAATCCTTTTGGGAATAAGTTTGCGTATTTTGTTAAGTGTTATGTCTTTCATGTTATTTTTATTTCCCCAATATCTTCAACGCTTCCTTTATCTTTTCATTTGTCTTTGTGATTTCCTTCGGTATTTCTTTGAGCGCATCTCGAGCCTCGATCTGACTATATCCTAGAGACTTGAGTGCTTCCAAAGCATCGTTTTCTGTTTTGTGGGCTGCACGCATAGCGATCTTGGATTCTTCTGAATGTGTGAACTTATCGACTTTGTCTTTTAGTTCCATGACAATCTTTTCTGCAACCTTTTTTCCAATTCCTGAAATCTTGGTGAGATGGGAAATATCATCTGTTTGCACTGCGGTCTGCAATGTTTCCACTGATGCAGAGTTTAGGATTCCAAGCGCGGTCTTGGGACCAATTCCTGAAATGGTGATAAGTAGTTCAAAGAAGTTGAGTTCTGAAAGGGAAGAGAAGCCGTATAGATCTAGAGCCGTCTCACGTACTGCCAAATATGTCCATAAAGTAGTCTCACTCTGCTCCTTACCAAGCTTCAACATAATGTCCACAGTAGTAAATACCTTATATCCCACCCCTTTGACGTCCAGTATCACGTATTTGGGGTCTATATGAGCTATTGTGCCTGTAAGTCTTGATATCATACCTATATCATAGCTGAAACCTTGTCTTTTTTAAAGGTATATGTTACTTTTGTTGTACAAACAAATTTATGGCAATTACTTCATCAGCAAAAAAGGCTCTAAGAGCAGGGGAGAAAAAGAGAGTATTTAACCTCCGAACAAAGGCGGCTATTGATACTCCTCTTAAACAATTTAGAAAATTAATAGTAGAAAAGAAGGCAAAGGAGGCAAAAGCTCTTATCCCATCTATTTACAAAGCATTGGACAAAGCAGCAAAGAGAAACTATATCAAAAAGAATACCGCTTCAAGATATAAGGCTCGAGTAATGGCTGCAGCAAAGAAACTAGGGTAGTAGAAAACAAAAACCGGCATGACCGGTTTTGTTTTATATATCCTCATCTGTGATATCTTTTGAAGATCTATATATCTTTAGTGTCGTTTCGGCGTTTTGTTTACTCTTTAACATAATGTGAGCATTGGGGCAGTATCTAGCGGCTAGTTCGATAGCGAGATTGTATTTGTCTATAAAAATAGGGGTAACGCTTGAAGGTGCGTTTACATAAATTACTTTTATATTATCTCCAAGTCCCTTGAACCATCTGCGAAGTATGGGTCGATAATCTATAGTTTCTACATCATTGAGTGCATTGTTTATATCGAGTGTTATACCAATATATTTTTTGGCAAAGTCATCACTAATACCGTGACGTGGTAAATCCTCTCTGACTTTTTTTAATAATAAAGTTAATTCATCTATATTTTGTCCAAACAATCCTTCACTCGATCCGTGCGGCATGTTCTCTATAGATATACAAAAGTTATTGTTATGAGCAATTGCTTCCTCTATTGCTTCAATAAAAACATGTGCGTAATTTTCTATTAAACCATTTTGTACTTCTTCTGGTAAATGTTTGAATACAAGTGATGAAATGAGTGGGGGATGGACTGTATATGAATCACCAACAATGTCTTGTAAGAAACGTAGCTCCTCTCGAATCCTCTCATAGTTTTTAATTGTTAAATCTACATCACTAAAATCTGGCGTGTCACCGTGGATAGAAATTGATGAATATGGGTTTGTGTGTCGATAATCAAGTAGTAGAGAGGCAAAGCTTTTAATTTCCTCCAAAGTTCTATCTCTAAAATCAAACTGAATTGCCGGAGCATTGATTTGCCCAGCGAGTTCTATTTGTGATTCTGGTGAAGAGTAAGTACCATTTTTTTGAAATGTACAAAGCACAACCCCAATATTATTTTTGAGTCTAGTTCGCTTTTCAGAGGGCGATTCAGGTAAATTTGCATCATTGGTTTCAAACATGGGGTTAATATTATAGCTTACTTAAGGAAATGAGGGAATAGAAACTAGTGTGCCCACGGTAGGAATCTTTCGCTACGCGAACGGTACAGGTTTCGTATCGTACTCGCTTCGCTCCGTGCGATATACTCAACCTTTTCGATTCCTACACGGAAGACGCTAGCGTCTTTCTCAAGTGTGCCCTTGGTAGGAATCGAACCTACATCACAACTTCCGCAAAGTTGTGTCCTATCCATTGAACGACAAGGGCAAATTATTGAAACATTAGAATCCTAGCATCTCAAGTAGCTTTTGTGAAATCGGTTCGTGGTGTTCTGTTTCTGCTATGTAGTTTAGTAAAATATCTCGCACATCCTCAGGATCCACTCCTTCTATATATATGACAATAAAAGGCATAAAGGTTTTGTGTGATTTTACAATTATTTTTGATGGTTCTATGTGAGCATCAATCCAAAACGATTCAAGACTAAGAAAAGTAAATAAGGTGTTATCTATAACTATCCCACGGTCATTGATTTCACAATGTATAGTTCGAGGTTTCTTTGATCCATGAACTACAAGTGCAAAAGAACATACAAGTAAGAGTATTCCAAATATTATGTTATTGAAAATAAAACAGAGTGCTACAGCAGTAATGGTAATAATACCAACTGACCAATACCAGTCATTATTTTTTTCTATATGAATATGTTCTGGTGCGTCCCATGCAATGAGCGGTTTCATGACTATATTGTAACATAATTCCTTTTTCC
>CAYSPX010000037.1:0-6184 GCA_964433125.1 uncultured Candidatus Saccharibacteria bacterium | reverse complement strand
ACCTGCAACTCTCTCCCATTTGCCAATCGATATGCATCGATATGAATTAGTCTTTTAAATACCGCGTGCTTTGTCTCATATATTTTTTCTATAACAAAAGTTGGACTAGTGATATCACCTTGTATTCCAAGCTCTCGAGCAAATGCCTGTGTAAGCGCAGTCTTCCCTGCACCGAGGTTCCCATATAGACCGACAATAGTCGCTTCATCAGTTTTGGGAATCAGCGACAAAAGAAAATCTTTTGCAAAATTTTGGGTTTCTTCAAGTGACTTAGAGATTACGGTTTTCATATTCAAAATATAACATATAAAAAATAAATCGGCATCGCGTTTCCCCCTGAGGAGAAAGTTGATGCCGATTCAGTCATCTGCGGCTACCTTTTCGGTGCCGGCCAGATGACTGTGCTGTTTGGAACCACGTAGCGTGGGTCATCCACAACCCCCTGGTTATTGAAATACCTGGGTGGCGGGGTGATCGTCCTTTCGAACGAATTTTTGTAACTTTGCACAGTCACCACGGTTTGCGACTGCCCGCAGCAGTCGGACGTGCGGTAGGCGTCCACCGAGGACCCTTGAGACTCGAATTTCTCCCAACCCCCATCCGCACTTCGGGAGTATGAGCTTGAGTTCCTCACCGGGTTTGCCGGTAAGGTGGACTGCCCGATAGCCATTGCTGACCCAGGGGCGGTGTTCCGAGCGAAGTTCTCACTTCGCGGGAGATTGGCACAACCTGTGCCGAGGATGGCGCTCGCGGAGACGAGCGCCCAGAGTAAACATTTAACGAAGAGCTTCATACACCTACTATTATACCACTATATAAACATGAAGTCAATACAAGCCAAAATAGCCTTGTGGGCTATAATATTAGAAATAATATTTAAAAAAATGATCCATTTTGATGAAGACAAACAAAAAGGTAAAATGGCTGATCTTCTCCGCCGAGAGGAGGAAGAGATAGTGCAGTTCCTTTCTGCCAAGTATGGTATTGGTTATATTGATCTATCAGTCACCCCTATTAGCACTGATGCTCTACGTTTAGTAGATGAAAAGACTTCTAGAGAAAGTAAGGTCGCAGTTTTTTCTATAATAGATAAAAAACTAAAAGTTGCAGCTAGAAATCCTGAGAGTGATGTAGTAAAAAGCATACTTGATGATTTAAAAACAAAGGGATATATTCCAACACTATACATCTGTTCAACATTTAGTCTTGAGAAAGCATGGGGTCTGTACAAGGACTTATCTTTTGCATACGAAAGCAAAGCAGGATCACTCCAGATCGCTGGTGATGAAATAAATGCAATTGTAGAAAAAGCCAAAAGCCTTCCTGAAATCATTGCGATACTCGAGGAAATAATGTCTATGAAAAAAAGCTATCGAGTATCTAGAATACTAGAAACCATACTCGCTGGTGCTCTAGCAACAGGCGCATCTGATGTGCATATCGAACCAGAAGAAAGTTACATTACCCTACGATACAGATTAGACGGAGTTTTGGTAAAAGTTATGGATTTTGATTCTGATACATATGGCCTATTGCTTTCTCGAATCAAACTTCTTTCAGGTTTAAAATTAAATATAAAAAAGGATGCGCAAGACGGACGTTTCAGTGTACATGTAAAAGATATGGATATAGAAATACGAACATCTGTTCTACCAGGTGCGTACAATGAATCTGTTGTACTAAGAATACTAAACCCAAAGTCTATCGGTGTTCCTCTAGAAGATCTCGGTATTCCACTCAAACTTCTTTCAATTATTTTAAAAGAAATTGATAAACCAAACGGCATGCTTTTAACCACAGGCCCTACAGGATCCGGAAAGACTACCACCCTTTATGCTTTTTTAAAAAAGGTTCACAACCCTTCTGTTAAAATTATCACCATAGAAGACCCGATAGAATATCACCTGCCAGGAATTGTTCAGACACAGACAAACGACAAAGGATACACTTTTCTAGATGGACTACGCTCTGCCCTAAGACAAGACCCTGACATCATCATGGTGGGAGAAATTAGAGATAGCGAAACAGCTGCGATTGCGGTAAACTCCGCACTCACAGGTCACTTGGTGTTTTCAACTCTTCACACCAACAGTGCAGCAGGCTCATTCCCCCGTTTGATAGACTTAGGTGTAAATTCCAAAATAATGAGTTCTGCGATAAACCTCGTTCTAGCACAGAGACTAGTTCGTAAACTATGTGATTCATGTAAAAAAGAAATCCCGTACGATGGTGATGTAAAAAGAAAAATAGATGAAGTTCTTGCAAGTATTTATGATAAAAATGAAATACCTGCTCAACCATTCAAAATTTACACAGCAAATGGTTGTGAAAAATGTAATGAAACTGGTTACAAGGGACGAATCGGAATATATGAAGGAATAAAAATGTCTCCGGAGGTCGTTTCAGTAATAGAAATGAATCCGAGTTCAGATGAAGTAGAAAAAGCCGCTGCACCTCAAGCGATTTTGACTCTGAAACAAGACGGGATAATGAAAGTTATTCAAGGAATCACCTCTGTGGACGAACTTGAGAGAGTTATCACTATCGGAGATTAAAATTTTAATTCTAAATTAGTTACGAAGCAGAATAAATGCAGTGTCAATTGAAAGTTAGAGTTTAAAAGGGTAAGATTATATGCAGGTTAAGAGAAATTTAAATTAAATTTCGAGAGTTTCGGGTGCAAAATTCTCTAAACAATACTTTCAATGAGATCACCAAAAGTTAAACGTACTGCCAAGGATAAAACCAGTAAATACACACAAGGTGTATAACCAGGATGTCCTCAAAAGTACATCAGATGCCTTGAGTAAACAAGGTATATTGTTTAGAGAATTATGAATCCGATTATCTGCTGTAAAAGGGCTTTACTTACCGTTTATTTGACTGTACACATAGCTTAGCATAGATTAATAATTATGTCAAGTAAAAACAAGACATCATCAAAGGAGACTACGAATGACAAGGCTGGAGACACTGGGTATTTGGACCAGACTCTGCGACCTTCTCGTTGGCCAGACTACATAGGGCAACAGTCCATCAAGGACAATTTACACATACTTTTGACTGCGGCAGCGGAGAGAAAGCATCCTCCTGAGCATATTTTATTTTATGGTCCTCCCGGGCTCGGCAAAACTACCCTTGCTCATCTCATCGCCAAGGAAACTGGTGCGCAAATGAAAGTAACTTCTGGTCCAGCAATACTAAAGGTTGGAGATTTGGCTTCTATTTTAACCAATCTTTCACACGGAGATATTCTTTTTATCGATGAAATACACAGACTGAATAAAGCCATCGAGGAGGTGCTTTATCCTGCTATGGAAAGTGGCGTTCTCGATATTATCATTGGAAAAGGTCCTTCCGCTCGCACTATTCAGCTTGAACTTCCCTCTTTTACACTTATCGCAGCAACAACACGTATTGCAATGATCTCTTCTCCGCTTCGTTCACGTTTTTCCGGAGGAGTTTTTAAATTAGAATTTTATACAAAAGAAGAAATAGGCGAAATCATAAAGCGTTCTGCCAAAATTCTTGATATAGATATTCATGATGATGCTATAAAAGCTATAGCTTCACGAAGTCGCTTTACTCCTCGTACAGCCAACTATTTTCTGAAGAGATGTCGTGATTATGCACAAATAGAAAAGAGTTCACTTACAAAAGAGATAGTTGAGAAGGCTTTGAAGATGCTTGGTGTAGACGATTTGGGATTAAACGGTGCCGATCGGGATATTTTAAGAGTAATGATAGAAAAGTTTGGCGGTGGTCCAGTAGGACTCAACACCATAGCCGCAGCTCTTTCCGAAGAACAAGCAACTATCGAAGAAGTTTATGAACCGTACCTTATTCAGCTCGGACTTCTCGAGAGAACCCCGCGCGGAAGAAGCGTGACGGACAAAGCTTATGGGCATTTGAATATTAGGGGGAATAAGATAATTTAATCTGGAATTTTATTATTTTTACTTGTAATAACTTTTTTCTTACTCTGACTCTCTATATCCTTCCTCGTCCTTCCAGCCACACCTCCTCCATCTTTTGCATCAGTATGTAATTCACCAAACTGTTGAGAGTCTCGATCTTGGGTTAGTTTGGTTGTTGTCGCTTCTCCAAGCATGGTTAAGATCAATTCAATATCATTCATATGATCACGTAGATTATTTTCTTTGTCGAGCGATTTAAGTTTTTTGTATTCCTGAGCTGTCATGTCAAAGGTGCCTTTGTAAATTTCATCCGTGAGAATAGCAAAATTACTACCCTTAGCTCCCCTATTTTTCCACTCATCAGTTAGAGAATGGCGAACATTTATTCCTCGCATCCTTTTATCGATCCATTCTTTTGGGTACCCCTTTCTTTCGTAAATTCCCTTTGCTCTATTCATAGCAAGTTCTGGGTCTTGGATTTCTTCAATCCTTTCAGTACCAACGCGAGCAAGCCACAATCTAATAGGTTCTGCCTTAGGAGAAGGAATCGACTGAATGATTCGAAAGATGCCTTCTAAATTAGCTGCATTTTCTTTACGTTTTTTACCATCTTTTGAAGTCATTTCAACCAGGGTACAAATTGTACCCCAGTTGACAGAAAGCTCGGGATCACGCTCTCTCATTTTCTTTATATACTGCCTAACGTCAACTGAATTTGTAAGAATGTAGACCACATCACTTACAGAGAAATAGTACTTCCCTTTATACCACTCCTTTCTTACCTCCCTTCCTTCAAACATCTCGATATTTTTTAATTCTTTCATTTTTCATAGATTTTATAATTAATAATAGTGGGTACTTGCTACCATTAAATCACTCTGGACATAAAAAGCAATATTGAATTTTTGTATAAATAGGTTAATATAACCACATGGCAGGACATAATAAATTTTCAAAAATTAAACATCAGAAAGCAAAGAATGACGGTCAGAAGAGTAAGGTCTTCGGCAAACTTGTGCGTTTTATTACTGTAGAAGCAAAAAAGGCGGGCGGAAACCTCAAGTCCCCTGGTTTGGCTCTGGCTATCGAAAAAGCAAAAAAGGAAAACATGCCAAACGATACTATTGATAGAGCAATCAAAAAAGCTACCACAGACAATAGTGCCGCAATGGAGAGTGTTACATACGAAGCTTATGGTCCAGGAGGAACAGCTATTCTCATCCACGCTCTTACAGACAATCGCAACAAAGCAGCTCAAGAGATAAAAGCTATTCTTGTAAAAAATGGAACAGAACTTGCTGCTATAGGTAGTGCTTCATGGGCTTTTACAAAGGGTCCTGAAGGAATGGTTGCAAACATGACTATGCCACTTGAGGATGCAGATATAGAGAAGCTACAGGCACTAGTTGAATCTCTCGAGGAAAATGACGAGGTGCAGGATGTGTATACAAACGCAGAGTAGTATAATAGGTCTATGAGAATATTAGGAATAGATCCTGGGTATGACAGAATCGGTATTGCGATCATAGAAGACAAAACACTCCTTCACTCAGAGTGTTTTGAGACAAATCCAAAAGATGACTTTTATGTGCGACTTAGAGATTTGGGCCTAAGAGTTAAAAAAGTAATTGCAGAATACAAACCCGATGTTATGGCACTCGAGTCTCTTTTTATAACCAAAAACCAAAAGACTGCAATGAGAGTAGCCGAGGCTCGTGGAGTTATATCTTATGAAGCTTGTTTGCTCGACATTCCTATTCATGAATACAGTCCACCACAAATAAAAGTGGCGGTGACGGGTCATGGTGGAAGTGACAAGGCACAAATAATAAAAATGATTCCGCTTTTGATTAAAATGAAAGATAAAGGTGATGCGCTGGATGATGAGTACGATGCGATTGCAGTAGCTCTCACTTGTCAGGCGGTTGTCCACAGGTAAAATTAGTTGCATATTTTCTTTAGTTTTGTTACAAATATGAAATCTTATTAAAAGTATTTTTAAGAACAACAAGATCAAATGCCAAAAGCAAAAAAAATAATTAAAAAAGATGAGGATAAAGAGGAGTCGAAAGATGAAACGAAAGAGATTCTTCTTGATGATGAAGACAAAGTAACCATCGATCCTGAACTCATAGCTGGTGACGCCATATCAGATGATGAAGATGGAGATGATGATATAGCTACAGTTGATGATGATGAAGTAAATCCCTTTGGAGATAGGTGGGAGGAATAAAAAAAGGAGCCACCCGGCTCCTTTTTTTATTTAC
>CAYSPX010000036.1:0-6187 GCA_964433125.1 uncultured Candidatus Saccharibacteria bacterium | reverse complement strand
AACTAAAGAACCTAGCAGAAGACGGAGTTGTACGAGTAGGAGCAGAAGTACGACCAGGAGATATTCTAGTTGGAAAGATTTCACCAAAGGGTGAGACTCAACTGACTCCAGAAGAGAGACTTCTACGATCTATCTTTGGTGAAAAGGCAAGAGATGTAAAGGATACATCTAAGCGAATGGAAGGAGGTAAGAGGGGACGAGTTATTTCAGTAAAGATCTTCTCAAGAGAAAGAGGAGACAAACTAGAGTCTGGAATTATAAAGAAAATATATATTGAGGTTGCTGAGCTTAGAAATATCTCAGTTGGAGACAAGCTTGCTGGACGACACGGAAACAAGGGAGTTATCTCACGAATCCTACCAGAGGAAGATATGCCATACATGGAAGATGGAACACCAGTTGACGTTATTCTAACACCACTTGGAGTGCCTTCACGTATGAACCTTGGACAGATTCTAGAACTTCACCTTGGTCTCGCTGCACACACTCTAGGATACCAAGCTATCGTTCCTCCTTTTGCTGGAGCGACTGATGTTGAAATTAAAGAAGAGCTTGTAAAGGCAGGATTTGATGCTTCAGGAAAAATGAAGCTACGAGATGGACGAACAGGAGAACACTTTGACCAGCCTATCGCTGTTGGTTATATGTACATCTTGAAACTTCACCACATGGTGGAAGATAAGATTCACATGCGATCAATCGGACCTTACTCACTCATCACACAACAGCCACTTGGAGGAAAGGCTCAGGGTGGAGGACAGAGATTTGGAGAAATGGAAGTCTGGGCTTTGCTTGGACACGGTGCTGCTCATACACTGAGAGAAATACTAACTATTAAGTCAGACGACATACAGGGACGATCACAGGCATTCGACTCAATTGTTAAGGGAGAAAGAATGAAAGCTCCAAACCTTCCTGCTTCATTCAACGTGCTTCTAAAGTCACTAAGAGGACTTGCACTTGATGTAGAACTTATTAAAAAAGATCATACAGCAGAGGAGACAGAGTAATCAAATCATAATATAAAAATATATGGAAAAAAATATAAACAATAGAATGAGTGATCCACAAGATTTTGATGCCGTAAAGCTCGGTGTCGCTTCTCCTGAGAAAATTCTTGAATGGTCTTTTGGTGAAATTACAAAGCCTGAAACTATCAACTACAGAACTCAGCGATCTGAAAAGAGTGGTCTTTTTGATGAAAAAATCTTTGGTCCAGATAAGGACTATGAATGTTACTGTGGGAAATACCGAGGTATTCGTTACAAGGGAATTGTTTGTGAAAAATGTGGAGTTGAACTTACACGTTCTATCGTACGACGAGAGAGAATGGGACACATCGAACTAGCTACACCCGTATCACACATCTGGTTCCTACGATCTATGCCTTCACGTATTGGTCTAGTACTAGGTATGACAACTTCTGATCTAGAAAAAGTTGTTTACTTTGCTGGATATATCGTTACAAAGGTGCACCAAGCAGAAAAGGATTCATTCCTAAAGGAGCTTGATTCTGAATACAAAACAAAGGTAAAAGCAGCGCAGGATGAAAAAACAAAAGAAGCTCTAAAAGAACTTGTAGTTACAGCTAGAAAGGAGATTGAAAGTCTTGATCCAGGATTTGTTATGGATGAGGTTCAATACCACAAGTTTTCAATGAAATACGGTTCTCTATTTGAGGCTGGTATCGGAGCTGAGGCTATCTTTGATATTCTAAAGAAAACTGACCTAGTAAAACTAGTAGGAATTCTAGAAGGAGAAGTTACAAAGGCTGGATCACTAGAGAAGGATAAGATCTCAAAGAGACTTTCACTTTTGAAATCAATGATCAAATCAGGGACTCGACCTGAATGGATGTTCCTAACAAGAATTCCAGTTATTCCACCAGCACTACGACCTATGGTTGCTCTTGATGGAGGACGATATGCAACTTCAGATGTAAACGATCTATATCGAAGAGTTATAAACCGAAACAATCGTCTTTTGAAACTAAAAGAAATCGACGCTCCGGACGTTATTCTGCGAAATGAAAAAAGAATTCTACAGGAAGCTGTTGATGCACTTATCGATAACTCTATCCGACACGGTGCAGCTACAGGAGCAGCAGCTATTCAGGCACAAAAGCGTGCATTGAAGTCACTTTCAGATAACCTAAAGAGTAAGAGGGGACTATTCCGACAAAACCTACTTGGAAAGCGAGTAGACTATTCAGGACGATCTGTAATCGTCGTAGGACCAGAACTAGCTCTTGATCAATGTGGACTTCCAAAGCACATGGCCCTAGAGCTTTTCCGACCTTTCGTAATCTCAGGACTATTGAAGAGAGAACTAGCATTCAACATCAGAGGAGCTGGTAAGCTTATCGATGAAGGTTCAAAGGAGGTTTGGGAAATCCTCGAAGAAGTTATTGAAGGAAAATATGTTCTTCTAAACCGAGCACCGACTCTACACAGACTTGGTATTCAGGCTTTCCGACCAACTCTTATCGAAGGAAACGCTATCCAAGTTCACCCTCTAGTATGTACAGCTTTCAACGCTGACTTCGACGGAGACCAGATGGCAGTTCACGTTCCACTTGGAGTTGAAGCACAACTTGAAGCAAAAGAGATCATGGCTTCAAACAAAAATATTCTAAAGCCTGGAAATGGAGATCCTACAATCGTAGCAAAGCTTCTAGATATCGTGCTTGGATGTTTCTGGGTTACAAAAATGGTTGATGGAGATGCTGGTGAAGGAAAAATATTTGAAAGTCCAGAAGCAGCACTTACAGCACATAGTTTCGGAGCAGTTTCTTACAGATCAAAAATAAAGGTTCTTCCACTTGATACAGTAAAGTACAAGGAATTTGGTGGAAAGATTTTTGAAACAACAGTTGGAAGAATATTGTTCAATGCAACTCTTCCACTCGATTATCCTTTTATCAATGATGAAGTAAATAGAAAGAAACTTTCAGCTATCATTGATGAACTTATCATCTCACACGGAGTTGAAAAGATTCCAGGAATTCTCGATGGTATTAAAACATTCGGATTCAAATATGCTACACATTCAGGTACTACATGGGGAATCGACGATGTTGTTATTCCAGAAGGTAAAAAAGAAGTTATTGCTAGTGCAAAGATAAAATCAGAAGAAGTTATGTCACAGTTTGGAGATGGACTTCTAACTGACGAAGAAAGACTTCGAAAGAATGTTGAAATATGGCACAAGGCAAAGGGAGACGTTGAAAAACTCATTCCAGCTTCTCTAGATAGAATGGGATCAGTTTATGACATGGTTAACTCTGGAGCTCGAGGATCATACTCACAGATCACGCAGATGGCAGGTATGAAGGGTCTTATTGCTTCTACATCTGGAGAGACAATTGAGTTCCCGATTCTTTCATGTTCAAAGGAGGGTCTAACACCTATTGAGTACTTTATTACAACTCACGGTTCTCGAAAGGGTCTAACAGACACAGCGCTAAACACTGCTAAAGCTGGATATTTGACTAGAAAACTATTCGTGGTAGCTCAGGATGTGATGGTAAATGAAGAAGACTGTGGTACAAAAGAATTTATTACAGTCAAGAAACAAACAGCTTCAGGTATCAACATACCTCTATCAAAGAATATTCGAGGACGAGTTCTAGCTGAAGATCTAAAGGATGCAAGTGGTACTGTTCTATTTAAAAAGAATCATCTACTATCAAAACTAGAAGCTGCGAAAGTTGAAGATGCAGGGATCACAGCTGTAAATGTGCGCTCACCACTTTCATGTAAGAGTATAAAGGGTGTTTGTGCACAATGTTACGGAGTAGATCTAGGAAATAACAAACTTGTAGATCTTGGAGAAGCGGTTGGAACAGTTGCAGGTCAAGCTATCGGAGAACCAGGAACACAGCTAACAATGCGTACATTCCACGCCGGAGGAACAGCGTCAGTTGGTGGAGATATTACTCAGGGTCTACCTCGAGTTGAAGAAATCTTTGAAAAGAGACGACCAAAGAATCCTGCTGTAGTTGCTACAGTTTCAGGTACAGTTACAGAGGTGAAGGATCTTGGAAAAGAAAAGGTTATAAAAATCATGCCAGAGCTTGAAGACCGAGCAAAGGGTGGAAAAGCTTCAGAAGTCGAATATCTATACAATATCAAACGAGTACCTTTTGTTAAGGTTGGAGATTTTGTAAACAAGGGTGACCTTATCACAGATGGATCAGCGGATATTGATGAAGTATTTGATTTCGGAGGTGCAGAGAAGGCTAAGAACTATGTTATCGGTGAAGTTGGTAAGATTTACGAACTTCAGGGAGAAACAGTGGCTCGAAAGCATATTGAAATCATCGTAAAGCAGATGTTCTCAAGAAGAAAAGTTACAAATGCAGGAGATACAAATCTTGCTGAAGGAACTATCACAGACGAACTACAGCTACATGAAGAAAACACTCTAGCAAAGAAGACTGGAGGAGCTCCAGCAAAGGCAGAGCCAGTAGTGATGGGAATCACTGAAGTTTCTCTATCACGAAAGAGTTTCCTATCAGCAGCATCATTCCAGCATACAACTCGAGTACTTATCAACTCAGCTGTACGAGGAAGCGAAGATGATCTAGTAGGACTAATGGAAAATGTTATCATCGGACGTCTAATCCCAGCAGGTTCAGGATTTGCAGGAAGTCCAAAGCAGAGAATGATAGCAGAGGTGCAGCCAAAGGAAGGGGAGGAGGAGATATATTAATTAGATAAAGTAGGAGGACGCAGAAAGAGCTCTAACAAGGGCTCTTTCTGTTATTAATTGACATAAATGTATTATATGTGTTATAAATAAAAAGGAAAATCAAGCGTAGTATATTACCGGCATGTTGTGCGGTAACACTTGATTTAAATCTTCCTCTATAGGAAGTCACGGTTGCACCGTGTTGTCGTTTATACGATATGAAAACACTAAAGATCAAGGGCTGCGAGGCCCGACGGTTGGCTGAAATAGCATTGTTTGAAAGAATTCAATCTGAATTCAATATCTATCCATCCAAAATATCCAAAGAGATTAGATATCTTGCTGCAAGAGATGATCAAAGCCTGCAGCAAACTTTTGAGGAACTGCGCAGATCCTCTGTCTATGAATTCAATTTATTTTTCTCTGGTCTGCTCGTTTTAGAGAATGGTCAGCCTCTAACGGTGATTAGTAATCGAACTTACTACTCAAATGGAATCAGATCGGAGTTCAAGCTTAACGAGAGAAAATTTTGGAAGGATTTTGTTAAAAAGACAAAAGCCGAGAGTGTTGCACGAAGGGAGGCTTTGTTGGCTTTGAGATCAGCCACAATAGAGGTCCTTGATTGGGCTTTTACACAGGTGGGTATGGTCTTACCAGAATAATCTCAAACGCAAACTGCTTAGCGTTTGCACCCAAGCGGCTCTCCGGAGTCGCTTGTTTTTTTATTTTAACTACTAAACCCCATCTCTTCCAATATCCCTCGGAGAAAATAGATTCATGGTCCATTCAAATGCAATTTCGAATCTCTTTCTCCAAGAAATAAAGTTAAGCAGATATACAGTTCGCCAAATCAACCACATTATCCTACCTCTAAAAGTTAGTCCGAAGAAATTACCGATAGCGTACCATTGACCAATAGAAATAAG
Organism: uncultured Candidatus Saccharibacteria bacterium; assembly: GCA_964433125.1. GTDB lineage: Bacteria > Patescibacteriota > Minisyncoccia > Phycocordibacterales > PALSA-1337 > CAIOGI01. The sequence continues at coordinate 569 of CAYSPX010000036.1, read as the reverse complement.
TAAACCTTTTTGTTTAAATATAAATATTCGAAGTTTTTTCTTTTCAATCAAAGCGTGTATATTGTATGCAACAACCTTGGCCTGTTGGACTGCGACTTGTGCAAGCATAGGACACTTACCAGCTGTGTCTCCGAGTGCAAATACTTCAGGATTGGATGTGGTTTGTAAAGATTCAGTTACCTCCAATCGACCACTAGCTCCAGCCGTGACACCAGCTACCCAGACAATTGTATGACTTTTCATAGTCGTTCCATCTTTAAAACTTAACTGACTTGGCTCAACCTTAACAACAATAGTATTTGCTTTTATTTCGATTCCTCTTTTGTTCAATTCCTTTGCAGCGACAATTCTCATCTTGGGAGGAAATTGAGAAATAATGTCTGGTGTGGCAGTAACTAGGATAACTTTTATATCCTCCTTTTTAAAATGAGATGTATTATAATATGTAAAAATAGTGTGCTGCATGTATTCCTGCAACTCTGCTGCCAATTCGACACCAGTGGGTCCAGCGCCGATGATTGACGTGACCAGCATATCTTTATTCTTGGTAAGTACGGCCTGCTCACATG
>CAYSPX010000035.1:0-6187 GCA_964433125.1 uncultured Candidatus Saccharibacteria bacterium | reverse complement strand
TCTAGATCTTTGTTTGATAAGATCCATTCTTTAATCTTAATGAAGACTCTAATGATGAATATATTCATCTGGATTGCCCTATCACTATTTAATACAGAGGAAAGCATCGCAACTCCATAATCTGTAAATACGTAAGGTAAATACCTACTACCGCCTCTACCCATCTTTGAGGTTTCAATTTGAAACCTCAAAGATTCATATTCTTCATCGGATAACTGGAACATAAAATCATTTGGAAATCTTTCCAAATTACGACGGACAGCTAGGTTGAGACTCTTTGTTGGGGTCTGATATAACTCCGCCAGATCTTTATCTAGCATCACCTTATGTCCACGAATGATATAGATCTTACTTTTTATAACTTGCTCTGCGACTTCTTCAGGTATTATTTCTTTATTCATAAATTTTTAATTAGTTATTAATAGAACAATTATATTTTTATATAGCCTCAACCTAAACATAAAAGTGTTAACAAGTGCTACAAAATTTTTATCAAGATTTCATTTTCAAAACGAGCCTTATTTTATTTGATTAAGTTAGAGTAATTTTGCGTAAAAAAACATTTCAAAATAAATAATAAAAATGTAAATAGAAAAAGGGCACCGCCTAGGCGCCCTGACTTCCGACTACATTACTATTTATTCGTCGTACATAGAATCCTTTCTTTTGCTGTCTCAACCCACACAAGGATCAAAACCGTTTTCTGCTTCTTCTAAGGCGCAAACACCCTGGTAAAAACCCATTATGTAAGTCGGGTCACTGGACTCGGGCTCTAGCTTTCCCTTACGTCCATCATCCCAACCAGCACACCAAACTGATTTAACTGCAGGTATTACCTGCGGACAGCCAATCGAGTGCACAATGTGTTTCTGGTAGCCAACGCGGTTGCGCCTACAGTAGCTGCATCGGTCCATGATTCTATTCCTTTCTGCCAAGCAGAAGGAATCATGAGCCTTTCAATCTATTTTTTTTGATTCGATCTGCCTGAGTTTTTAATGTTCAGGCTCAAAAATACATTAACACATAATATAAATATGTAAAGTGTTGATTTAAATTATGTTGAAAAGAAAAAACAACCCTTTCGAGTTGTTTTTTCTTTATATCAAACTTTTTATTTAAAACTCTCAATCTTTACCTGGAAATATGGTTGCTTGTGGCCGTTTTTCTTGAAGTACTTACTCTTTTGCTTGTACTTGATAACGTTTATCTTTGCTAGTCGTCCTATCTTAGTGATAGTAGCGTTTACCTTTGCCTTTTCTATAAAAGGAGTTCCGATAGTTGTGTCTGAGCCGTTGTCTACTAGTAATACTTTATCAAAAACGACCTTGTCGCCTTCTTTGTAAGTAGCGTCGCCTTCACCAAGAATCTTCTCGATCTTGATTTCATCGCCTACTTTAACCTTATATTGCTTGCCACCTGTTTGTATTACTGAAAATTCCATAGTAGAGCTATATTACACTATCTATATAATAATGCAAGACGAAATTCACATAATATACTGTATACATCCAATATTATGAATTTTCGCTCTCTGGGTGCTCTGCTACTGCCACTTCAAGCCCTGGTGTTTGGCCAGTAATTTTTAGAATATCTTTATCTACCTTCCTCAACTCCTTTCCTGAATTATTGTAATGATTTACAACAGTAGAAAGTGAAGCTCCGAGCTTGTTATGATACTCTTCAAACTTCTTTAAATGATTTCCTAGGTCATCTACTCGCTTTATAATATCCTTTGCCGTTTCCTCTATTTGAAGTGCTTTTAGGCCCTGTAAAACGGTTTGGAGATATGCTAGGAACGATGTTGGGGATACTATAATAACCTTGTACTTGTTGGCGGCACGTTGGATGAGGTTATCTGTCTCTTCTGTCACCGCCCCAATTTTATTTATCAAAAGATCATAATAAATAGCTTCGTGAGGAATGAACATAAAAGCAAATTCCATAGTACCTTCTGCTGGACGGACGTACTTGGCAGTTTCTTGAATGCGCAACTTGAGATCATTTACAAAAGCCTTTTCTAGTTTTTCCTTTTCAACTGGGTCACGTTCTTGAACTAGCTTGTTGTAATTTTCTAGGGAAAACTTGGAGTCGATAGGGATAATTTTATCTTTTACAAAAACGGCAGCGTCCACGATTTCCCCATTTGCAAACATGTATTGCATTTTGTATTGAGTTGGAGCCAAAACATTACTCAAAAGAGTTTCCAGATAGTATTCACCAAGGATTCCACGGTGTTTGGGATTTTTTAAAATATCCTGCAGAGACTGAAGTTGGTCAGCAAAAGAAACCACTTGTCTGTTGGTCTCATCAAGCTTGGTAAGTCCAGCTGTTACATCTCGAATCATTTTGGTTGATTCTGAAAGTTGAGCTTGCATAGACTCTCTCATATCACGTGCACCACGGCCGATCTTTTCATCCACGGTTCTATTGAGCTCGTTTATCTGCTCAAGGATGAGTTTGAGACCGATGTCGTCTTTGGGTGCTAGTTCTGGTGCTGAATTTTTCCTATAATTTAAAAACATAATAAAAATAGCCAAAACCACCAGAACGATTAAAATAATGATAAGAATTTCCATGTATGTTATTATATCAGCATATGACAAAAAATATAACTCTACACGAAACAATTAAAAATAAGATTATCGACGCCATGCGAGCACATGACGCTATTACTCTAGAAACTCTTCGTGGTCTGACTTCCCTATTTTCATATGAACTTATCGCTAAGAAAAGTTCTGATACTTTTATAGATGATGAAAGTGCAATGACTTTGATCAAAAGAAGTGTAAAGCAAAGAAAGGATTCTATAGAACAGTTTGAAAAAGGAGGACGAAAGGATTTGGTAAAAAAGGAAAAAGCTGAACTAGCGATTTTGGAGAAATTCTTACCTGAGACTATGAGTAAAGCGGATATAAAAAAGATAGTGGAAGCAAAGCTTAAGAAAGATGGTAAACCTGATGCAAAAAAGTTAGGGGCTTTTATCGGTGGTTTGATGAAAGAGTTAAAAGGAAAAGCAGATGGAGCAGATGTGAAAGAGGTGGTAGAGGGGTTGGTGAAGTAGCTGCAATTCTTATTTGGGCAATCTAAAGAAATCCGAGCGGTTTTGTTTTTGTCACAAAGTAAATCTCCACGAACTTTTCGCGGTAATTTACAAAGTCAAAAAAATGATATGTGACATCTGATGGAAATTTTAAGTTACACTAAAATTTAAAATAAAAACAACCGATGTTTCAGGTTGTTCTATGATTTTGGCTTCAAATCAATTTATGATTCAGCCACTCTTGATACTACTAGAAATCCAGTTCCGGCTGGAAAGCCCTTAGAATTAAGCATTGCTTGAAATTCGAGAGCTGATTTGGAGTTACCGACACTTGGTATAGCAACTTCCCCTGATGTCCACTCTGGTAGGTAAAAGTCTCTTGCATGATTTTCACCGCTGGGCAAGCATCCGACAAGTAGGCCTTTACTGTGCGGTCTTGGTCTACCTATTGCGAAAATTACACCGTCCCTTTTAAATGAGGGTAGAATTAACTTTTCCCTTACCGCAGCAAGATGCGTGGCATCAGCCAATTCAAAATTGTCTGGTTTTTTCTTGGTCTTAAAGATCATATCCATCAACCTTCGATAACCTAGAGTGTAGTCAAATCCGGAATCAACAGAATTCCAAGGAAAATCTTTGTCGACCTTGTAATCAACTCGCAATCTGATCACTTTTGCCTTGTAACGAATCGCCCCAAGTCCCCTATCGATGTGTGGGGGATTTTCAGGGTGAGTGATTTGATATGTGAGACCCCTTAAATTAAGGGTCCTGTAGTCTATTTCAAACAATGTTTCTTGGCTCATTTCATTTTCCTTCCATTAACTATTATCAATAAAAACATGATTAAGTCAACAAAAAGAAGTGGTTCTGGTCTTTTGTAATAATTAACTGTTATCCCCTTTTAAAATTTGCTCGTTTTAAAAATAGTAGTATTATTTATATCCAGCTGATCTTCATGTCTCATTAATTTGGGGAATTTCAGCATAAACGCAATACGGTAGACTGACCATATGAATGCCCAAAAGAAACGGCAGGTTGAAGCACGGAAGCAACAGGCCATTGCCAAGAAGCGCCGACGCGAGTCCCGGAAGGATTCCGAATAGCAATGGTGGTGGCCCACTAATCCTGAGCGCCGCTCGAATCCTTCGAGCGGCGCTTTTAAGTTGCCTTCTTTTTAATTTTATGCTTTAATTAGTTCTCATTTTAATAATTTTAGCTTTTTATGGATATACGAAATATTGCGATTATCGCGCACGTGGACCACGGTAAGACAACTTTAACAGACGCAATCATGACTCAGTGTGGTCACGGTGAAGATGGAACTATGGACTCAAACGCTCTAGAACAAGAGCGAGGTATTACTATTTATGCCAAGAACACATCTATTGAGTACAAAGGTACAAAGATTAACATCGTAGATACTCCAGGACACGCCGACTTCGGTTCTGAAGTAGAACGAGTACTTCGATCTATTGATACAGTTCTTCTAGTAGTTGATGCTCAGGAAGGTCCGATGCCTCAGACTCGTTTCGTTTTGAAAAAGTCTCTTGAACTTGGTATCAAACCAATCGTTATCATAAACAAAATCGACAAGCCAGCTGCAAACCCAAATGAATGTCACGAAATGGTTCTAGAACTTTTCATGGAACTTGGAGCAAACGATGCTCAGCTCGACTTCCCTACTGTTTACGCTATTGGCAGACAAGGGGTTGCTATGAGAAAGCTTGATGATCCTCGAGTAGACCTTACACCACTTCTTGATGTCATCCTTGAACACGTGCCAGCAGCAAACAAAGACAGAAGTGCTACTGCACCACTTACAGCACAGGTATTTAACCTTGGATACGATAACTTCCTAGGACGACTTGCTATCGCTCGAGTTTACGATGGAACTATAAAAATGGGACAAACAGTTTTTGAAAAAAAGGTTGATGGAACAGTAAACGCTGGACGAGTTACAAAGCTATTTACTTTTGAAGGAAAGAAGCGAGTAGAAATCCAAGAAGCTACAGCTGGAGACATCGTAACAGTTGCTGGATTCCCACAAATCTATATCGGGGAAACTTTGACTGACAGTGAAGCAACACCAGCTCTACCAGCTATCAAAATCGATGAGCCAACTATCTCCCTAAACTTTTACGTAAACTCTTCCCCATTTGCTGGACGAGAAGGAAAATTTGTAACTGGACGACAGATCCGAGAGAGACTAGAAAAAGAATTGGAAATAAACGTTGGACTTAAGATTGATTTTTCATCAAGTGAATTCTATAGAGTTTATGGACGAGGAGAACTACACATTGCAGTTCTTCTAGAAAATATGAGACGAGAAGGTTATGAACTACAGGTATCACAGCCTCAGGTTATCGTAAAGGAAATCGAAGGAGTAAAGAGTGAGCCTTTTGAAGAGCTTACAATCGATACACCAGATGAATTTACTGGATCTATTATCGAAAAGCTTGGAAAGAGAAAAGCTACAATGACAGATATGAAGACAAAGGACGGTATCACTCGTATGCTTTTTGAAATACCTACACGAGGACTTCTAGGATACCGAGGTGCTTTCGTTATCGACACTAAAGGTAATGGAATTCTTGCTAGTCGATTCCTAGACTTCAAGCCATATGCTGGAGAAATCGAAAAGCATTCAACAGGATCTATGACATCTATGATGACTGGAAAGGCACTAGCTTTTGCACTTTGGAACCTACAAGAACGAGGGCGAGTATTTATCGAACCTACAACAGAAGTATATGAAGGTATGGTTGTTGGAGATACATCAAAGGGAGATGATATGGATGTAAACCCATGTAAAGCAAAAGCGCTTTCAAACATGCGATCATCAGGAAACGATGAACACATCATGCTAACACCAGCTTGGAAAATCGATGTTGAAAAGGGACTAGAAACAATGCGTGAGGATGAATATCTAGAAATCACTCCAAAGAACGTACGTTTGAGAAAGAAGTTTTTGACAGATACAGATAGAGCAAAGGCAAAGAGAAAGGATTAATTTAACAAGACATAAAAAATCATACAATGAAAGTTGTGTGATTTTTTATATTCAATAAAATTACTTCATTATTAATTAACTCAAAAAAAATACATGACTAAAAATTTTTGTGATCAATGTAAAGTCGAAATGGGAGA
>CAYSPX010000034.1:0-6301 GCA_964433125.1 uncultured Candidatus Saccharibacteria bacterium | reverse complement strand
ATGACAGACTTCAGGAAAATAGATGAGGCTTGTGGATGTTATACATGTGCTAGTTATACCCGTGCATATCTAGCGCATCTTTTTAGAGCAAAGGAAATGTTGGCGGCTACATTAGCCTCAATTCACAATTTATATTTTATAGTTAATTTGGTAAAAGAAGTTCGACAGTCAATGCTTGATGGGAAGTTTTATGAATTTAAGGAAGAGTGGTTGGGGAGGTATTATGGGGAGGGGAAGGAGGCTTAAAATAGCCATAAAATGGGGTGATTTTCTTTTTCTAAATAAAGTTTATTTTAAATTAAATATTTACTTTTCTTATTTTCTATATCCGAATGTTGGATTTTATCAAAACTTTATCAGAATTTTATATGGATTTTATCTCGGTCTGTTAGGCTTAATGTGTGAATATTATATTTTATAAAACAGATAGAAAAAGATTTGCTGGTACTTCTTATGGTGAAGTATATACAAAAGCTAAATTTATATACAAGACTTATTCTTCTAAGACTAAAAGAAGACCGTACATACGTTCTAGATTTTTTAAAAAAGAAAAGATCTTTCTTGATCTATTCTGGATACATCTTTCAGAGAAGAATCAGGGTGATAGATTAAGAAGGTTAAGATTCTATGCATGCGGTATAGATTTAATAAAAAATTCAAGGATAATTCCAGTGTCCCAAAAAAATACTGAAAAGCCATCAGAAATTCTGCATAGGTTTTATGGAGTTGATTCAGCAGGAGAACGGTTTATTGTTCAGATCAAAGAACATATAAAAACCAGAGAAAAGAATTTTATGTCCGTACTTCCATTCCACTAGTATAAAAGAAAAAACCCTCCGCTGTTGTGGCAATAACCACGGTGCCGATAGGTCTTTTCAGAACTATATAATACCAAACCCTCAAAACCAGTCAAGCTTAAATCTCCCTCGGTTTATAATCCTCCGGTGCATGCTGTAGAAACCATTCAAGATTCTCTCTATTTAGAAGTCCTTCTTGTGCACCGACGTACTGTACAACTGACATAGGATTTATAGGTGCCCACATAAGCGCTTCAAGTGGTGTCTTACCAAACATCAAAGCACTCACAAAAGTTGAAGCAAAAGCGTCTCCACAACCAGTTCTTTCGACTGGTGTCTTGGGGTCTGGATATATTGGCATGAAATAAAAATGTTCACCATCAAGCATGTATGCACCTTTTGGGCCGTCAGTGATAAGTACGATCTTGGGTCCGTTGGCATGGATTTCGCTTAGTAGAAATTTTATATCCTTTGAATCGGTGTGAAGTATTCTCTGCGACTCTTCAACATTGCAAATAAAAACCTCTGTTCGCTTATATATATCTCTCAATTCCTTCACCCCTAATTTCATTTGAAAAGTACCAGGTTGAAAGGCGAGTTTAACATCATTGTTTGTATTCAAATAATCAGAAATTTCTCTATGATATTCTTTTGAGTTTTCTGCTAGTGAGCTCAAGTATACCCACTTAGGATTCTTTTTGATTTTGGGAAATTTGTATGGGTAACTGGTGTGATTTATAAGAATAGTACGATCAGACTCATACCAAAGCACAAAGTGATAGTTGGTAGGAAGACTTTTGTGTGTTGCTGCATAGCGAGTATCTACTTTTTCCATTATAAGGTTTGAAATACAATCCTTACCATTTTGATCTCCACCTAGATTGGTCATAAATCCTGATCTTATACCGAGCCGGGCTACAGAAACTGCGGCATTTGCAGAATTTCCAACGGCCTTTACAACTTTTACATATTCAAAAGGAACCTTGTCACCAAACTTCATAGTAATCTCACAGTTTGTATCATCTATATCACAATGTACTCGCGCTTCCTTGAGGCGAATAAAAGCATCAGTTGTAATATCCCCAATTGCTAAAAAATCTATATTTTTATCGAACATATGTGGTAATATTATAGCATGAATAATAATACACCATCAGTGAAGAGCCTGCGTGAATACATTAATGAGGCAAAAGAAAAAAAGATTGCAGTAGGACATTTCAATATATCAAATAGTGATGGTTTTTGGGCTGTGGTTCTCGGAGCAAAGTCAGTAGGGGTTCCCGTCATTATTGGAGCGTCTGAAGGCGAGAGAGATTTTATCGGAGTAAATGAACTTTCTGCTATGGTTCGTACGTACAGAGAAACAACAGGCCAACCAGTTTTTTTGAATGCTGATCATACTTATTCATTTGAAAGAGTTAAAGAAGCGATTGATGCTGGTTACGATGCTGTAATATTTGATGGCACAGAACTTTCTTTAGAAGATAACATTTCTACAACTAAAAAATGCGTAGAATATGCTAGAAGTATAAACCCGGAGATTATCATAGAAGCAGAAATCGGTTTTATTGGAAAATCATCAAAGATGCTTGATGTTGTTCCTGAAGGTGTTGGTAGACTAACTGAAGTAGATGAAGCGAAGGCCTTTGTTGATGCTACTGGTGTAGATATGTTAGCGCCAGCTGTTGGTAATGTTCATGGAATGGTAAAGGGTGGTGAGCCAGATTTAAATATAAAGAGAATCGGAGAAATTTCAAATGCTGTAGGTGTGCCACTTGTACTTCATGGTGCTTCTGGAAATTCTATAGAGGATGTAAAGAATGCTATAAAGTCTGGAATAAATATTGTCCACATAAACACTGAGTTGCGCGTAGCTTTCCGTTCAGGACTTGTGAAGTCACTTCAAGAAAATCCAGATGAGATTGCTCCGTACAAGTATTTGAAAGGTGCACGTATAGAAATGCAAAAAGTTGTGGAAAGTAAGTTGAAGTTGTTTAACAATATTTCATGATTCGTGGAGATTATATTATAAATAAAAAAGGATTTACTTTAATAGAATTACTCGTGGTAATTTCTATAATAGGTGTGATATCCTCCATTGCATTAGCGTCTCTGTCCTCGGCTAGAGAAAAAGCGAGGGTTGCCGCGGGTCAGCAGTCACAAGGCTCTATACATAGAGGATATGGAGCAGATTCCATTGCTTATTTTGACTTCGATGGAAATACTATATCCACGATAAGTGACTCAATGGGTAATCCATATGGACCAATAAATGCTTCAGCTAGTGGTTGTACTATTGATACTGATTCACCGAGTACTGGTGGTAAATCACTCGCGTGTACGACGACTGCCGGTTTTACTTTTGTGCCTGTTGATACTACCTTCCTATCCTCACCAAACTCATTTTCTTTTGCGACCTGGTATAAACCCACAAGCGCCCCCACTGCAGATACATATATTATCGGTTATCAAAGATTTGGAAATATTACTGGTATAAAGGTTAATAACTTACGTGAACTAATTGCTCAGATAAGAGGAAACCTTAGTAGTTCATACACTTTTAATTCCGGTATTAAACTTGATTTAAATAAATGGTATTTTATAGTTTTTACTTATGATAATAATACGAAAAAAGTTAATCTTTATTTGGATGGTAAAAATGTTCTGAGTTCCACACTAACAACTGATACTCTCGCCACTACAATTACTAATATTTTTGTAAACGGATATACAGGTAATTCACCCAATGCTAAGGTCGACAAAGCTGGCTTTTATAGAAAAGCACTTGGTCTAGCTGAGATAGAAACGCAGTATTTTGCTCAAAAAGATTTTTTCATAACAAAAAAATAGCTTGAGAATAGTTTTAAAAGGTATATAATAATGATATGTCAAACGTAGAATTTGAAACAGATTTTGAAAAGGGGCCATCACGATTTGCACCTCAACAAGTAAACAATTTTGGTCAGGCTAAATATGGTGGAGTGTTTACTGCTTTTTTGATTAAAAAGGGAATTATAAAGGATGAATCCCAAGCAAAAGCAATTCTTATAGGTATTTTTCTTTTTAATATGGTAATAACTTCATTTATTATTTATTTCTTTGTGTTATAATATTTCACATGCATAAAAAATTAATTCAAAATGTAAAACTACCACGTTCAGTATATATTGTTATGTCAGCAACAATTATTGCAAACGCAATATCTACATACATGATTCTTACGTATTTATTATAAGAATTCATTACTTATACTAGTATTTTTTGACTTTTTTTCTATTCTGTATATAATAGACCCCACATGATTACATTAAACGCTGAACCACGAGACTCAAAGATAAAGCCAGAAACTTTAAGAGAGGCTGGTAGAATGCCTGCTGTTTTCTATGGCCCAAAGGAAAAGGCTACTTCTATTACAGTTTCTATGATTGATTTTATTAAAACTTACAAGAAAGCTGGTGAGTCAGCTGTTATTATCCTGAAAGAGGGTAAAAACGAGCACGAAGCTCTTATACACGATATAGACGTACATCCAGTTACAGGCGCTCCTCGCCACGCAGATTTTTATATAATAGAGAAGGGTAAGAAGGTAAAAGTTAACATTCCCCTTGTTTTCGTTGGAGTTTCTCCAGCTGTAAAGGATAAGGGTGCTATTCTTATCAAGGTTGCTCGAGATCTAGAGATTGAGGCAGCTCCAAGAGAGCTTCCTGTAGAGCTTACTGTTGATATATCTTCACTGGTTGAGTATTCAAGTACTATTACAGCAGGTGATATCAAGCTACCAGCAGGAGTTACTCTAGTTTCAGGTGCGGACGAAATCGTCGCTTCAGTTTCAGAAGCAAAGGATGAGGTAGAAGAAGTAAAGACTGTGGATATGTCTGCTATTGAGGTAGTAAAGAAAGGTAAGGAGGCAAAGGAAGGTGAAGAAGGTGCAGAGGCTGAAGGAGATAAGAAAGAAGCAAAGAAATAATAAAAACAAACAAAAAGAAGGTCTAGACCTTCTTTTGTTTTGTATATGCTACAATATATAGACATGAAAAAGGTATTTTATTATTTTGCCATATTGGTATTGTTGGGGGTATCCGTATCGACCCCTCTAGTCACTTTTGCGCAAGTAGAAACAACTCTTGAAAAAGAAAATCGTTTGAGGGTAGAGTTGGCTCAAGTAGAAAAGGAGCAGGCTGAGACAGAAAAAGTTTTAGCTAGTGCCAAAAATCAAAGTGCGTCTATTTCTCGAGATATTTTAATCCTAGATACAAAGATAAAAGCCGCACTTTTAAATATTAAAGCTAAAAATATACTCATACAGACTCTTGGTAAAGATATAAGTGAAAAGCAGGTTAAGATTCAAACTTTAGAAAGTCATATATCTCGTGGGGTTGATACGCTTGAGCAAATAATGAGGAAAAACAATGAACTCGAGTCAGTCTCATTTCCAGAATTTTTATTATCGAGGGCTAGTATATCAGAAGCCTTTATAGATGTAGATAATTTTGAATCTGTTCAAGAATCTCTACATACCACGTTTAAATTACTTAGAGAAAATAAAGCGCAGACTGAGGTAGAAAAAAGTAGTTTAAATACAAAAAAAAATCGTGAACAAGATGCACTAGCTACCATAGAGACTGAAAAGAAAAATATAGAGGGAAATCAAAAAGAAAAACAGAGACTTTTGAGTATTAGTAAGTCAAACGAAGCAGCTTATTCACAGGAATTAGCACAAAAAAAAGCTAAAGCTGCACAGATCAGGGCTGCACTATTTTCTCTACGAGATACTGCCGCAATTCCTTTTGCTGATGCATTGAAGTTTGCTCAGGAGGCAAACAAGGCTACTGGTATAAGGCCAGCTTTCTTACTTGCTATTTTGACCCAAGAGTCAGCGTTAGGTAAAAATGTAGGAACTTGTTACTTGACTGACCCAAATACTGGAGCTGGGATAAGTACAAAGTCTGGAAACACTTTTCCAAATGTTATGAAGCCTACTCGAGATGTTCAGCCATTTATTGAGATAACGAAATCACTTGGATTGGATTATACCAAGACGCTCGTATCATGTCCTCAGTCTGTAGGTTGGGGAGGGGCTATGGGGCCTGCACAGTTTATTGCATCTACCTGGGTGCTATTTAAGAGTCAGATATCTGCTGTTATAGGTGGTGGTATCCCAAATCCTTGGAACCCTGAACATGCATTTATTGCCTCTGCATTGTATCTCACAGAAATCGGTGCCGGCTCTCAAACATATACTGCCGAAAGGAATGCAGCTTGTAGATATTATTCAGGTAAGGTGTGTACAGTCGGTAATATAAATATGACCTATGGAACTCAAGTTATGGCAAAGGCTGACAATATTCAGAGAACCATGATTGACCCATTACAGGGATTATGATAAAGTCATTGCAATACAAATTATATGAAAAAAGATATCCACCCAAAGGAATATAGACAAGTAGTTTTCGTTGATAACTCAAACGGAGCTCAATTTCTTATTTCTTCAACTATTAAAACAA
>CAYSPX010000033.1:0-6322 GCA_964433125.1 uncultured Candidatus Saccharibacteria bacterium | reverse complement strand
CGCTGCAGTTTGCAAAACTGCCATGCGCCGGTTCGATCCCGGCCTACGCCTCAAAATTTATCCCTAGAATTTAAGTGGAGTATTTGTTGGCTTACTAGTCAAATCATGCAATCGTCTCTCTAAATCTTTGAATTCTCCCGCTAGTGTAACTCTTCTTTGAACCAAAATATTTTTTCTTGTATTTAGTTCTTTGAGCTCATTATCCACTCTATCAAAAACCTCCTTGGCCTTTTTGTGATCAAGGTCCTTTCTATGAATCTCAGAATCAAGTGTCTTTATTTCCCTATCCTCTTTCTCCAATTCATGTTTCAGATTCTCTAATTGTTTTATTGAATTTACATCTTGCATACAATCATGATAACATAAGTTGGTAAATAGTTGATAGGCCCGGGTGATGTAATTGGTAGCCATAGCAGACTTAAAATTTGCCGCCGTAAGGCATGTGGGTTCGATTCCCACCCCGGGCACCCTAGGATTGATTGCTAATTGTTCATATTTCTGTTATATTTTTTGACATGCGTCCATAGCTCAGCTGGTAGAGCAGATCCCTCTTAAGGATAAGGTCGTAGGTTCGATCCCTACTGGACGCACAAGCGAGTAAAATCGTGTATAATAGAAAAGTAAACATGCCGGGGTGGCGAAATTGGCAGACGCACTTGCCTTAGGAGCAAGCGGGGTAACCCATGGAGGTTCAAGTCCTCTCTCCGGCACAATATTAAAAAAGCACAACTACATGCTGTGCTTTTTTAATTTAAATAAATACCATATATTTGCAGGGCTCTTTCTCTTTTAAAAATTTTGTAATACTATAACAACAGACTACTTTATGAATATCGAAATGACAGCAAAGGACTTTGTTCTAAAGCTCATGATGAGTGGTGGGGTAATCATGTGTAGTGGCGCAAATGACTATATAACAGTAAATGGCCCAGTTAAAATAAATGCCAAAAAATTAGGATTACAGAGACTTAATCTAAAAAATATAGTCTTTAGAAATTCAGTAAAAATACATAACTTCATAAAAAAAGAAGTATTATTAATCAATTCAGCCTTTTTGAAAGGACTGACATTTTCAAATCTCGTAGGCTCTCAAGTACTGCTTATTCTTGCGAGGATATCCAAAATGTACTTTGGTAAAATGATTGAGTGTATTGCTGTAACCACAGACTCTGTACAGCTCGTTATTTTTATTTCGAAAGGTATTATTGCGCAACTTTGTGACAGCCCAGTGCATTTTTACCGAACTAAGTTAGAATTTGATAGTTTGGGGGAAATGAGTTTCCAAGCATGAATCATCAAGGTTTCAAATCATCACCCCACTCCAGAGTTGGGGTGATTTTTTATAAAAAAGAGCGGTGACCTTTGGGGGTCGACCGCTTTTGTTTGAACCGAGATTTAACTCGACCAAGGAATTCCTATGACCAATCGCCTCTTTCGACTTCATCTTCAATATCTTTATCCACTTTCGCCCTTTCATGAATTGTTGAAGGTCCTCTTGTTTGAACCAGATTATCTTGATGCCTACTTGGTATTGCCCCTTCAGCATCGAGTTTATTGTGTATTTCAGCAAACCAACGATCGGCTCCACGAGGAGTCGATACCGTTCTCACGTTTGTTTTCATACCTCAATTATTATACACAACATACTCAAATATCACAAAATTTATATATAAAGAATATAAAAAGCCCGCAACATGTGCGGGCTGTGTGTCCTAGATTACTAGGGTGAAGCGCTAGTTGCGCTCCCTCTTTTCAATAAATTTAACAAGGAGAATAATTTTCTCAAACAAACTTTTTTCTTCTTCGTCTTTTAAGACAAATCGTCCTGTAAGTGGATCGATGTGAGCAACCAACCAACACACCATCTGACAATAACTCATCCCGATCATTTCCTCTCTTAGCTTTTTAATGCGTGCAGAGATTCCAGTTTCTACCTCACCTACTGATTGAGCGGGGTTAACTATGAGCTTGGATTGGGTAATATGGGTATTGAGTAATTTAATCTCCGACTTAACACTTCTGTACCTGCTGACCAGTGGAGCGATTGTATCATCAATTGTTCTTTCTCCCATACTCAACTTACAACCCTCACTTCGTATGTATAGTATTGCTTCTGAATACTTCGACTCGATGAATCTTAAATAAAAGATTCTCTCATGAGCTTCGTGGGTATCAATTGGGGTCTTACTATTAGAAAAGTATGTTTCAAAGTGAAAGTCGGATAGGGTCTTAGTAACCATATCCGCCAAACTTCTTCTACCCCGGTCGTTTCTTTCAAAACGGATGGCTCGTTCGACGCCAGCAACCCATTTTCCCAAAAAATCCCTTTCCATCGAAAAGTGTCCTATGGCATCAGTTGATCTTCTATGCCAAACTCGAAAATCGTCCTCCGATGGGAAACCTTCTTTTGATTTAGTTCCTTGTTGAATTTCAATGCAGTGGATTGTTTGCTCAATTTCAGCAATCCTGTCATTAGCCTCAACGATACTAGGTGGAGGTTTTTCTACACTATATTTCGTCTTTTTTCTGAGTCCTTCGCTCATATATTATCTCCAATCACCAACTATCTTGGTTTGATTTTTTGGTATTTGAACTGAATGTGCAAATATCCTAAGCAATAATATCATGTCGAATAAGAAATTGACCCTAGACAGTCGCTAGTGATACTGTTTAAAATTAGTTTTTGTACGGAGAAAAGGATATCTAATATAAAAGACCCCAGTCACCCGCTTGAGCGGCAGTCTGGGGTCGATCAATTCCTAAAATCCTATATATGATCAACGGAAAAGAAATCGATCAGGATGCAACCGGCAAGTCATGAGTTCAGAGTCTGGTTGCTGTAGACTGAACCTACGGGTACCACAATTTCCCATTGAGCAGTACATCTTTTGACTTTCCCCAGCACTCCCATGGCTTGAGGAGTTGCAAGCAACTATTACAATAGTCACTTCAGGAAGCTGAGGTTAAACTAGAGCCATTACCATATATAGATTATCAGGTTTATTTTGTTAAGGAAAGAGTATATTTTTCCTATCATCACATAATCTCCCTTAACTTTTCCAAAACAATTGGTAATTCTGTATAACCCGCTTTCTCATTTAAGTGTTGTCCGTTGTGAATTGTTATGAGTTCAAGATCAAATCTATCCCTTAGTTCTTCTGCTTGCCAGTACGGTACGTGTGGATCATTATCAGAACTGATTGCCACCATCTTCCCTGCATTGTTCTTTATTTTTTCTTCATCTAGAGAAACTTCAAAAAAGCTATTTAATTCTGTGAAGTGGATTGGTGTAGAAAATCCTGCTACTAGCACAATACCACCCACCCTCAATCCTTGTTTCAGATTATTTAAATACTGAAGAATAGTAATACAACCCAAACTGTGGCCGACTAGATATGTATTTTCATCAGGATTTAAAATCTGACTTTGTATATGTTCGAGCCACTCTGAGTACTTTGGATCATCAGTGTTTGTCATAGATAAAACATCAACCTCCACACCGAGTTTTGTTAATTCAGACTTCAGCCAGGGAAACCAATTTTTGCTTGGGTATCCACCGTATCCGTGTATGATGTAGACTTTTTTCATGTGTAAATTATATATCAATATCTATATTAGTAACAGATCTATGATTCAATTCTTGCAATTTGCAATTTTAAATCGTTAATAGAGTTTTCAAAGGGATAACTGATGATAAGCTCTACACCTCACTGATAACTTCAAATCCACTGAAGCTACCTGTAATAGCTAGTCCAATGATTGTTTCTGCGATTCCTTGGCTTTTGATTTTCTTTGCCGTTTCGTTGATAGTAGCACCTGAACCTAGAGCATCATCTATAAGCAGAACTGTCTTGAACTTCTTTGCTTCATCTACCATGATTGTCCTTTTGGCATTTTCAATACGATCCTCTAGCTTATTAAGGGTTTTCTGTGGAACGATGACAGGAGTTTTCACTTTAACTAAAGAAACTTTTGGATTTGTAAGATGGAGCTGTCTCTCAAGTTCTCGCATCAGCTGAACCTCGCGTTTTACAGTTGGTGGAATAAAGCCTACAGCCTCAATCTTATACTTTTTTATCAATTCTTCTATCTGAGGTCTTATCTGGTCTATCAATTCCTTTATTAGACCTTTACTCTGACTCTGCTTTGCGTAAAGTAGTAGTTGTCCAAGTTTTGTTTTACCAAAACGCTCGATACTATAGAAATCGAGGTAAAAAAGTTTGTCTACTGCGGTATCGAGAAAAGTGCTTTTAATTTTATACATACCATTTATCAAACCTTCCTTTTTGTACTTCTTATATTTATTGAGTGTTTCAACATATTCTTCTGCTGTTTTTTCCAAAGGGTCTTTCCTTTTGAGACACCAGTTTATGAAGCCTTCAAATCCCTCTTGTCTCTCACCAGAAGCGGTGATATTGAGAAAGTTCTCATCAATAATTTTCTTGGTCTTTTCATCTACAGTATTATCTTCCTTTTTTATTTTGTCCTCTGTTATAAGATAAAAAACTTTCGGTGGCTTACCGATTTTGTATATCAAGCCTTGTTCAAGAAGTGAACTTAATTGTTTTCTGATAGCTCTAGAAGTAATACCAAAATGATGCGTCAGCTCACTCCCCGTTGCCTGGCCTTTATTTTTGATATATTCTAGTATCTTTTCTGATGTTTTTGGTTCCATTTTGGTATTATAACACAAGTCAATTAAAGTTCCTAGTTCCTAGTGTACTAGGAACTATGTAAGAGTCGGTCACGGATATCCGCATGCTGGCATATTCCTCGAACCCGACTCGGACACCTTCGTGTCCTCCGTCTTTCGACTCTCTCCCGGTAAATTCTCTATTAATGAATTAGATACCTGTTATAGTAGATTAAACCATTTTGGTATCCAATAAAAGAAAATTGCTTCAGAGCCTACCATTCCTAGAATAATAAGTTTAAAATATTGACCATGACTAGCGCTTTTGATTGCTGTAATCCAACCGAAAGGTAGACCAATTACCATCGACAAATAAAGGATTGAATAATTTAAAGAAAGACCCGCAACCGTGATTCTTATACCAAAACCAATAATAAACACAAATATTAATCCTAATCCCACAAGAACACTTTGTCTTCCTTCGAATGTAACGGGTGAACCAACCCGAAGGCTCCAAACTAGCTTCTTATGTATAATAGAAATAATAAAGTACCAAATCAAACTAGAAATAAATATATAAAAAAATAATTCCATAAAATTATTATATCATTAATATGTGAGTCATGAACACTTATGCCGATAATCTACAATGCCCTGGAAATGTACTGTAGAAGCATGTGATCCTACAAGGAGTCGGTCACGAGTCCTCGCTTGCTAGCTCGGCTCTCGACCCCGACTCGGACACCTTCGTGTCCTCCGTCTTTCGACTCCCTTACGATACCCTACATGGAGCTAGTTACATATAATTATTAAATCGAGGCAATTCTAAATACAACATCTCTACCATTCCCATATTCGTACTTATAATATAGGAAGTGATCATCATTAATCCATGTTAAGAATTTTAGACTACCTCCATTTACTACAGTTTTAAAAATCTTTGTAGTCTTATCTATCAAATCAAAAATCACAAAATTAGACTCATTTGTACGTGGTATATAGCGCGGATTGTCTGAATCAACAATCAAAAGATGAGTTCCGTTTGGTGATATATGAATCTCTTTAATATTCAAACCTGTTATACTTAATTGTCCCTCTATTTTTACTTCTTTACTTTCAGTATTGTAAGACACGACTACAATATTATTATCATAAACCCAGTTGGATTTATTGAGATCAGTATCTAGAACCCTGTAAAGAAAATATATTTTCTTATTTTGCAAACTGCTCACATATTTATTTATATAAGTATAAATTGGAAATTTACTCGAAACATCCGGTCTACTTACCTCCTGATAACCTGGTAATTTACTTATATCCAAATTAGTACATCTTTCAGATTCTATTATATCTTCACAAATTTGTGCAACCGCATTACCACCATAAGTATATGAAGGTTCAACCTGTATATTTGTACCAGTATAGACGGCTTTAACACCAGTAATACCAAAAGGTAAACAAGTGTCTGAACATTGATTTACTAAACCTTTTATTTCAAAATCCTTATAGTTAAACGTCTTATTTGATTCAATAAAAAATTGATAAGTGACAACTACGAGTAGGAATAAAACGATGAACGGAAGAAGTTGATTTATTTTTTTCATATAATGCATTATAACCTTATCCTTACTGTGTGACTACACAGGGAGTCGGTCACGGATAATTTCTTGCTAGAAATTTCCTCGACCC
>CAYSPX010000032.1:0-6365 GCA_964433125.1 uncultured Candidatus Saccharibacteria bacterium | reverse complement strand
AACAGCAGTTCGAACCGAGCATGTCTCGGTGAGAACTGATGTCGAGATATGAGAGGGATGAGAAAGGCGGACTGAGCGAAGGCGAAGGAGCCGGGGTCGCAGAAATTTTCAGCAGAAAATTATCTGTGACCGAATCTCTCTCTTTTTTATCTACTAATTAAATTAGATCAATGAGAAAAAAGAAAATCAAGGTCGGAATATTATTTGGTGGTAAATCAGCCGAACATGAAGTCTCTCTTCAATCTGCAAGAAATGTTGTTGATGCAATCGATAAAAGTAAATATGATACTGTCCTAATAGGAATAGATAAAAGTGGAAAATGGCATATCAACAATGATTCATCAAAGTTTATTCTTAATTCACAAAATCCAAAACTTATTGCCTTGAATAAAGAAAATTTAAAAAATGTTGCTTTGATTCCACAGAGTAATGGATCTTTGTCTTTAGATAATTCTGTTAGTGAAACTGAAAAAATCGACGTAGTTTTTCCAATCCTACATGGACCATTTGGAGAAGATGGAACGGTTCAAGGTCTATTGAAACTCGCTGGAGTTCCTTTTGTCGGAGCGGGCGTGCTAGGTTCTGCGGTTGGTATGGATAAGGATGTAATGAAGAGGCTACTTAGAGATGCTGGAATTCCAATCGGTAAGTTTATTGTTTTGAATGAAGGTGAAAAAATATCTTTTAAAACAGTTGTGACTAAACTAGGATTACCTTTCTTTGTAAAGCCTGCTAACATGGGGTCTTCTGTGGGTGTAAGTAAGGTATCAAAGCAATCTCAATTCACATCTGCAATAAAAGAAGCTTTCATGTTTGATCGAAAGATTTTACTCGAGGAAAATATTACTGGTAGAGAGATTGAATGCTCAGTTCTGGGAAATAGTAAGCCAATCGCTTCAGTACCAGGTGAAATAGTTGTTCACGATGAATTTTACTCTTATAACGCAAAATATATAGATGAGCATGGAGCTACTCTTGCTATTCCAGCAAATTTATCTAAAAAAGAAGTAAAGAGTGTGCAAAGATTAGCTATTACTACATTTAAAGCATTATCGTGCGAAGGGTTGGGGAGAGTAGATTTCTTTTTAAAAAAGGATGGTACATTTATTGTAAATGAGATAAATACTATCCCAGGTTTTACTTCAGTAAGTATGTACCCAAAACTTTGGGAAGCAAGCGGAATTTCATACACCAAACTTATTGATATTCTAATCCAATTGGCTATAGAAAGATTTGAAAAAGAAAAAAGATTGAGGACGGTTAAATAATCTTATATAAGTCCAGTGTATATCTTGTTGAAAACTTAACTAAAATTTCAAAGCCCACCTTTCGGTGAGCTTCACGGCTTTCCTCTATCCACCAGACTTTCTGTGGAGGATACCTCGGTTGGTCTTTTCGATGGCCGAATGTATCTATGTCATGGCAAGGGTAATATCTTTGTCAAAAAAATCCATGCTATAATAAACCCACCATGATGTACAATAATTTTGCAGCCACAATGATGTCGAGCCCTTTTAATGGCTTAGGATTTGGTTTCTTCGCTTTAGGTATGGCATTCATTGCCATTTTAATGCTGGGAATCTTAGCCCTCAAGGGATATGCACTCTGGCACGCTGCGAAGCGAGATGAAAAGGGTTGGTTTATCGCACTTCTAATCGTTAATACTTTTGGAATATTAGAATTGGTTTATCTTTTCGCAATCGTAGGAATTTGGGATAAATATAAAAATAATGTTGAGACCAAGTCTAGTGTGCAATCACCTGACAATAAACCTCAGTAAAGTCTGCTTGTAGGAAAGCATTCCTCGCTTCATTTAATGTACTTCCAGTTGTCGATACATCATCGATAATTATTATTTTTGTATTTTTATCAAAATCGTTATTTGTAACCTCAAAAATATTTAGAGTGTTCTTCAGTCTCTCATTTCGTTTCATAAAAGTTTGCTTCTCTATATGTTTCATTCGCCTAATTAGGCTAAAATCACTTGAAAATCGCTTACTATTATCAAGTTTAATTATTTCATTTATTATAAGTTCACATTGATTATACCCACGCTCCCTGCGTCTTTTATTTGAAATTGGGACGGGTACTAGTAAGAATTTACCTGATTTTCTTGATAATGCTTCAAATAAAATATGACCAGCCAGCTCGAGTGCTGATTTATTCTTTTTATACTTTATTTGCCAAATAAGTTCTTTGACCAAGGGGTCTTTATATGAAAGAACTGCCTCTATGAATGAATACTCAGTCGGATGAGGCTTGGATGTGACCTCAATCAGTTTTGTAGGAGAAATAGTACGAAGAATTAATTCTTCAGGATTAGGTGGAAAAATAAAATCAACTAGTATGTTAAAAAAGTTATGCACTGTGCTATAATATTACAATGGATTTTTTGAATAAACTATTTTCTTCTTTTCTTTCAAAAAAAGGTCAAAGTGTTCTTGGTATTGATATTGGTTCTTCTGCTATAAAAATAGTTCAAATTAAAAAGAAAAGAGGACGAGCTGTGCTTGAAACCTACGGAGAGCTTGCTCTAGGTCCGTATGCGGGCGTAGAAGTGGGAAGATCCACAAGTCTTCCAAAAGAAAAACTTATAGAAGCACTTCGTGATATTTTAAAAGAGTCAAAAACTACCACCAAACTCTCAGGAATTGCCCTACCACTTTCATCGAGTTTGATAACATTTATTACTATTCCACCAGTACCAGAGAAGCAGCAAGCAGATGTTATTTCTATAGAAGCACGTAAATACATACCAGTTCCTATGAATGAAGTAATGTTTGATTACTCTATCATTCCAAGAGAAGAGACTTTTACTGCGGATGAAAGTGAACAGCAAAAGGGTGTAGAACCCAAGCAACTTCCACTAGATGTACTTGTGGTCGCTATTCATAATGAATATATGAATAATTATCAAACAATCACTACTTCAGTTGAGCTTGAACCGTCATTCTATGAGATTGAGCTTTTTAGTTCCATCAGATCTGTTATAGACCAGGGAATTGCACCAACTATGATTATGGATATGGGTGCGCAGTCTACTAAGCTATATATAGTAGAAAGAGGTGTGCTTCGAGCTTCACATATTATAAATAGAGGATCACAAGACATAACTCTGGCAATCTCAAAGTCACTAAGTGTAAGTGTTAACGAAGCAGAAAATCTCAAGCGTACATTTGGTTTAAAGGGTGGACCTGAATACAAAGAATTGACCGAAGTTATAACTGTAAACTTGGATTATATTTTCTATGAAGCAAATGCTGTACTTCTAAACTATCAAAAGAAGTATATGAAAAATATCAGCAAGGTTGTATTGACTGGAGGTGGAGTTTTATTAAAAGGCTTCACTGATTTATCAAAAGTAAGTTTCCAAACAGAAATAGTTTATGCCAATCCATTTGGAAAATTAGAAACTCCGGCATTCCTGAACGAACAATTTAAAGTTTATGGTCCTGAGTTTGCAGTTGCGATAGGGTGTGCATTACGTAGGTTGTCGGAACTTGAATAGTAAACTATAATTAAGTAAATGGATACTAAATTTCAAACATCGTTCATTCCCAAAAAGCCAATTATATCTGATCCAAACATATCTATTCGTCGTAGTGGCGGTGGTACGAGTGTGTTTATGTTTGTGGGAATAATAATATTTGTACTATCTCTAGCTGGAATTGGTTTTACTATTGCATGGAAGCAAATACTTTTGAAAAAACAACTATCACTTCAGACAGAATTAAAAGCAAAGGAAGCAAGTTTCAATGAGCCACTTATTGATCAACTAAAAAAGGCAAATACGAAGATAGATTTGGGTGGTCAACTACTAAAAAAGCACTTAGCGGTATCTGAATTGTTTGAAATAGTTAGTCAACTTACTATACAAGGCGTGAGATTTACAAGTTTTGATTTTTCTTCTGTAGACACAGCAAAGGCGGCTGGTAGCTCAGCGAGCACACCTTCAGCTGGACCTTCATCTGATGGTATAAGGGTAACAATGAAAGGGGTAGGAAATAATTTCAGCTCTATAGCGTATCAATCAGATGTTTTAGGTGAGTCAGAAAAGTTTGGAACAAAGAAAATAATCAAGAATCCTATAATTTCTGATCTAGTTGTTGATGCTACAGGTAAGGTCGAGTTTACTTTCACTGGATATATTAATCCTGATGATTTGTTGTATACGAAATCAGAATTCTAAATAATTATTATAAACATATGAATAAAAACGCTACACCACTAATACTCATAATACTTTCACTCGGAATGTATTTTACATATACAAAGGATAAAATTGAGGAATTAAAATCAATTCAACTTGTAAATGATCAATACAGTAAAGTAATAGAGGATTCAAAGAGTTTGATAGAGAGAAGAGATGCAGTTTTGGCTGTTTATAATAAAATAGATCCTGAAAATCAGCTTAGATTAAACAAAATGATTCCTGACAATCAGGATAATGTTCGACTTATCATTGATTTAAACGGTGTTGCTTCTAGAAACGGAATGGTTATAAAGAACATCAAGACAGCTTCTCAAAAGGATGCGGGTTCACAAAACACTCCTTCAGGAAATAGAGCTATTGTACTTCCTGGAACATATAACACCGTATCTTTAACATTTGATACTAGTGCAAGTTACCCTACTTTCCTTAAATTTCTAAACGATCTACAGGCAAGTTTGCGTATAATGGAAATTTCAAAGATTTCTCTAAAAGCAAATGACACTGGAAGTTATGATTATAATGTCGAGATTAAAACATTTTGGTTAAAAGAATAATATTATGCAAAAGAATTCACCATCAAAAGGAACATTTATTTCACTAGCCATTATTGTGGCAGTTGCTCTACTTTTATATTTTTATACAAAAGGTGAACCATCCGATGCATCTATTTCTTCACTAAGTAGCGAGACTTCTGAGGAATCAGCTAGTGCACAAGAGGCAAGTAATAGAGTTATAACACTTTTAAATAAAATAAATTCTCTAAATATCGATACGGAATTCTTTGCTAGCCCAGCTTACAAATCACTCGTTGATTATACTATCGCAATCCCTGATCAACCTGTAGGTAGAACAAATCCATTTGCTCCGGTTGGAGTAACGCGTTAAAATTTAAACATGAGTGTCATTGATATTCTTTTAGAAAAAAAACTTCTTGCAAAAGATGATGTAGATAAGATTAAAAATCTGATCTCAAAAGGGGAATCTCTAGAAAAGATTCTGCTTGAAAAAGGTGTAAGGCCTGAGGATATACTGATGGCTAGAGGGGAATATTTAAATATACCTGTTCGAGTAGTTGGTGATACCGAAGTCCCTATTGCCGTTTTGGACTATATTCCCGAAGAGTCTGCTATGCATTATAAATTTGTTCCTATAGGTTTTACAGACGGTACACTTGAAGTGGGTATTATTGATCCAGATAATATTGAAGCGAGAGATGCTATAAACTTTATTTCTGCAAAAAATAATATTCCGTATAAAATATTTCTTATCACACAAGAAGATTATAGTAAAGTTTTGGGTTCATATAAAGGAATTGGTGGTGAAGTTTCAAAAGCACTTACAGAGATTGAGTCTGAACTCACTATTGAGAAAGGAGAAGCCTCTGAAACCAAAAAGACAGCAACAGATGAAAAACAGTCCAATGCTGTAATCATTGAGGATGCTCCCGTGGTTAAAATCGTAGCCACTATAGTTCGTTATGCTACAGAAGGAAATGCATCTGATGTGCACATAGAACATATGCGAGACAAAGTGAGAGTGCGTTTCCGTGTGGACGGTACTCTCAACACAAGTCTTGTTTTACCACCTCAAGTACACAATGCTGTAGTTGCGCGTATCAAGGTGCTTTGTAATATGAAGCTCGATGAAAAGAGAAAACCTCAAGACGGTAGATTTTCTGCACGTATAGAAGGTAGAAAGATCGACTTCCGTGTCTCAACATTCCCAGCTTATTATGGAGAAAAAGTCGTGATGCGTATTCTAGATCAGGAAAAGGGTGTAAAAAAGATAGATGATATGAGTCTTACCAAGAAGAATCTGGAACTCATAAAAGAAGCAGTACAAAGACCATATGGACTTATACTTATTACTGGTCCTACAGGTTCCGGAAAATCTACAACTTTGTACTCTATGCTTAATGAGGTTGATAAAGAAAGGTCAAACGTGCTTTCTCTAGAAGATCCTATTGAGTACAACATGGATGGAGTAAGTCAGTCCCAAGTTCACCCAGAAATTGGTTATACTTTTGCTTCTGGACTACGCACCACACTTCGACAAGATCCAGATATTATCATGGTGGGAGAGATTCGAGATAAAGAAACTGCGCAGCTTGCTGTGCAAGCTGCGCTTACTGGCCACCTTGTGTTTTCTACAC
>CAYSPX010000031.1:0-6590 GCA_964433125.1 uncultured Candidatus Saccharibacteria bacterium | reverse complement strand
ATAAAATCTAAATGAAATTTTTATTAAGATTTTATCTTAGAGAGAAATTTAGACCGACTATTTGGTGTTACGAAAGAGTATTTTAACTTGGTCAATAGTTTACGCTTTAATTATCTCTTTAGCGACTAAGTCGAAAGATCCATCTAAACATACAGGCAACATCCCCCCAATCTCAACCTTATTTAGTTGATCAGGAATATTATTCAACAGAAATATTTTTTTATTTAAAGAGAATGCCAGCCCCATTTCAAGAAATGAATTTGCTCCGATGTAGCTGTCCACTCCCTTCAAACTCTCATTCACCACTAGGATGGCATCTCCTTGTTTTATTTTATCAAAATGATTAAGTATCATTTTATTTTTAAGTTCGTATTGCTTCGATTCGGTCATCGTAGAATAATCATTCACCTCTCCGAAGTCCGGCAACAAAACACCAAAGCCTAAATTTTTCAATTTTTCTTCAATTTCAACCATTCTATCTTTTAATTTCATTGATCCGCAAAGTACAATTGTTTTCATGATAATTTATTATGGCAATATAAAATCTTAATTAAACCCCCTTTAAAACATCATACGATCTTTTTGTTGCATCAGGTTTTTGCTTGGTCTCCATGAACAATAGAGCATTTGGATTGTATTGCGCAGCAAGCTCAAGTGATGCTTTACATTTTCTCTTAAAATCCTCACCTGCTTCAGAGGGTGTATAGAGATGAACAACTTTCAAATACTCACCGAGCTTACTAAACCATGAATTGAGTACACTGTCATAATCTTCCAACTTGGCTCCATGGAGAGCATGATTTATATCTAAAGTTGCACCCACAAAACTACGTGCAATCTCAGAATCGATTCCTCTATCAATAATTGCATTTTCGACTCTTTTAATAAGTATTAGAATATCTTCAACATTTTGACCCCAACTACCCGCTTCACCTGTATTTGACATGTTTTCAAAAGCTAAACTAAATCTTTTATCAGCACCCACAGCCTTGAACACAGCTTCAGCAAACATATCTGCATAGTTTTGTAATATTTTTTCTCTTACATCTTCGGGAAGTTCATTGAAAAATTTGGAATTAATGTGCGGAGGATGAACGGTGTATGATTCTCCAGACATTTCCTGTAGGAATTCAATCTCACCCAGGGTTAATTTGTGATTTTTAAAATCCAAAGTGGAATCATCAATTTTTGGAGTCTCTCCATGAATTGAGACTGTAACATCTGGATGAAGTCTTCGGTATTCAAGCATGATATCTTTTGCACCAAGAATATCCTCAAGTTTCCTATTTCTAAAATCAAGTTGTATTGTCGCAAGACCCATTTCTTCTGCAAGAGCAATTTGTTCCTGTAAAGTATTAGTCCCTCCTTCTTTATCCTTTGTGCAAAAAGCAACACCTAAACCTGATCTAAGTCTTTCAATATTTTTTAGATATTTTTCTTGCTGCTCTTGTTCAAAGCTTTGTTGGGGAGGCATGGCTAAATATTAACATAAAATTTTATTTGACACAGAGAAATGGTTTGATAATATATACATATAATCCTTGTGAATCATTGGCGAAAGCTAAGAAGGTTCGATTCGGCACTATTGCTGTTGGCAAGAATTTCACAAACCTCCTTCGGGAGGTTTTGTGTTTATTCCCTCATAATACTAAAAAAATGAAGTTGACCATCGTTTAATCTTCGTATAATAATGCGAACTTGTAGTTGGCCACGAACCCTGTACTTAATTGTCCAAAAATATGCAATTGATTCCTCTTTAACTCTTTTTTCTTCACTATCAACACTTTTTATTTTCCTTAATATATTTGAGATATATGGCACTAGACTAAACCTTTTAATAATCTCTTCTTTAGTTCTCACCTTTCCACCTTTATATATAATATGACGTAAGCCATGATAATTAAAATAAATTTCTTCATTATTAAAAGCGGGACATTTTATATTTCCTAGCTTTTTATATTTAATTTCCTCATTTTTTAAATATTCTTTCCAATCTTGACCCATCCCTCAACCATAACAAGATGCAATAAAATCCAAATAAAATTCTAATAAAATCTAAATGAAATTTTTATTAAGATTTTATCTTAGAGGGATATTTATGTGAACTATTCAGAGTTATTAAAGAATATCCTTAATTAGTCAATGGTTAGATATTTATTTTACTCCATTACATAAACTACATTTCCGCGCTCATGACCCACAGCATCTGGTGGTGGAATTATTTTACCTTTTTCTATATATACAAAATCTGATAACTTCTTATTACCTGACACTGTTTTAACCTTTTCTGAGTAATCAGCTACCATATTATCAATCTCAGTATTATCACTATTTCCATCACCATCCCATTCTGAACAACCATTCATATCAAATTTTCTTAGCAATTTTCCATCCACTAAACTCAATACGTAAGTACTAGTCCAAAAACAACCAGCATCCCCATTTGAATACTCTAGATAAATAGAATTCTCCTTTTCATCTATACCTTTTATTTCCCGTAACTCAATATGACTCGCCAATATTTTTGTATCATTAGTCACTGTATTGTATGTTATCAACTCCAAGTCACATTTCGCACGATACTCATTGCAATTATTTCCATACAAAATATAAATATTTTCTTTATTTAGAAAGAAATCAACAATGTTTGGAGCTTTATCTGGTTCAACAGATTCTATACCATTTATATCAAATCGACTTACTTTATTTTGAGATATATTATAAGTACTAAGTTTACCTATTGAATCTGCGAAGTACATATCCCCCTTATATACCAAAATTTTATCTTCAATTTTATTTAAATTATCATTTAAAATATTCAATATTCCACCTTCATTCAAACCTTGGAAAATAGCCAAACTAGGTTGATTGATGAGCGAAATTTTTCCAGTAGATGTATCCGAAAGTTCAAATTCTGAATCACCAATTTTGTTATTTAAAAAATACAGATTATTTACATCATAAGAATATCCTGAAGATCCAATAATAAATGTCTTTGGATCGACTCCCTTCAAAGCGACTCCATTTACATAAATATTTCTACCATCTATACCATAAAAGAAACTTTGACCATTAAACCACGATCGTGCATCTAATATTTCAGTAAAGTTTCGACTATCTGCACCAGTGACAACGTTACAGTCAAAATATATATTTTTAGCATCTCTTGCATAAGAATCATTTAATGCGGGTGGTGTAAACGTCTTTGGATCAAATTTGCGACTAATTTTATCATTACAATATATACCCTTTATATCCATAGCATAAGAAAACTTTTTACCATCACCACTCCACAAAACCTTAAAACTATTTACATCGGCATTTTTAATTTCTTTTAATTCATTATTTTTTCTACTCACAACAAAATATATTTTCTTTGTAACAGGATCTTGTCTATACATCGATGCCCAAAAATTATCACTGTCATTGGGCTGAGGTGTATTCATTATTTCTTCGGATACTATGATATCATTCTCGCCTTCCACAATACCCATACTACTTTTTATTAATTGGAATATAGAAGATATAGAGAATAGAAATACCAGCAGGACGATGATCGCTATGATTTTTTTATTTAGTTCATTCATTTTAATATTTTATTTTATATTTTAAATTAAGTTTAACATGGTTTAAACATCGAAAACATGCCAATTATCAAAGTCTTCTGACTCAGAAATAGTCTGTTCTTTCACCACAGCCAAAACTAAATCTTTTATATTACCTTCAAATCTAGAATCTTCAGTTATATACTTTAAAGTCTCTTCTTTAAACTCTGGGGCGATTCGGTCGGCAATTGTTAGATGTGGTCTAAAATTTGACTCATACCCCATTGTTTCTTCGTCACAATAATTATTAAATTCTTCCAATGTTTTTAGTAAAAATTTTTGTAAATCAAAAATAGATTTATTTTCTCTAATAAAAGTCATTAGAATATAATTTCCATTATTCTCTTTTTCCAATTCTGTTTTGGAAAAAATTAGCTTCTTATCTTGTTCGTTAAATTTATATTTTTCAAGCGTTTCCATCACAATACTTTTAACATATTCAATTCTATCTTCAGATACATATCGAGGTTGAATTAATGTGATATGTAAAATTGAAGTAGAAGAATACTTACTTCTAAATTCATCAAACCATTCTGGTTTTTGAGTTAGATTAAACCTGAGATATATAGCGAAGATTTTCATATTTTGAATAATATCTCTATTTAAAAACCATACTTCCTCCTGAGTTCAAGTCAAAAACCAATTCCCCCTTTGACGTAAAGTGATAGCTTTGTACTTCACTGAGCATTTTGGAATATTCACTTTCTTGTGATCCATCACAAAACATAACCGTTGACATCATTTTACTCAAAGTTATTTTATCTCCATTCACCATATATTCCCCACCAACACCATTACAATCTGTCGTTGCAGAGAATGTTTTATCTGTCTTGAAAGTAATTGCAAATCTATTTACTTTAGGCAAAACTGTTGCACTCGATTTATATGTCGTCTGCACCCAATTCCAAGTCTTCATACCCAAAGTCATTTTTGCAGGATCAGCTTCCCCTTCAAAGTTTTGTACGACTTCACTCAATTGCATAGTCTTTGTACCCAACTTCACCCAAACACTTTTTCCAACTGAAGGTTGGGTAGTAAAAGGTTCTCCTGGTTTTCTATCAGCGTAATTTACAACTATTACATCTGGAGTTGTAGGATTCTTTGACATCTCTGTCGTTTGTGGAGCGATGCGATCTCCAAGCAGGAATCCCTTTGAACTAACATTGCCTTGAGCAGTGTTTAGAGTTACGACAAGATAATAAAAAGTGCCGCTTCCGCCTGGGCTTTGAGTGATGATAAAAGCAGAGTCTAGTCTTCCGTCACTGTCAAAATCATATTTAACTTCATTACCGAAATACTCAACATCCTTCAAAGTGATTTGCTGACCGTTAATATTATAGATAGCATCTTTAGGTGTTTTGTTATCTGAATACGTTACGTACATATAAGCACCACCCAAAACAAAGGCTATTATAACCAGCGCTAGTATTTTTTTGTTTGTCATAGGAGAAGTATATCATTAAAGACAAAATGGGGACCGATCACCGTTTGGGGTAGCTCTGATACAAAACACTAATTTGACTTGATAACTTAAAGATGTTATTGTATCCGCATGACAAATACATGTCAAAAACTACATAGAAACAATATTAACCACGTAACTGTGGGGTATATTTCTGCGTCACCAGAGACTCAGATTTTCTATGTAGCCGAGATACTTGTATAGACTAATTTTTAATTATTTCTAAAGGAATCCCGGCTGAATGGAAACCGGGATTTTTCATTTGGCATTGTTCTTCAATATCCCACAAACAAAACTATGAACCAAAATCATATTGTATTCAGAGCTGGAAAACGCATATACCTACGTCCCCTTCTCAAAGAGGACTTACAGGAGTTAGTTGTCTGGATTAACGATCCGGAAATTACCCAATTCCTCAAAGCAACGTATCCACTATCGCACCACCATGAAGAAAAATGGTATGAGAAAGTGATGCAATCAAAGGGAGAGGATGTCACGTTTGTGATCGCCCTTCAAGAAACACACGAATTGGTAGGAATCATGGGCCTTCATAAAATTAACCAACTACACCAAAGAGCATGCACTGGTTCAGTTCTTGGAAAAAAGTTCTGGGGGCTTGGCTATGGAACAGAAGCAAAGATGCTCGTCCTGGAATATGCATTTAACACACTTAACCTCAGAAAAATCTGTTCTGAAGTTTATGCAACCAATCCGAGGAGTAAGAGGTGTCTAGAAAAATGTGGTTACAGAGAGGAGGGTGTACTCAAGGAGCATGTCTTCAAAAATGGCAGCTTCGTTGATGTATACCAAATGGCTGTGTTTCGAGATAGCTTCTTGAAGTTGTGGGCGGAGTATAAAGTAAAGTTCTTGGCTTGAGTTATTCTCAGGTCGCACAAAGACGTTCGCATATGCGAGCGTCTTTTTTCTAGTTGAGCGACTTATATACACCTATACTTGCAACGATACTTACAAAGATTCCTAAAATAAAGACAATACTGTCACTCATCTATTTTTTGAAATAAGTTGCAAGAGAAAGAAGAGATGGGACCCAGAGACCGATAAACAAACCAGATTCTTTATCACCAGTAAACCACATATAGACAGCGAGTAGAAGAGAAATAATGGCTGCAACTATTATCCAACTTGTTCCTTTATTCATAAATTAAATGTTTTAATTATAATGCACTGATTATATCATGAGTATGATACTTTTTTGTTATCCTTGGGGTCATAGATAAATTAATCCTCGACTATAAGTCCAAATAATGAAGATAGGTATATTGCTTGGCCCGTATTAACTATAAGTCCTTTTATTGAATCCTTGTCTATACGAATATTATCAATAGTTGAATCTTTAATGCTTACATCCTGTAATTTTGTCTGTGAAAATTGTGCTTTGGATAGATTGCACTGTCGAAACACTACATTTTTAAATTCTGATGCGGTAAAATCTATATCACTCAAATCACAATCAACAAAAGCTACATTTTTAAATTTTGCGAATCTAAATGACGCTCCTATAC
>CAYSPX010000030.1:0-6610 GCA_964433125.1 uncultured Candidatus Saccharibacteria bacterium | reverse complement strand
GGTCTAAATTTCTCTCTAAGATAAAATCTTAATAAAAATTTCATTTAGATTTTATCAAAACTTTATCAGGATTTCATCTCGGTTTGTTATGGTTGGGGGATGATACCAAAAGAAAGAAATTTTGCTTTTATAGATAGTCAGAATTTATACACCGAACTAAAGAAGTGTGGTTGGAAAATTGACTATAAGAAACTTAGGATTTATTTAAGAGAAAAATACTCTGTTGATAGAGCTTATATATTTATTGGATATTTGAAGGGTAATGAGGATTTATATGAACTATTCAATATAGAAGGCTTTGAATGTATTTTTAAACCTACAAAACTCTTGCGTGATGGGGACATAAAGGGTAATTGTGATGCTGAGCTGGTGCTTCATGCAAATAGGCTGTTTGGTGACTATGACAAAGCTGTAATAATTAGTGGTGACGGTGATTTCTCCTGTTTAATAGAATATCTTATTTTTCATAATAAGTTGAAAGAACTAATGGTTCCAAATAGAAATAGATATTCTGGATTTTTGAAAAGATTTAGGGCACATACTGCTTATTTTAACGATCTAAGAAATAAATTAGAAAAGAAAACCCCTCTAGGGACAGAACCCTAAAGGAGGTTATTTCTTCTTCGAGACATTTAAAGTATAGCAAACATTTTTTTACTGTCAAATTTAATTTAATTTTGTTAAAATACATAAAGTATTTGTAAATAAAAGGGGGTGAGGGGGAGGACTCCCCGAGAAAGGTTGGCGTTGAGGAAGTCCGTATATGCGCCGTAAACCCTTGTCCCCTTTTGTTTAAAAGTAAAACTACCAAACCGCTCTTTGTTGTCAAATAAAATTCTATTCTGATATAATCTCCCCATGGACACACGACTAAAACTTGTAAAAGAATTCCATGAGAAGTTTCATGTTCCCATTCTTGATAAACCTTCATTGATCCCCAAGGATCGATCAGATCTCCGTTATAATCTTATGAATGAAGAGGTTCAAGAATATAAAGAAGGTGCGCAGAATGGTGATTTGAAAAATATTGCCAACGAACTTGTTGATATTCTGTACGGTCTATATGGAACTATTTTAGAACATGGATTACAGGATAAGATTGATGAATTATTTGAAGAAGTACATCGCTCACATATGAGTAAAGATTACAGTCAGTACAAAATGGTGAAGGGAGAAAAGTATTTTAAGCCAGATTTGAAAAAGATACTAGAGGGTTAAAATATTTGCTATAATGTATCCATGAACACACAAGAATGGTATTTGAAGATTATTAAACCAACATGGGCACCACCAAGTTGGCTATTTGGTCCTGTCTGGTCAGTTTTGTATTTAATAATCGCAGCTTCCTTTGGAACTGTATTCTATAGAGCATTTACAGGGAAGTTGGCTTGGATTGTCGCTTTGCCTTTTGCTTTGAATTTATTTTTTAATTTTATCTTTACACCTATTCAATTTGGTTTAAAAAATAATATACTGGCTTCAATAGATATTTTACTTGTAGTCGGAACACTCATTTGGGCTTTGGTGGCGATTTGGAATGCTTCACCAGATTTGAGATGGGTGGTCTATGTAAATATTCCATATCTGTTATGGGGAATTTTTGCAACTGCTTTACAGCTTACAGTTACTTATCTAAATAGATAAATTAGAAATATGTCACTACCAATACTCAAAAGAGTTCCTGAAAGAGGTTTTTACTATCACTACAAGCACGATCCAAAAGGAGATGTGGGGAATTATGCGTATGAAGTGGTCGGGGTCGGTTTTCATACTGAGGATGATTGCCGTCCTGGAGAAGAACACTTTGTTGTGTATCGACCATTGTATGAAGCTTCGGTCTATGTAGCTTCAAAAAATTTGGGCATTCCGTGTTTCGATTCTCGTCCTCTAGAAATGTGGATGGGGGATGTAACAAAAGATGGTAAAACTTTTTCACGATTCACAAAGATTGTTGATCCAGAGGTGGTAGAGAAACTGGAAAAGATAAAAATGGAGATGTATATATAATATGTAAAACTTATGGCATTTGAACATATAAATAATCAGGAAAATCCAGAAAATAGAGAAAAATTATTGGAATGGATAGGATTAAGAGAGAAACAAGCTGAAACAGAAAACACATCAACTGCAAATATTCAGTGTGCTATAGATATTGCAAAATTATGTATTGAATTGGGTCTGTTTCAACAAGCTTGGGATGGATTGGAATCTACAATAGATGCAGCTAATAGTGAAAATGATGGAGGTGAGTTGGTAGGTGAGATCAATCGATTGATGGATGAAATGGAGAGTCTTATATAGTATACTGATAATATGGAAAATAAAATTGAATCAGCACCAGAAAATATACCAACAAAAGAAGAAGTGTTAAAAATTATTTCAGAAATTGCTCCTGGTTGTGTTGAAACTAGGTCAGAGTCCGATGAAAAGGGTTTGTACTATTTAGAAATGAAAAGTCCAGAAATAAAACCCGGAGAATTTTACGAATATACATATACAAGAAAAGGAAGATTTTCTGGTAATATACAATCAGGTTCAACTGTAATACATGAAGTATTTTGTAAAGATGGAGATTATATGCCAGCTGAAGATTCAAATGTTGCGGATTACGATGATGATACTGGTACATGGAATGTTGCAAATAGTAAATAAAATAATGTTATAATATCCCCATGAAAGGATATATAACAAACATAGAAAAATTATCAATAGAAAATGAGAATTTTAGAAAGGTTTTATATACAGCTCAAAATAGTCAGCTAGTACTCATGTCGCTACTACCAGGTGAGGAAATTGGTGAAGAAGTGCATGACGTAGATCAGTTTTTTCGAGTTGAAAAGGGAACTGGTAGAGCAATACTAAATGGTATTAGTCATGAGTTATCTGATGGAAGTGTTGTGGTGATCCCGGTTGGCACAAAACATAATATAGTAAATACAGGTTCTGATTCTTTGAAAATATATTCATTGTATATGCCACCACATCATCGTGATGGAGTAGTGCATCAGACAAAAGCAGAGGGTGAAGCAGATACTACCGATGAATTTACTGGTAAACTAACCGAATAATTTTTATGGATATTCAGGAAATATTTCAGTTTATAAAAATCCCAATGACGATCGCGCATGTTCTAAGTGTCGTACTTGGTATGGGTGCTGCGCTAGTATCTGATGCGCTATTTTCATTTTATTCTAAAGATAGAGAATTAAATGATACAGAAATATCTACACTTTCTATACTCTCTAAAATCGTATTTTATGGGTTGATTCTCATAGCATTGTCTGGAGTGGGTTTGTTTCTTTCTGATATAGAAAAATATACAAACTCAGTAAAGTTTCTGTCAAAAATGAGTATTTTATCGATTCTGCTTGTAAATGGATATTTTTTAAACAGAATAGTTTGGCCACATTTGCTCAGTCGTAATTTCTTTGTTGCGGATGAAGAAAGAGGTGTACGTAGACTGGCATTTGCTTGTGGAGCTGTTTCTGTAGTTTCTTGGTTAGCTATTTGTGCGCTTGGCGTAATGGATAGTATAAAATATGATTATCTAATAGTGATGCTTGCATATGCTGGAATTACAATATTTGCAATTCTAGTTGCTTTGATTATGGAGAGAATCGAGTTGAATTAAATTTTATTTAATTTTGTAATTTTCATTCCCCACGGTGTAGAGTTTGGCAATCTTTCTGCTTTTGATAGCTTGAATTGATATAGTGAAAAAATAATTGTTCCAAGTGTAGCAAGGCCCTTATAAACTACCCAACCTTCTGGTGATAGTGAAATTCTTGCAAATTCGTTTGAAACAGCAAGAAGTGTAAATGCTATTGCCCAACGAAATGTCAGTATCATCCAGCCTTTATTTGTCATTGAAAAAAGTCCCTTAAATAGTGGTTCCAGTAGTGGCTTTTTAAAATATAATCCAACAAAAAGTATTAAAGCAAAAAAACCGTTATATAAAGTGTCTTTTATGATTAAGAAAAAAGGATTGTTGAGGATAATCGTTAACATTCCAAAGAAAATTATTATCACACCAGCAATAAGTGGAAACCACGCTATCTCACGTCTCTCGATAAGTCCTACTATTAGCGCGACTACTGTAATTATTACAAAGATTATTGTTGCTTGTATAAAAGTGGTCAATTCAGATGCTATTAAAAAAGCGATAATTGGACCAAACTCAATTCCTAGGTTTATTATTAATTTAAATATCATTTGAAAAGTTTCTGTGATAAAATTATGACATGAACATTATTACATATATTACAGCGCTTGTCGTACTAGCAGTTTTGGATAGTGTGTGGTTATTTAGTATGGGTACAAAGTACAAAGAATGGCTAGGTCATCTTTTTTCTCCAACTGTAAATTTTATTCCTGCAATTATCTTTTATTTTATCTATGTTTTTGGTTTAGTGTATTTTGTTATAGGACCAGCTCTCAAGCAGGGTACATCACTATGGTGGGTGCTTTTGTCAGGAGCTTTGTTTGGTTTGGTTGCTTATGCTACTTACGATCTTACAAATCACGCCACACTCAGGGATTGGCCGCTTGTAGTTACGCTTCTAGATATGGTCTGGGGAAGTATTCTTACTGGTGTGAGTAGTGTGGTTGTAGTTTGTATTATTAATTATTTTAAATAAAATGCTAATTGCAAACATTATATTTTCTATAGAAATAGTTTTTGTGTATATGACTATTTGGTTTTTTATTGGTTTGATTATGAAAAGAAATGATGTAGCGGATTTTGCTTGGGGGCTGGGCTTTGTTCTGATTGCCTTAAGTTTATTTATAAAAAATGGATTTGAGTCTAAGACAAATTTATTAGTTTTAATCCTTATCACTATATGGGGATTGAGATTGTCATATCATATTTTTAAAAGAAATATAAATAAAACAGAAGATAAAAGATATGTGGCTTGGAGAAATGCATGGGGGAAGTGGTATGTGTTGCGATCTTATTTTCAAATATTTATTTTGCAGGGTGTACTGATGCTTATGACTATTTCACCTGTATATTTTATAAACTCAAGTCCAAATAACTTACTCTCAATCTTTTCTATTGTCGGTACTATTATTTGGATCGTAGGATTTATCTTTGAATCATTTGGAGATAGGCAATTAAAAGACTTTCTTTCTAAGCCTGAAAACAAAGGAAAGATTCTGAATACTGGATTGTGGAAGTATACTCGTCATCCAAACTATTTTGGTGAAGTTACTCAATGGTGGGGTATATGGTTTATAGCTTTATCATCTACACTGTATATGGACTGGGGGTATTTGAGTATCGTAGGTCCTCTAACAATTACCTTTTTGATTTTAAAAGTTTCTGGTATCCCAATGCTTGAAAAGAGTATGGAGGAAAATCCACTCTTTGATGAATATAGAAAGAATACTAGTAAGTTTTTTCCAATGTGGAAGAAGAATTAATACTTTATGACTAAATATAAAATCATTCTAATTACCGTAGTTTCCATTTCTATACTTGCTACCATTTTTTTCATTATTCCTCGTGATTCAAAAAAAGTTGATCATATATCGGACATAGCTTCATCTACTAGTGGTACTTTGGTAAAAAAACCGTCGATATTTATAAAAAAATGGATATGGGTAAATACAAAATATACTGACGGTACAAGTATATCTCCAAAACAAAAAGATAAGTTTTATATAAGTTTCAAAATACCAAGGACTTTGGAGATTACAACTGATTGTAATGGAATGGGTGGTGAGTATGTTATAAAAGATAATACAATAGAAATAACTCAAGTATTCCAAACTCTTATGGCATGTGAAGATTCGCAAGAAAATGAGTATACCGCGTCTCTGGGTGAAGCAAGAAAATTTTATTTTAATAGTGGTGGAGGTTTGGTACTAGAACTTGAATCAGAAAGAGGTAAGGGGGAAATGGTTTTCAAATAAAAAAGCCACACGTTGCCAAATCTCCGGAGAGTTGGTCGTGTGGTGATAGGCTAGTAGATTGCTCTGGCCTAGAGAGTTGCGATGATAGGGATGATGTTGTGGTAACGGTAGTAGTCACGAAACATCTTGCCGGAAACTCTTTCTTGCATGATTAGTTTCCGAAGTACAAGCAATCCATTAGCACACTCATCCAGATCATACTCGGTTTCCGATTCCTGTTGAGAGGGTAGGTTTTGTCGGACCGACATCTGTAACCCATACTTAGCAAGTTGCATTTTGACCTTGCTGACACGAGACAGTATCGCTAACTCCAACTGAGTGAGGTGAATGGTTGGGAATTGCGTGTTAATTACGTGCGCAGCAATATCTACTGTTGTGATCAGGGGAGTGTGATATTGGTTGCAGTAAGTGATAGTACTACCAATCTGGTTAGTGCCTTCTAGGTAAACCATAATCATGGGTAGTAAACCAACACCCAGGCCCACTGATGGATTACTCGATTCAATTATACTCAATCCACCTATTGGTTTTGACGATACGAGTTGAATGAGCGCACTACCAACACCGCCAGTAGTCCTACCTACAATGACAAGACCCTTGCTACTAACTTCTTGTTTTACATTTTCCACAGCTTTCCTTTCCTTTTGAATCACTACGAGTGACTCTATTTGCTGTCCAATACATTAACCGAAAT
>CAYSPX010000029.1:0-6905 GCA_964433125.1 uncultured Candidatus Saccharibacteria bacterium | reverse complement strand
GATAAAATTCTGATAAAAATTTCATTAAGATTTTATCAAAACTTTATATGGATTTTATCGACCTTTGATAGAGTTATATTGCCTACCATGGCAAAGATTGAATTTTATCTACTAGTATGGTAATCTGCCAATACGTGCAAATTATCAACTAAATATGTGAACAGTCCTAACTCGCACGGGTTATGCTTCGCCAACCATTTATTTGGTTTTCAAAGAGCGAATTACTGTCACTATTGCCGAAAAGGCATAAAACAATGGATAAAAATTTAAAAGAGGATCGAATGCAAGTATATGAAATAGGATACATGCTCGTATCTTCAATTCCAGAAGAGAAAGTTGCTGATGAAGTAGCTTCTCTAAAGGAGACCCTTTCAAAAAAGGGAGCAGAGTTTATTGGAGAAGAGGCACCAGAGCTTAGAACTTTGGCATACCAAATGATAAAGAAGATTGGTCCTACAAATCATAGATTTGATAAGGGTTACTTCGGTTGGTTCAAGTTTGAACTTCCAGCAAAGGAGATCGAGGGTATAAAAAAGACATTTGATGCAAACGTCAACATGTTAAGAATGCTTGTAGTAAATACAATCAAAGAAAATACATACCTTGGAAAGAAATCTCCTGTACCTATGCCGGAAGCAAGTCTTGAGACTGTATCAGAGGTAGTTATAGAGCCAGTTCTAGAAACTCCAGTTATTTCTGCTGAAGAGATTGATAAGGGAATTGATGCTATGGTAAAAGAGGCGTAGTAGTTTACTAGTCTAATATAATGCGTATAACGCATAAAACATATGTATCTTAACAAAGCAATCATAATAGGGAATATTACTAGAGATCCAGAAGTTAGAGCTCTGCCAGGTGGATCAAAGGTTTGTACATTCAATATCGCTACAAATCGTGTCTGGAAAGACAAGAACGGTGCAAAGCAAGAATCAGTAGAGTATCACAACGTGGTCGTGTTTGGACGAGCAGCAGAAACATCAGGTCAGTACCTTAAAAAGGGCTCAAACGTACTTGTAGAGGGAAGACTTCAAACAAGATCATGGGATGCTGCTGATGGACAAAAGAAGTACAGAACAGAGATTGTTGCTGATACTGTACAGTTCGGTTCAAGACCAGCCGGTGGATCAAGTACAAGTTCACCACCTAGTCCAGCAAAGGAGATACCAGATGAAAGTACACAAAAAGACGCACCTCCAACTATTGACTATCCAGAGGAAGAAATAAACGCAGACGATATACCATTTTAACAATTTACTAAATATAAAATTATGAACAAACAGTGTTATTTCTCACAAAACAATATCAGACATATTGACTATAAGGATACAGAAATACTAAAGAAATTTCTAAACCCCCATGCTCGTATGATAAGTAGAAAGAAATCAGGAGTTTCTGCAAAGAGTCAGAGACAGCTTGCTATTGCTGTAAAGCGAGCAAGATTCCTAGGCCTTCTGCCTTACGTAGCTAGATAGTTATTTTAGAAAAACCAGCAAGTAGTGCATTTGGAGGAGGTCCTCACACACTACTAGCTGGTTTTTCTATTCAGTAAAAAAGAAAAGAACAAGTAGGGAGGAACATTGCGGACCGCGTCGGCGGGAGCAAAGCGATTTTTCAGTAGAAAAATACGCGGGTTCCAAGCTACTTGTTCTTTTCTTTTAACTATTTCCCAACTCTATCTTTGTATTCTTCGGTCTCTGTATTTATTCTTATAACATCTCCTTCGTTTACGAACAGGGGAGCGTTTACTTTTGCACCAGTTTCTACAGTCACAACCTTGGTTCCTCCAGTTGCACTATCACCCTTGATGTTTGGTGGAGCTTCTGTAACTTTGAGTTCAACCATAGCGGGGAATTTGAAACCCGTTGTCTTGTCGCCGAACATAAGCTGAGAGATGACAGTGTTTGGCTTGATAAGCTTCACTCTTGAGCCGATTTCATCAAATGTAAATTTGAAGCGATTACTAGGTTCGGTAGGTAGACAGAACCAAAATTCGTCCTTGTTTGCATATAGGTACTTTATCTCTCTCTGATCAATCTCAGCTTCAGGTACCTTTTCAGATACATGGAAAGAGTATTCAGTAACCTTACCAGTAATAAGATTCTTCAACTTAGTAGCGTTAACAGGCTTTCGCTGTTGCTTGCGGAAAACGTGAGAAGTAATAACTTCATAAGGTTGTCCATCAAGTACGATGTACTTTCGCTCTACTATTTCATTATATTCTAACATTGACATGATGGTTCTATCTTACACAATTATTTTACTTCTGCAAGTTGAGCTCTTATTTTACCAAGTATCTCTTCACGAATAGAAGTATTTTCTTTTAGAAATTGACGGGTAGCATCATATCCTCGTCCAAGTTTTACTTCACCATATGAATACGATGTTCCTGACTTAGTGACCAGTTCCATTTTTTCTCCAAGTGCGATAATTTCACCTTCTTGAGATATACCCTCATTATACATAAGATCGAACTCTGTCTGACGGAATGGGGCAGCGACCTTGTTCTTCACTACTTTTACTCGTACTCGGCCACCCATAACCTCTTCACCTTTTTTGATCTGAGCGATACGTCGAATATCTAAACGTACTGAAGTGTAGAACTTCAAAGCCTTACCTCCTGGAGTGGTTTCTGGATTACCAAACATCACACCTATTTGCATACGGATTTGGTTTATAAATATAACTACAGTTTTGGACTTTGCTACTATGCTAGTAAGTTTTCTAAGTGCCTGAGACATAAGTCGAGCTTGTTTACCCACATGGTGAGCTCCCATATCGCCCTCTATCTCATCCTTTGGTGTAAGTGCGGCAACTGAGTCGATAACGATCACATCCATCTTTCCTGAGTGCACCAGACTCTCTACTATACCTAGTGCCTGCTCGCCTGACTCTGGTTGAGAGATAAGTAGTTCATCTGTCTTTACACCTAGACGCTTGGCATATTCTGGATCCATAGCATGTTCAGCATCTATAAAAGCACATATTCCACCAAGCTTCTGCGCTTCAGCGATGATATGTAGTGATAGGGTAGTTTTACCAGATGAT
Source organism: uncultured Candidatus Saccharibacteria bacterium (assembly GCA_964433125.1). GTDB lineage: Bacteria > Patescibacteriota > Minisyncoccia > Phycocordibacterales > PALSA-1337 > CAIOGI01. The sequence continues at coordinate 3,860 of CAYSPX010000029.1, read as the reverse complement.
TCTGGTCCAAATATTTCTATGATACGTCCACGTGGTATACCACCAATACCCAAAGCAGCATCCAGACCGATAGAACCAGTCGGAATTGCGTTTATATTTACCTTCGGTTTGTCACCAAGCTTCATGATGGACTCGTCACCAAACTTAGATCGGATAGCGTCTAGGGTAGAGCTGATACTTTGTGTAGGATCAATACTCTTTGATTCTTTTGTTGGTTTTTTATTTTTAACAACTCCCTCATCGTCAACTTCTTCTATTTTCTCTTCAACTTCTTCGATATTAGCTTCTTTGACCTCTTTATTTTTTTCTTTCGGATTTTTTGTTTTCTTCATCGTTTTGGTAAATTAAAATAATAATAGTGGGTACTACTATAATTATACCACCAACTAGTTTTTGTCTTGATAGACAAGTTCCAATTTATATTCAATAGTTCGATTAAATTTATCCTTAGCTTTAAATAAAGATACATTATAGCCAGGGGAGAGCAGTAGAACTTCTTTAAAATTTCCTTTTGTATCTATAAGTATTGGTCTGTTGTTGAGTGTGACTTCTTGTATATGTATAGCTTGTCCGATCACACGCACAGTACTACTAGCTAAAGTCATACCATTTTCTGGGTAAGTGACTATTATTTTTGGTCCTGAAATATAATCTCTAAATGAAAAATATGCGTAACCAAAAACTACCACGACTATTAGTGCAAATAAACCAAATTGTAATAGTTTTTTAATGCCGTCTCTATTTATCATTGAATATCAGTTTGTGTATCTTCCGTTGCTGGTGCAGGAGTAGTTGATTCAGAAACGCCGTATACTTCACGTGCTTTGGAACCATTTGCTGGACCAACAACTCCTTTTGCTTCTAGAAGGTCGATAAGTTTAGCAGCTCTTGAATATCCTATGCCAAGTTTTCTCTGCAACCAAGATGTACTAGCCTTTCCACTTTCGATAACAATATCTCTAGCTTGGCCAAGCAGTTCATCCTCATCTCCAACATCAGCGCTATCAGAATCAAAATCAGCTTGAAATATAGAATCCTTTCCAACCTCCGGAACAGCCAGGTTTATTTCACCCATTACTTCGTCCTTGTATGTATCAGCCAAATATTTAACTACACGCTTTACTTCACCTTCAGAGATGTAAGCAGACTGAAGTCTTTGTGGCTTGGACATTTCACCTCCTAGATAAAGCATATCTCCAGCACCTAGTAGCTTCTCAGCACCTCCAGTATCTAGAATAGTTCTTGAATCTATCTGTGCGGATACCTGTAGAGCCACTCGAGTAGGAACGTTTGCTTTGATAAGACCTGTAATAACATTCACACTGGGTCGCTGTGTAGAAAGGATAAGATGAATACCAATAGCACGACTCATCTGTGCCAAACGTACGATAGCAGACTCAAGCTCACGAGGATATGTTTGCATAATATCTGCAAGCTCATCTAGAACTATCACTATATATGGCATACTTTCTGGTAAAACCACACTCTTGTCTTTTTTCTGCGCTTCTATAGCGGGTGATAGTATGGTTTTGTGATAAGAATCAATATCTCTCACAGTATTTTTTTCAAGAATATCATATCGTCGACTCATTTCTTTTGCAGCCCACTTTAGAGCAAGGATAGCTTTCTTTGCATCTGTAATAACTGGAGTAAGTAGATGGGGAATCTTGTTGTAAAGAGTAAGCTCCACTCGTTTGGGGTCGATCATTATAAACTTCAAGTTTTCAGGCGAGTTTCTGAAAAGTAGGGAAGTGATGATGGCATGTATGGTCACTGATTTACCAGAACCTGTAGCTCCAGCGATAAGCATGTGGGGAGCTTTGGCAAGGTTACTAAAATATGATTTACCTGAAATACCTTTTCCAAGCGAAACTAGTAGTGGCTTCTCTGAATCCTGATATTCTTCTGAAGCAAGTAGTGTTCCAAGTCCTACTGTAGTCTTGGTTGTGTTTGGAATTTCTATACCCACAAGTGATTTACCTGGTATAGGAGCTTCAATACGAATAGGGTGAGCAGCTAGTGCTAGAGCTAGGTCGTTGTTCAGACCGACAATCTTGGAAAGCTTTACTCCCTCCGCTGGCTTGAGTGAATATCTAGTTACTGAAGGTCCAATAGATATTTCATCCATTTCAACGTCTATTCCAAAGTTTGCAAGAGTTCTTTTTATGATATTTGCATTTGCCTTTATGTCTCCAGTTTCTGGTTTACCTTTATCTTTTTCAAGAAGTGATAAAGGAGGTGCTACAAAGGGTACAAGACTATACGCTGATACAAGTTTTATATCACCTTCCTCTTCTTTTTTAATTTTTTCAACCTTACCTTTGTTCTGCGCCTGTTCAGCTAATCTAAGCTGTTCTTTCTGTAGTTTGTTCTCTATATCTGTTACTGCTTTATTTATATTTTCCTCTGAATGATCTCCACTTACTATTCCCACTTCCTCCTCATCGTCTGATTCAGGTTTCTTGAACCAATTCCAGAACATAAGTGTTTCTAGTGTAAAGTATATTTCAAATGTAATAAGTACAGATATACATACACCAGCAAATAGGATGAGCGCACTAGCATATACACCTACTGTATTTATGAGAGGATATGTAACCCATTTACCTACATAGCCACCTTCGTAAGCAAGCATATGCATGAGTCCTAAGCCTGATATAAAGAAGAGCAGAATAGAAAGAAATTTGGAGATTTTAAAGTCAGCTTTAATACCTTTGAGATACGATATAGATACCATAATAAAAGAAATGGGAATAAGGAAATATCCAAGCCCAAACCACGTCTTTAGAAATCTATATATATGATCTCCAAAAGGATCAGCGAGATTGAAAGGGGCTAGAATAAAAAGTAAAGCAATAATAAAAAATATAATTGCAAAAACAGCCTGCTTGGTTTCCTTCTTCACCTCATCACCAACTAATAATTTCTTATCATCTCTATTTTTTTTCTTGCTTGCCATATAATTTATTTAATAATAATAGCATACTATTGTTTTAATTTTTATAGCATGTCATAACGATTAAAATTACTTTACATATAGGACTTGTCTCTTATATAATAGACATAAGATTTTTTATAAAAGTCATGTAAAAACTCAAGGACTTCTAACGGACAAAGGGTAAAAGACAATGGAAAAATTTTTAATACAAAAAACTCAAAAAATAACATCAGCCCTTTATTTAATAACAGAATTAATAAAGGACACTGATGCTATAAAGTGGGAGATAAGGGAAGAAGGAATATCTTTAGTTTCTTCTGCTTTAATTTTTAATACGACATACCCACTCGAAAAGGAACATGCTGTAAAACTTTTTTTGCAATCTGGGGAAAAGTTATTAACCTTTTTAAATATATGTATGATCTCGTCTATTATTTCTGAAATGAATGCACGAATTGTCATTAGAGAGCTTGAGTCTGTTATTTCCCAATTAAAAAATGATACAAGAGATACACATCCAGCTGGATATATACTTTCAGACGCTTTTTTTGCTGGGGATTCGATAGAAAAAGACTCTAAAGGACAAAAGGACATATCAAAGACAAGTGACGTGGAAACAACAAATACTGACTATAAGACTATTAAGAAGGTTACGACATCAAGAAAGGATAGTATTATTGATTTACTTAGGAAAGAGTCAAATCTTACTATAAAAGACTTCGCTAAAGTTATAAAAGACTGTAGTGAAAAAACCATACAAAGAGAGTTGATTAATTTGGTTAAAGACGGTGTCGTTAAAAGACATGGTGAGCGACGTTGGAGTACGTATTCGCTGGTTTAGATCGGGGGTTTTATTTACAGATAACTTACGGATATATTGTTGACTTTGCTAGTGTTTTTGTATAGTATGTGATTGTGGATT
>CAYSPX010000028.1:2394-7011 GCA_964433125.1 uncultured Candidatus Saccharibacteria bacterium | reverse complement strand
GGGTTATCCACAAAAAGTTTGCAGGAACATTATGTTACAATATATAATAGTCTGCAACGGTCCTTTGACAATTTAAATACGCTATTGAGTTTATGTGAATTTATTTTAAATTCACTCCAGATTTTCTATACTCGGATATGGTTAGTAAAAGGTTGAATTTCAGACCCACACCCTTATAGCCTAATCCTTTTATTTGTGTCGATAAAACAGATAAAAGGAAATGGTGAAATTAGTTTATTAACAGTTAAGTTTATCAGTCAGTAAAATAGTTTTTTTCTCAAAATTATTAATAACCGAGAAAAGGATTATTTAATTATAAATATTATTATGCAAAAAACATTAAAAGTAGTTGCAATTGCATTCGCATTTGTAGCTGCAGTTTCTACAGCTAACGCTGCATTCAATACTGACCTTTCAGTAGGTAGTACAGGACCAGAGGTAGCTTCACTACAGACATGGTTGATCAGTAAAAACTTTGCTATCCCTGCAATTAGTTCAGGAGTAGCTCAGCCAGGTTACTTTGGATCACAGACAGTTACAGCAGTTAAGGCTTACCAGGCAGCAAACGGAGTTCCTTCAACAGGATACTTTGGACCACTTACACGAGCTGCAGTTAATAAGGTTGGAGGTGCAGCACCAGTAGCTATGGGATGTCCAATTGGCTACACATGTACTGCTAATCCAGGAACAACTCCTGCTACATCAGTAGCACCAGGAACACTTAAGGGTGGAGCTGGATCAATTACTGTAGATGCTCTGTCAACATACTCAAGTGAGGATGTTGTTGAGGGAGATAAGGATGCAAAGGTTCTAGCTTTCGAGGTTCAAGCTGACGACGAGTCAGATATAGAAGTTACTTCAATCAAGGTTGAACTTGCACAAACTGTTACATCTAACTCAGAAGATGTTTCTGATTATATAGACTCAGTTTCTGTTTGGTTTGACGGTAAAAAGGTTGGAGAAGCTGATGCAGATAGCTTCTCAGAAAATAGCGATATTTACACAAAGTCAATATCTCTAAAAGGAGCTGTTGTTAGAAGTGATGAAACTAAAAAGTTTATTATCGCTGTAACAGCACAGAATAATCTTGACTCAGGTGATATTGACAACGATGCATTTACAGTCGACGTTCTAAACGTTCGATTTACAGATGCAGAGGGAGTCGTTACAACTGAAGATACAGATGGAGAGGTGCTTGATCGAACATTTGATTTTGATGACCTTGCTACATCTGGGGACCTAGAAGCTAAGATTTCAGAAAACTCTGCTAATCCAGATGCACGCACAGTAGAAGTTGATACAGTGTCTGATACAAACGATGTATTACTTCTAGTTGTTGATTTCAAGGCTACAGGTGCAGATATGACTATCGATGATCTTAACTTCGACATCACTCCTACAGGAGCAAATGCAAACGAAATAGTTAAGGAGTACAAACTTTTGATGAACGGTGAAGAAATTGATTCAATTTCTGCAACATCAATCGCTTCAACTGTTACAGGTAATATCACATTCACAGATCTAGAGGATGAGATTATGGTTGATGAAGACGGTAAGGTAACATTCAAACTTGTTGCTGATATTAATGATATTGAAGGAAACTTCACTAACGGTGACTCAATCCTAGCTTCATTAACAAGCACAAACTTTGCTGAGGCAAGTACTACAATTGACGATTCACAGGGAGACACAGTTGTTAATGCAGATCGAAGTGGATCTGTTACTGGAGAAGCTCAGACATTTTACTCAGATGGTATTAGTGTTGTTCTAGACTCAACAACAGCTACTCCATACACAGTTGATAGTACTGATAATGACCGTGTTGAGTTGGTTATTAAGTTCAAGGTAACTGCATTCGGACAGGATGCATATATCCCAAGCTTCATGACTCCTACAACAGCAGCAACAAATGCTACTGTTGGACAACTTTCCGCTTCAACAACACCTACTACAGCTAGTGGTGTAGCATTCCATGTTCAGAGTTCTGATACAGGTCTAGCTATCTCTCAACTAGGTGGTTCAACAATCACTTCAACTGCAGAAGAGAAGACAAACTCATTCAAGATTGTTGAAGGACAGACAGAAACATTCACTCTAACAGTAAAGGTTACAAATGCTGCTACAAGTGTATTGGATTCTGCAAGTATTAGAGCATTCCTTACAGGTGTAAACTTTGGAGATACTGATGTAGCAACTGGAGACTTCGTCTTCACATCAGATCTTGCTGATACATTCAAAACTCCTTACGCTACAATTGCTGACTAATCGAGTTAGACATTGTAAGTTCGAAGTATGATATGTACTCCCCCCTCAACGGGTTAAAAAGTTGAAACAAAAAACCACCCTAACCGGTGGTTTTTTGTTGTATGGAAGTGTTATTAACATATATTATATTTACCAATACTCTGCTAAAATAACTCTATGAAAAACCCTTTTGATCAAACTTTCTTCAGATTCCTCCTCGGCTTTAGTTTTATTTTAGCATCTAGTTTTCTGTTCACGTTCATTGCTTGGCACTATGGTTATGAGATAGATGAACAAAAGGCTTCAATTTCAAAAGCTAAAATATAAAAAAATAAAATTTAGGTTAAAAATAAGTTTAAGTAGAGCCACCTTTCGACAGGTGGTTTTACTTTTTCTGGGGACTATTGTGTAACCATCGATTTTATCAAAATTTTATCAGAATTTTATATGGATTTTATCACCCTTCTGTATTATTTAGTTATTATTAATTTAACTTAAAAAATAATGATTAAAAATAAAATTAAATTCAAGATATGTGCATTGTCAGTTATTACTACTTTAGTAGTTTGGATCACTCCCTCGACTACCTTTGCTGAGACTCATGTTTATTCAGATGATATTAAGCCCAATTTACAAAACATAACTTGGGATAAAACAGGTAGTCCATATATTCTAGAAGAGAATATCGATATACCTGAAAGTCATAGTTTGAATATAAGAGAAGGAGTTGAAATAGTATCAGCTTCAACTACTGGAGAGCCAAATACGATACAAATCGCAGGCAAGCTGACAGTTACAGGAACAAGTGAATATCCTGTTAAGTTTACCAATCTAGATAAAATATATCTTTCTAATAATCAGTCTATGTTCGATAATGTAGTCTTTGATAAAACAGGGATAGTGATGCAATGGGCTACAAGTACAATGTTAAACACAACAATAAAAAATACTCACACGGCAATTGATACTAGGGCAAGTAAATTAGATATTCTAAATAGTAAATTCATAAATAATTCTTATGGCGTTGTATCAAACTTACAGGAAATGTTTTTTCAAGTAAAAAATAGTAATGAAAATATCGGCGGTGAGGGAAATGCCTTCTCTGATCTACCAGAATATATACCAAATTCAAAGCAGAATATAATCACAATCAGTAACTCAAGTTTTATTGATAATAAGTATTATTCTGTATCAAACAAAACATTAAATACCGTAAACGCTAGAGATAATTGGTGGGGTAGAGTTGAAGGACCAAAAATGTTTGAAACTTTTGGACAAGTTGATTTAGACCCATGGCTTACAAAGGATCCTGATATTATTGATGAGATTTGTTGCTCAAGTGTAATCTTTTTTCCTGGTCTACAAGCAAGTAGGTTATATGTGGATGAACCAAGTGTGATTGGTAATACCACAAATACCTTATGGGAACCAAATACAAATGAAGATGTAAGAAAAATGTACATGGACCAGAATGGGAATAGTATTAATAAATCTATATATACCAAAGATATAATCAATGCAGTTTTTCCTAGTACAAAGATCTATTATTCTTTTATGGATACTATGAATAATTTAGTTAGAGGGGGTCATATTAATTCCTGGAAACCAATACCGTATGATTGGAGAAAGGGTGTGATTGATGTAGTTGATGATAAAATGTTGAAAGAAATAAAAAATCTTGCCTTAGAGTCTAAGACAAAAAAATTAACAATCATTACTCATAGTAACGGTGGACTAGTCGCAAAAGTATTAATGCGAAAACTTACTGAAACTAATAGTTCACACATTATAGAAAAAGTTATAAACATTGCGGTTCCAGAACTCGGGACACCTGAAGCTATACTAAGTATGCTTCACGGACACAATCAGTCGATATTAGGTGGTAGTATTCTGACAAAGGATAATGCAAGAATGTTTTCGCAAAATATGCCTGGAGCATACGGTCTAGTACCTTCCAAAGAGTTTTTTGAGAAGAATCCAATCAATATAATACTCAATACGTTATCTGGTGGTACAATGATAAATACATATGATGCCATGAAAAAGTTCCTAGTATCGAATATTTTCTCAAGTACTTCCACTCCTGATACAAATGTACCACTACAATTAAACCCATATCTACTGTCTCTAAGTGAATCCCTCCATTCATACATAGATAATTGGAAGCCAGCAAGTACAACAAACACTTTATCGATATTTGGCTGGGGAAGACCTACAACCACATCAGTTAAATATATCTCCCAGGGTGTGTGTGATACTATTGCTAAAAAATATACAAATGAACAATGTAAGGTAAAGTTTGAAGAAGTATTGACTAAAACAGGGGACGGAACTGTTGTGATTGGTTCCAATTCTACAAATGCAGATTCTACT
>CAYSPX010000028.1:0-2294 GCA_964433125.1 uncultured Candidatus Saccharibacteria bacterium | reverse complement strand
GTGGCTGGATATGAAAAGTATTTTTCAAATGCTATTCCTGTCGATAATGATATTGATTTAACTATCTATATCCATTCCCCAGTTGATATTGATGTATATGACAGCAATGGTGGTCACATTGGGCCTGCAAAAAACCCATATGAATGGAGTGAAGAAAGATACTTTGAAAAGACTATAAGAAATAGCTACTTTAGTGAGTCTGGAACAACAAAGGTGCTAAGGATGCCATATCTTGAAAATGTAGACTATCAAATTATATTAAGTGGTACAGATGTGGGAACTTTCACAGCCGATATTCTACTTAATCAAGGTGATATTGTTCTAGCTACAACTTCCTTCTCAGAAATGCCGGTCACCCCGCTTATGAATGTTGATTTCTTAATACCAAAATCAAAAGACACCTTTGCAATAGAATCCAAGATGTTTATAGATATTGATGGTGATGGATTAACTGATATTACCAACTATTCTGATACTTTCTTAAATTCCACTTCAACTTACCATGTTAAGGATGTGTCTAGTTATATTGAATTCATAAGAAAGACAATTGTCGCACTCAAATTACCACCAAAAATGCAGGACTCACTTCTAAAGAGGTTAGATAAAGTTATTAACTCTGACTCTGGTAAGTTTAATTCTAAAAAGATTATGAATCTTGTAAAAAGACTATCTGATAAAAAGTTCAAAAAAAGAACACTAACAATTGAGCAAAAGTCTACTATTATCAAAGTTTTCGAGGACTTGATTACTGAACTTGAAAAAGCGAAGAAAGATAAAAAGATTGACTAGAGGTACATATTTTGTTACTGTATGTTTATAAGGTCAGAGACAGAAGGCAATGCTATAAAAAGCAGGGGAATACCCCATAAGACCTTCCGAGGCACTCTATAAAACCTTAAAAGGTCGTAGTTCATTATTAATCTAAGTAAAATTATGGCAAGAACAAAAGTACAAAAGAAAGAGATCCTAGAAAAGTTGGAAGGTATTATGAAAGATGCACAGTCAATGGTCTTCGTTAATTTCCATGGTCTAGGAGTAGGAGACACAACACAGGTTCGTCGAAAGCTTAGAGATGAAAAGGTAGGATTCTTTGTTTCAAAGAAATCTCTTACAAAAAAAGCTCTAGAGGGTAAGAAAATTACAGGAACACTACCAGAATTGGTAGGTGAAGTCGGTCTTGCTTACGGAGTTGATCTTATCGCTCCAGCTCGAGAGGTATATGAATTTCAGAAGAAATTTAAAAACAATATATCAATCCTAGGAGGTGTATTTGAAGGAAAGTTCTACTCAAAAGAGCAGATGATGGCAATAGCTCTTATTCCTTCACAGAAAACTCTTCAAGCAATGTTTGTTAATGTTATCAATTCTCCAATACAAGGCTTTGTAATGGCACTTGATCAAATAGCAAAGAAGAAGACAGTTTAAATTTAAATTATAAGTTTCGAAATTAACAATTAATTATTAAAAACATGGAAAACGTAGAAATCCCAGCAAAGTTTAAGTCAGTAGTAGAGACAATAGAGACAATGTCAGTATTGGATCTAAACGAATTAGTAAAGCTTCTAGAAAAGAAATTTGGAGTGTCAGCAGCAGCGGTAGCTACAGCAGCACCAGTTGCAGCAGCAGCTTCAGATGAGAAGTCTACAGTAGCTCTACACCTAGCATCAGCAGGTGAACAAAAGATCGCTGTTATCAAGGTTGTAAAGGAGGCTCTAGCTCTAGGTCTAAAGGAGGCTAAAGACATGGTAGACGGAGCTCCTATCCTAGTTAAGGATGGAATGAAGAAGGAAGATGCAGATGTTCTAAAGAAGAAGATTGAGGATGCAGGAGGAAAGGTAGAATATAAATAAATTTTACAAACAAAGGATCACCCAGTTTTTCCAGATAGTCTCTAGGAAAACGGGTGATTTTTTGTTATTATGTATTCCTATGGAAATATTAGCCAAGTTATTCGGAAGTGATACAAAGGTTAAGTTGATGCGGTTGTTTCTGTTTAACCCTGATGTAGCATATTCTTCATCAGAGATTACTGAAAAGAGTAAATCAAACAAGAATGATGTCAAAAAGGAAATCAACTCGCTTTTAGCTGTGGGTATAATTAAAAAGAAGACCATAAACAGGGATGTTCATGTAAAAAAGGGTAAAAAGGTAACTATAAAGAAGATAACGGAAATCGGCTATACTCTAGATATCAAGTTTCCTTATTTACAATCTCTGAAGAATCTTCTGATAATGGTTAGTCTGCATGCAAACGATAGTCTTATAAAGAAGTTTTCAAATGTTGGTCGTATAAA
>CAYSPX010000027.1:0-7032 GCA_964433125.1 uncultured Candidatus Saccharibacteria bacterium | reverse complement strand
GCTTTTTTCTCCGCACTTGGTCTCCATTCTTTTCTAATTTCTTCAATAGTCTTTTTTGCATGATTTAAATAGTCTTCGATTTTTACACCCATGCGAGTTATGTCATCAGTAAACTGAGCCTCGATTCTGCGTGCTTCACTGTCGATCAAAAGATCTGGAATCTCAACAGTTGTAGTTTCGATCAATGCATCAGAAATTGCAATTCTCTTTTTTTCTTGAGCTTGTACTTTTTTATTTTCTAGTAAATATTTTTTGATCTCCTCTTTTGATTCCGGTGAGTCATGATCATGTCCTTCATGATCAGCATGTGATGCTTTTATTTTAACAAGCGCATCCTCAACTTCCTTGTCAGTAACATCAAAAGTTTCTTCTGGCTTTTTATTTATTTCTTTTGAAATCTTTTTATAGTCTCCAAGTTTTATCTCTGGTGTAACTGTGGTTATGATTTTGAATTCTAGTGGATTATCAATTGCTAGTTTTGTAATACTAATTTCTGGACGACCGATAGCATCGATTTTCTCATCAACGATAATTTCTGGATATACTTTTGAAAGTGCGAGTTCTGCCATTTCTTCTAGAACAGACATCTCTCCAACTTTTGATATAAGTGTTGTTTCTGGAACTTTACCTTTTCGGAAACCATCTATACTCACTTCATCGTTAATATTTTGTAGTGCTTGTTTTCTAAATCCCACAAAGTCTGTGACCTTGATCGATCCAGTAATTTCTACTCTTGATTTATCAAGTTTATTTATTTTAATATTTGAAGCTATTTGGTTTTTTGATGTTTGTTTTGACATAGTTTAAAAGTCTACCCTATAAAGAAAAAATTCGCCAGTTTGGCGAATTTTTTCTACTAATTTGTTTTCTGTTTTAGAAACTATAGTCTAGGTCTGAAGCTTGTGAATCTAGGTCTGCTTGGATTACAGCTGCGTCATTTTCTGCGGCTACATCAGCAGTAGTTGTTACTGTTGTTGGGGCTGGAGTAGGGGTAACGTCTTTGTTTGTGTTTAGATCTCTTGCAAAGAAGTACAATCCTCCGATAATAACGATAAGTGCTATGACTAGTCCTGCAACTATTGGTCCTATTTTTTTATTTGAGTCCATTTTATTTTTTAATTAAATAAAAATATTAATTTGTCTTTGTACTATCGTCCTCCTTCTTTGGAAGTAGCTTAACGATTTCTGATAAAACCTTCTTCAGTGAGTCTCGTGCTTCCTTTACTGACTTGATAGCTAGGTCACCAACTTGTCTTGGTTTCTCTAGTTCAACATCTGTTGTACTAGTTGCTGGACTGTATGTACTTAGAGTTGTTACTGCTGTCTTTGCTTTTAGGATCAAAGCATCTGCGTCTGCTAATGATTTTTCTGCTACAGTCACATCCTTACTCTCTGCCTTTAGGGCTGTGATCTTGTCGTTTAGTCTAGCTCTGATGTTTGCTAGATTCTCAAGAGTCATGGTTAGTTGTTTAACTAGAGCATCTTTTCGGATTTCAAAAGTATCTCTCTTGATCTTCTTTGCTAATTCTTTCTTCTCATCCTTCATCTTCTTGAACATTTCTGTAGATGAAGCCTTTATCTGTCTTCGAGAAGCTTCCATAGCTAGCTTCATGTCTTTTCTATCACCATCCATCTCTTTCTTGAGATCCTTTATCTCAGCTCTGTTTTCTTTTCTAATATCCTTAAGCTCGTCTCGCTTTTCCTTTATATCGTCTTTTCTCTCCTTGTTAATTTCTACTCTCTCTCTTCTATCTTCTACTTTTTCTCGTACTGGTGTTGTGGTTCCTGCTGGAGTCTGCGCTTGTGCAGTCGTAGCTACTATTCCAAACAGAAAAGCAATTGCAATTAATGATGAAGTAATTTTCATTTATGATTATTTATATTAACTAATAAGACTAATAATGTACTATTATACACCAGCCTTTTCAGAAATAACACCACTTGACTGTATGTCTATCTTCCATCCTGTTAGTTTTGCTGCCAAACGCACGTTTTGGCCACCTTTGCCGATAGCTAGTGACTGTTGATCCTCAGAAACATGTACTACAGCACGCTTTTCGTCTTTATTCAATTCAATCTTGGTGATTTTAGCAGGGGAAAGAGACTCTTGGATAAATACTGCAGGATCTTCATTCCAATGTATGATATCAATCTTCTCACCAGCAAGCTCACTCATAACTGTAGAAACTCTCACTCCTCTCTGGCCAACTAGGGAACCAATAGGGTCTATATGACTGTCTGTAGAGTGTACAGCTATCTTGGAACGAGCTCCTGCCTCTCGAGCTACAGACTTGATTTCTACTACCTTCTGAGCGATTTCAGGTGCTTCTATTTCAAATAGCTTAGCTAGGAACTTGGGATGTGAACGTGAAAGTTTAAGCATTATGCCCTTAGGAGACTCGTCTACTGCATATAGATATGCGCGTATTCTCTCACCTTGCTTATAGTGTTCGTTTGGGATCTGGTCTTCGTATGAAATAATACCCATAGCTCGTCCCATATCTACGAAAATTGACCCTCTTTCTACTCTTTGTACTGTTCCAGATACGATTTCGCCCTCTTTCTTTGAATATTCACCTAATACTGATGTTTTTTCTGCTTCTCGGATCTTTTGTATGATAACTTGCTTTGCTGTTTGAGCAGCAATTCGTCCATAATCTCCCTTTTCTTCAAGAGGGAAGACGATTTCATCGTCTATTTTTGCATCTTTTTTAATCTTTTTTGCATCGACAAGTAGGATATGGTGTTCAGGGTTAAAACGAACACGGATATTCTCCTCTGCAATGTTCTTTATATCCTGTTCATCTTCTTCGTCCTCCATGATGACCTTTGTTTCATCCACGACGATCTTTACCTGGTAAAACTCTACTTTTCCAGAGTTATTGTCAAAAACAGCTCGTACAATCTGGCCTTTTTTACCATATTCCTTCTTGTAAGCAGTTGCTAGTGCAAGCTCAATAGCCTCAAGCATCTTTTCCTTGGGAATGCCTCGCTCGTCTTCTAATTGTTGTAAAACTGAGTGTATTACTTTTAAGTCAAACATATATTTTTATTATTATTTTATTTTATATTGCTATATATAAACGTTATCCAAAAAAATGAGTTCGCTTTCAGGCGAACTTCAGATGAACACAATATATCATATCAAATGATTATCCACAAGTTTCGTAGTCATTAGTTTAAAACAATAGTATTATATATAGTATGAATTATAAAAAACTATTTTCATCGTTTGTTTTTAGCTTTGTTCTTATTATTTCTTTTTTCTCTATAGCCGGAGTAGCAAAAGCAGACACATGGCCACTTGTTGGTTGGGGATGGTCTTCGACTATAGGTCATATTAGTTTTAGTTGCGACAACACTGCTGCATGCCCACAATATCCATATGGAGTTATCCTCGATTCATATACTGGTGAATTGTCAGGATATGCTTGGTCTTCTACTGTAGGCTGGATACAGTTTCAGGGTGATGCAACTCATCCGGCACCAAAAGTGGAAAGTTGGAGTACAAACAAAGTTGTAGGTTGGGCGCGTGCCTGCGTTGGTACTGTAAATGGTGCATGTACTGGACCCGCTAGGACTGATGGTTGGGATGGTTGGATAAAGTTATCAGATGATGATGCTGGAGTAAATAGTAAGTTTCCTAGTCCGACGCTCGATGGTTCAAGAGGTATTACATATAAAGGTGGTGGAACCTTTGCTGGATATGCTTGGGGAGATGTAAATATGGGGTGGATGACTTTTGGAAACGTTAGATCTTCAACAAATACTCAATTGCCTACAGTAGAGCTTATAGCAAGTCCTACCTCAGTAGAGTCAGGGGGTAATACTACTTTGACTTGGACACCGACAAATGCAAATGCATGTACAGCAACAAATACTAACGATGCAACACAAAATACTAGTGGTGTATCCTGGACAGGAGTTAAGTCCTTTAGTAATGGAACATCTACTGAAACTAGATCTAACCTAACCGGAACATTCCCTAAAACCTATAGTATTACTTGTTCAAACCAGTTTGGAAGTGATACAGCTACTGTAAAGGTAAGTCTAACTTCACCGAGTATATCACCGAGTATATCGCCGGGGGGTCCGACGCTTACGTTGAGTCCAAAATGTACTCCTACGAGAGTAGAATTAACTTGGGGAGCTGTGTCAGGTGCGACGGGGTATACTATTAGTAGGTCTCTAACGCCGAGTGGAAATTATACTACTTTTGCATCAGTTGGTGGTAATGTCACAACCTATCCTGATACAGGAGTAGCTCCTAGTACTATTTATTATTATAGAGTAATTGCCGGTGGTACAAGTAAAATATATAGTGGAAATACTGCAACTGGTGCATGTCCAAGTGGATCATCAAACACAGATCTAAAAATGTGGATATCAGACGCAGTAAATGGTGGTCAGGACAGTAAAAATGTTGACTATAAGACAATTAAGGTAGGACAAGAATTTACAATAAGATGGGATGAAGTAAATACTTCTATTATAAATTTTGGGGATTGTGATTTGCTTGAGAAATATAATAATGGAGATTTTTTGAATGCAGAAGGTGTAACGGCTTTAAAAGTATATACTAAGAGACCTAATTTGGTAGGAACATATTATTATAAACTTAGTTGTAAGGATAATACCGCACTTAAAAAAACATACAATGCAAGGGTGTATATCAATGATATAGCACCTAAAACTAAGGCAGATGGAACATTTATTTACGAATTGACTGTAGTAGTTAAAAGTTCAAAAATAAACGAACAATAATATAAAAATAGATGAAGAAAGAGGGCGCACGGGGCGCCCTCTTTTTTGTTTCTAACCCCATCCTTAGTAGGTTGGGATTTTGTCTACCGAGCGAACCCGGTAAAAGTTGATATCCGTCGTAGTTTCGACAGACATGAAGTGTGGTCCACTCGACCATCGAGTGAATTCACCATCTTCAATATCTAGCCAAGGCCCTTGCGGCGTACTGGCCTGTTGGAGTTGGAGTACTCTACCGACTCCACCTCCTTGAACCTCGATGGACTTCACTCCATCACCCCAGCTGGCTTTCTTTGCTTGCGATGTGCCAACAGGGTATGATCCAAGGATCAGCCTGACCGGCTCCTCCACCCGAGGTTTACCGTCGGGACCGAAGACTTGGTACGAGAAGTTTGTACCTGAGATGAGTCGAATAGTTGTGTCCGAACTCATTGCTATGTCGAGGGGAATCATGAGTGCTTTCCCATACCAGAGTAACTGTGGATCAGTATCGCCCCATGCTGTGTCGTACGTAGTATCAGGTGTTTCAATTCGTACCCATTTCACATGAGGGATCAAAACTTGTACACCAAGCGGTGGAAGTTCAAGTTTCATTCCACTGAGATCGGGAACTTTGTAGTTGCCGTCCGCGGACTTAATCAGAGAGAATTCCCCCTCGAACAAAAACAGAGTGATAACTTGTACCACCTCGTCGTAATATCGGTCTACTACCGCATCGACGACGAAAGGTTTGTCTCTGTCTGGCCAACTGTTTGTTATGGTCCAACGAGCGGCAATCGCAAGTTTCTCCTGGTAAAAGGAGTCTAGCTCGGCCTTACTCGTTAATTTTGGAAAAGATTTCCCAACAGTAAGCTTGACCACGAGTCGGTTACCCTGCTTGATTCTTAGGATAAGACCCTTCGAATTCTCGAGTGACCACTTCATCACCCGATCCCAACCCCCGATAGGGAGCTCGGTCACCTGCGCGCGTACCATCCCAAGAAGGACAGTAAGCGTCAGTAATACCAACCGAATTGTTGTTCTCATCTGCGCCGTCCTTTCTATTGTTATGGCACTTGCGTGCCGGTTAAAATTTCTATGCCTCAAAACATGACAATGTTCTGATTCTGACTACCATTATAACACATGTTTAGACTAAAAGTAAAGCAAGGGGGTATCTGTGGATAATTGAGTCAAATTAGCTATATTTTACAAGGAAATCGGTGGGTAGAGTGATATTTACAGTAACACCCATATTTATACCCTTTGAGGATATTTCTAGGGTTCCATGATGCGCCTCTACGATACTCCTTGAGAGTGAAAGTCCAATTCCCATACCAATAGGGTTCAATTCTTTGGCAATTTTGCTTCTATAAAAAGATCGATTGAAGAGTTGTTTGTTTTCATCTAGCGTAAGTCCGATTCCTGTATTGAATATTTTCATTTCAAAATTATCACCTGTCGTTTTTGTTTCAATATTTATTTTTCCATTTTTAAAATTATATCTCACTGCGTTTTCTAGAATTACCATAAAGACTTCTTTGATTCTATTTGCATCAATCTTTAATTCAGGCCAGTCACTCGTGTGAGAAGGGTAGGTGACTTCGATGCCCATGTTTTCTATATCTATTTTCAGTTCACGGAGTATGTTTTCTAGTATGGGTAATAGAGTGGCGTCTGAAGTGTTTAAGATTTGAGAATTAGAATTGAGTTTGGCTATGTTTTTAAAATCGTCAGCGATTTCGGTCAAATAATCAATTGATTTATTTGTCTCGTTTAGGATATTTGTGGTTGTTGTGTCTGTATCGGTGACCGTTCTGCTTATAGCGGAGTTTATTTTGTTCTTTATATTTGTAATTGGGATTCGTAAATTGTGCTGAGCGATAGAGATAAATTTATCTTTTGTTTCAGAAAGCTTTTCTAGTTCACGACGTGCTTTTCTTTCCAATTCATATGATTTTTTAATTTCCTTGGTTTGCTCCTCCACCTTTTCAGACAGGGTAGAGTTTAAGGTTTCTAATGAGGCTGCAAGTGATGATATTTTTTCTAGATGAATGCGCTCTTTTTCTGATGATTTTATAAGTATTATTCCAATGATTAGGGAGACGGTGAAGGTGATAGCGACTACAACATGACTCATTATGAGATCTGTTATCAATACCAATGACGCTATGAGGATCCATAGAGATACAACTAGTATATTTTTGCCGGAGATTTTTGTATTAAATATGCGGAAGTCGTTGGTATTGTAGAGCATAATTATAAAAAAGATGGGGATGCCGAGGAGGCCGA
>CAYSPX010000026.1:0-7401 GCA_964433125.1 uncultured Candidatus Saccharibacteria bacterium | reverse complement strand
CTTCTAACTTTTTAAATACTATATCTTTCAAACCAGTGATGCTTGAGATATTATTTTTATTTTTCATAATCAAATCAGAGACAGTCTGATCTCCATCCACAACCAAAGTCACACGGTCCTTTACTGTAAGGCCGTTTTCTTTTCTCATATCTTGTATCGCACGGATAAACTCACGAACAATTCCTTCTTCTTTTAGACTTGGTGATATGACAGTATCGAGCAAAACTTCTTCGACGATTCCTGCATCGATCACAACTTCTTTTACATTTACTTCATCTTTTATTATTTCAACAAGCGCGGCTGGAAAAGCAGATCTTACTGAAAGTCTTGCGAGTGGTTGGCGAACATTTATTTTGGCTTTCATACGAGCCTCCAAGCCAAGAGACGATATTTTTCTAATCAATTGCATATCACTCAAAACTTTTGCATCAAATTTAGCAATTTCTGGCCATGACTCTAGATGCACACTTTCTAGTGGACCCTTTAGTTTTAAATAAATATCTTCTGCGAGAAACGGCATGATAGGAGCGATTAACTTTGTGAAATCGAGTAAAACATTTCGTGTTGTTCCAAGTACAGCAGCCAACTCTTCTTTATTTTCACTCTTGAAACGATCGCGAGAACGTCGCACATACCAAGTAGAAAGATCATCTATAAAGTCAGCGATCGGTCGAGCCGCTTTGTCTATTTGATATTTTTCCAAAGCATCAGTCATTTCTTTTGTAAGTTCCTTCAGACGTGTTTGTATCCAGACATCTAGAGGGTCTGTACTTTTTACACTTAGTTTTTCATCAAGAGAAATTTCACCGGCATACATTTCATAAAAAGAAACAACATTGTTCAATCTTCCAATATGCTTCTTCACCACTTCATCAACATACTTTTCTGAGAATGAGAAATCTTCTCCGTGAACGGCTTGTGAGGACATAAGAACATATCGGAGCGCGTCTGCACCGTATTTATTTACAACCAACATAAGATCTGGATAATTCTTTAATCTCTTTGACATCTTTTGTCCGTCACTTGCAAGAATAGTTCCATTGACCACGACATTTTTGTATGGAGATTTTCCAAACAAAGCTACACCTAGAACAAGCATAGAGTAAAACCATCCTCGAGTTTGATCGAGGCCCTCTGAAATAAAGTCAGCTGGATAGCCTTTTGTTTTTCCTAAAATCTTACTGAATGGACCTGGTTTAGGGTTGAAATCGCATTTTTTAAATGGATAATGTGCTTCTCCAAATGGCATAGAACCAGACTCAAACCAACAATCAAAAACCTCAGGAACGCGCTTCATCTTATTCCCCTTTGGTGATGTAAGTTCTATATCATCTATAAATGGTCGGTGTAGATCTAGTTCATATTCAGCATTGTGTGGTAGTGGATGAAAATCAAGTTTGGCAGGTTTAGCATTTGCATTGTAGTGATCTGCATTCCCACGAAGCTCTATTGATTGTTTTCTGTTTAGACCATTTGCTATTGCATTGAGTAGAAATATTGGAGTGTCATGAGAAATGATTAAAATATTTTTTCCTTCATTTTTACTTTCGATGTCATAGATAAAATCACCCATGCGCTTTTTGATGTCGACATAGTTTTCTCCACCTTCTGGTCTTTCTTCAAAGCGATTTGTATGCGCAAAACCTTTTACAAAATCGTCGAAACTCTTACCATTCCACACCCCCGCATTTATTTCGTGTATTCTATCGTCAAATATAATTTTGTTTTTATCAAAACCGATATGCTTTGCCACTATTTCTGCAGTCTCTTTTGTACGTAGAAATGGTGAAGCAAAAATCAAATCTATCTTTTTATCTTTGAGCCACTTTGCAGCATCAAGCGCTTGGATTCTACCGTTTGGAGTTAGGTAGTGTTTATTTTCTTTTTTTGAACTAACGATTCTAGCTACGTTATTTTCTGACTCACCATGTCGACATGTGTAGTATGTATTTTTTGATTTACTATATTTCTTGAGATCAGCAACAGAACCTAGAACGTAGCATTCCTCTGTTTTAGTATCCTTCCAAACAGGAAGTGGTGCACCCCAAAAGCGTGATCGTGATATAGCCCAATCACGCGCATTACTTAGCCAATCTCCAAATCTCTTCTCACCCACTGGAGCCGGCACCCATTTTACTTTTTTATTTTCTTTAACAAGCTTGTCACGCATAGAACTGACTTTTACAAACCATGATGAACTAGCATAGTTTAGAAGTGGAGTATCACAACGCCAACAATGTGGATATGAGTGTATCAATTTTTCTTTTGCAAAAAGAGTCCCCTTTCCTGCAAGGTATTTTATTATTTCTATATCAGCCTTTTGATGAGTTTCTATTTTATTAGCTTTGTCTTCAGCAGTGTCCTTTGGCTTTACAAACTGTCCAGCAAAATCTGTAACTTCTGGCTTAAAGACTCCATGTTGAGTCACGTGTTGGATAAAAGGAAGATTGTATTTTAAAGAAAGCTCATAGTCATCCGCACCAAAAGCAGGAGCTATATGCACAACACCAGTTCCACTGTCTGTAGTTACAAAGTCTGCACCGTATATTTTCCAACCGTTTTCAGCATTCTTTAGAGTTTTATCTTTTATATAATAATCAAAGACGGGTTCGTATGACTTACCTATAAGAGTCTTGGCATCAAATTCCTCGATGATTTTATATTCTGACTTTATAACAGAAAGACGTGACTGAGCTAGGATAACTTTTACATTTTCAACTTCGATCTTTACATACTTGATAGTTGGATTTATCGCAAGTGCTACGTTTCCAGGAAGTGTCCAAGGTGTAGTTGTCCAAGCTAGGATAAAAGTATCTTCATCTTTTAATTTAAATTTTGCATAAACTGAAATATCAGTAATGTCCTTATACCCCTGACTTACTTCAAAGTTGGAGAGTGTGGTCTCACAACGCGGGCAAAGATTCATAGACTTAAATCCTTCGTATATCAGACCCTTTTTGTGTAGCTCTGAAAAAGCCCACCATACTGACTCGGTATAGCTTGCATCCATAGTTTTATAGTCATCATCCATGTCCACCCATCTTCCTAGTCGTGGAATTATTCTTCTCCAGTCTGTGGCATAACGCATAACACTATCCTGCGCAGCTGCATTGAACTTCCCTATTCCATAGTCAATAATATCTTTTTTTGAAGTGAGCTTGAGTTCCTTTTCTACTAGGTTTTCTACAGGAAGTCCGTGACAGTCCCAACCCCATCGGCGGCGGACGTTATAGCCTCGCATAGTTTTGTAACGAGGGATGATGTCCTTGATAGTTCCAGGCACGACGTGACCATAGTGAGGTTCGCCTGTTGCAAAAGGAGGTCCATCATAAAAAACAAAACTACCCTTTGGCGAAGCTTTATCTAGAGTTTTCTTAAAAATCTTATTTTGCTCCCAAAAAGCAAGGATTTTCTCTTCAGTTTCAACAACCTTGGACTTTTGTGGTGATTCTATTAATTCAGGGTTTTGGGGCGCGTTTTTATTGATTTCTTCGTTCATGGGGTCATTTTAACACTTTTTGCGGGAGTTTTCTAATTTAATTAAATAACTTTGAAAACATAATAAATTAGTCCCCTCTTACCCTTTCTTTCACCCATCTTTTCTAAATTAAATCCATTATCTCTTGCTATCTTTTTTAAAATAAAAATCTTGCCGAATGACGACCAAGAGATTAGTGCGTAGCCATCACTAGTCAAATACATATTTAAATCTTTGAAAAACTTCTTTACCGCCATATTATCTTTATCCCAAAAACTAATTTCATAATCATTTTTTGTTGAATGGTTTGTAAAAGGTGGATTGAAGGTAATAATATCAAAACGCTTATTTATATTTCCGAAAACATCAGCCTTTTTAACTTCAATGTCCAAGTTTAGTAATTCACTATTTCTTTTTGCATTCTTTACTGCATAAGGATTTAAATCAGTAGCCAAAACATAACGTGCACCCATTTTCTTTGCTGTAAGCGCTGCTAGACCGGTACCAGTTCCAATATCCCAAAGACTTTGATCTTTTCTAATCTTTATTACAGAGCAAAGAAGTTCAGAGTCTGTACTTCCCTTAAATACCTTTGCGTGGACTTCATAAGTAAAACCGGCCAAATTCTTAATGAAAGTTTTTCTTATTGCCATATCAGCAAGAGCCTTAGCCTGAAGTTTTATAGATAACTTACTCATATTTTTATTGCAGTATAACTACATCCTCTCCGGAACCTTGATTCCCAGAAGATTCAAACCATTTCTCATAGTATTAACAAAAGCCTCAGTTACAGCTAATTTATAAGAAGATGTCTTGTCTTTTTCATCCACGATAACAGTCTGAGCATAAAAAGCATTGAAATATGCGGCGAGATTAATAAGATAATTAGCTATAATATTTGGTTTGTAAGATGACGCTGAAAAAGCGATAATTTCTGGAAAGTACATCATATATCTTTCCAATGCATCCATACTCTTTATTTCAGGACGAATACTGTCTATATCCACTTTTATATTATTGTCTTTAGCTTTTAATAAAACTGTTACAGCTCTAACGCAAGAATATTGTAAATAAGGACCTGAGTCACCTGTCATATTCATAATCTCATCCCAATCAAAAACAATATCGTGAGCGCAATCACGCTTAAGATCATTAAATTTGATAGCACCAATTGCAACGTCATGTGCACTTTCTGGATTTATGACTGACGCTTTCTTTTCTGCTTCATCAATAATATCCTTTAGCCAAATAACATTACCCTTTCGAGTAGACATTTTCCCTTCTTTAAAACGGTAAAGACCGTGTGCGACGTGTATGCGCTCGCTTTCTTTAAACCAACCCAACATCTTTTCTATTTCGTAAAGTTGTCTAAAGTAAAGTATCTGCTCTGAGCCAACTTCATTTATTATTTTAAGATTATCTCCGTAAGTATTTTTTCGATACAGATCAGTTGCCAGATCACGTGTTGCATAAATAGTTGTACCATCACTTTTTTGTATCATTAGTGGCGGATACTTTTCGTTCTCAAATATAACAACCTGAGCACCTTCACTTTGAGTTAGAAGTTTTTTATTATTCAATGCAGTAAGGACTTCATTGCTTTTTTCTGGTGTAGCAAAAACGCTTTCACCAAGCTCAGTGTCCCCTCTCTTTGGATCGAAGTGTACACCTAATGCATCGTAAATCTTATTGAATTCTTTTTTAGATAAATCGATACACTTTTGCCATTTTGAGAGCATTTCGGGATCTTTTCTTGATTCTAGAACCTGGAACCTGCCACGCGCTAATTCTTCCAACTCAACAGCTTCTGTCTCCTTCCCTTCTTTTTTAAATCTGTCTACTTCATCGTGAAATTTAACATAGAGATCCACGAGCTCTTTAATCGGATCATTACTCTTTTCAATTCTATCAAAACTTCCACCTTCCCACTTTTCTATTGCAAAAAGCAACTTACCGAACTGAGTTCCCCAATCACCAAGATGATTATCTCGTATCACTTCATAACCTAAAAAACTATGAGTGTTAGCAATAGCATCTCCAATAATTGTTGATCGCAAATGTCCAACCGTAAAAGGCTTAGCAATGTTTGGTGAGGAATATTCCACTAATACCTTTTTACCCTTACCGATTTCCTGTGCACCAAACTTATCCTTTAACAAAATTACGTTTCTAGTATTATCAGTAATTGCTTTTTGACCCAATTTAAAATTTATAAACCCCGGCCCTGCCACTTCCGCTGGCAAAATATTATCTTTTGAGTCAGATGCTGAGACAAGGCTATTAAATTCAAGTACTATCTTCTCCGCCAAAACCTTTGGGTTCACTTTGAGAGCCTTTGCATGCACCATCGCCACGTTACTAGAAAAATCACCGTGACTTATATCATCTGGGTGTTCAAGTTTAATGAGTGGATTAGTAATTCCCACTTTTTCACAAGCTTGTATAAGTAATTTAGTAATTTCTTCGGTCATTGGTCAATTCTATATCAAAAGGGTTGGTTTGTAAAAAACTTGCTTTTTATTTAGGCTTATGATATATTTTTTGAGGCTAAAGAAGCACTAAAAGTTAAAAAGTGCCTGATAGAGTTGACCTGCGGTTTTGTTTTCCTTCGCAGGGGTTTTATATCAGGACAAGAGGAAGAGTTGGGTAATGAGGTCGAACATTGACTCAAACCCTCTAGCGCACGGTTACAAAGTTTGTTTGTAACTGTGCGTTTTCTTTTATCTAATTATCTCCTAGCTCCTCAAAACCTTATCTATCCTCTCCGCAATCTTTTTCATATCCTTCTCCTTTTTTCCACGAGTTGTTTCTGCCGCTGTTCCTAGACGAATACCAGATGGATCTGCTGGTGGACGTGTATCAAAAGGGATAGCGTTTTTATTTACAATAATTCCTTCTTTTTCCAAACGATCACTTGCCTCCTTTCCACTGATTCCCTTTCCATCCATCCAAGTATCTACAAGTATCAAATGACTATCAGTTCCGCCAGATATGATTCTCCAACCATGATTCTTGAGCTCATCTGCAAGAGTCTTTGCATTCTTTTTTATTTGTTCAGCATATTTTTTGAAAGCTGGACTTGAAGCCTCCTTTAGCGCCACAGCAACAGCTGCAATCTGGTTCATGTGTGGACCTCCCTGCAATCCTGGAAATACTGCTTTGTCGATGAGATCATTTAGACTATTTTCTATAACCTTTCCTTCTTTATTTGTCTTTGAAATCTTTTTATCTATTCTAGAAAAAATAAGGGCACTTCGAGGACCTCGAAGAGTTTTGTGAACTGTTGTAGTTACAATATCTGCATAAAGAAATGGTGATGGATATGCTTTACCCGCAACAAGTCCTGCAATGTGTGACATATCGATCATGAGCAAAGCTCCGCAACTATCAGCAACTTCGCGCAACTTTTTAAAATCAATTTCTCGAGGGTAAGCTGTGTATCCACCAACTATGATAGCCGGCTTTTCTCGCATCGCTATTTCTTTTAAATTTTCATAATTTAAAACTTCAGTATTTTTATCAACTCCATATGGAACCTGAGTCCAAAATTTTCCAGTAGCAGAAACCTTGTGACCATGAGTAAGGTGACCTCCTTGATCCAGTGACATTCCCATTATTTTTCCTCCAGCTGGAACTAGAGCTACATAGACAGCGAGATTTGCAGGAGATCCTGATAGGGCCTGAACGTTCACTCCCCACTTTGTTTGATCCAAATCAAAAAGATCCAAAGCTCTTTCAATACAAAGATTCTCAAGCTTGTCGACTATCTCATTTCCACCATAGTATCGCTTACCTGGATATCCTTCAGCGTATTTATTTACAAACTCTGTACCAAGAGCAGTCAGAACATCCTTTGAAACGTAGTTTTCAGAAGCGATAAGGTTCACAACACTCTTCTGTCTTTTCTTTTCAGTATCTATCAA
>CAYSPX010000025.1:1911-7668 GCA_964433125.1 uncultured Candidatus Saccharibacteria bacterium | reverse complement strand
ATGCCTCCACTTGGAAGTTTTACAACTAAAGCTAAAGAAGCCCTACGCCGTTCTCATGAATTGGCTATTGAACGTGGGATGAACCATGTGAATCCTATCCATTTGATGTGCGCTCTTATTTTGCAGGAAGAGAGTATGGTTACTTCTATTTTGGAAAAGCTTGAAATAGATACCATGCTTCTTACTGACCTTATCCTAGAGCAGATCGAAGCTCCTGAAGCTGGCAAGACTCTATCTCCTTCATATCAGATTTACATAACTCCCGAACTTGCTTCAGTCCTTGAAAGTGCTGGAAAGGTTGCCAAGACAATGAAAGAAGAATTTACATCTACAGAACACCTTTTTGTAGCACTTTTTGATGTTGCTGGACCAGCCAAGGATACACTAGCTAGATTCAAAATTGAAAGAGCCAATGTTTTGCAAATAATTGAAGAATTAAAATCTTCTGACTTTGTTGGTGAAGCTAAGCCAAAACAATTCCGTACTCTAGCTAAGTTTACTCGAAGTCTTACAAAGCTTGCTCGAGAAAACAAACTTGATCCTGTTATCGGACGTGATACTGAAATCCTTCGTGTTATCCAAATCCTTTCTCGAAGAACAAAGAATAATCCTATCTTGATTGGTGAAGCAGGTGTCGGTAAGACTGCTATAGTTGAAGGTCTAGCTATTCGTATGGCACAAGGTGATATACCAGAATCGCTGAAGGACAAGGAACTAGTTTCTCTAGACCTAGGTTCTCTTATTGCTGGAACAAAGTATCGTGGAGAGTTCGAGGAGCGTTTGAAAAATATTTTGAAAGAAGTTGAAAGGGCTGAAGGAAAGATCATTCTCTTTATCGATGAAATCCACACTATCGTAGGTGCAGGAGCCTCTGAGGGTTCAATGGATGCATCAAACATGTTAAAGCCTGCACTTTCTCGTGGAGAACTTCGCGCTATTGGTGCAACGACTTTACGTGAGTATCAGAAACATATAGAAAAGGATCCAGCTCTGACACGAAGATTCCAACCTGTGATGGTGAACGAACCTTCAGAAGAGGACGCTATTGCAATTCTTCGAGGGCTAAAAGAAAAATATGAACTTTTCCATGGCGTACGTATTACCGATGACGCTATCGTGGCTGCTGTTCATTTATCAAGTAGATATATTTCAGATAGATTCCTTCCAGACAAAACAGTCGACCTTATCGATGAAGCTGCATCTGCTTTAAAAATTTCTCTTGAAAACATGCCACCACAACTAGAGGAAACTCGTAGAAAGATTATGCGTCTGGAGATAGAGCGAGAAGCTTTGAAAAAAGAAAGTAATAAAGATGCAAAGGTTCGAATGCAAAAGATCGAAGAAGAGCTCGCAAACCTAAAGGAAAGTACATCTGAGCTTGAACTAAAGTGGAAAAATGAAAAGGATACAATCACTGAGATTAAGAGAATCAAGAAGGAACTCGAAGTGCTTAGAATAGAAGCAGAATCTGCAGAAGCCAAGGCCGATCTATCAAAGGCTGCAGAAATAAGATATGGAAAGATTCCAGATCTAGAAAAAGAATTGGAAACTAAAAATAAAAGACTAAAGAAGCTTCAGTCATCAAGACGAATTCTAAAAGAAGAAATTACAGAACAAGACATTGCTGATGTGGTCTCTCGTTGGACGAATATTCCAGTTAGTCGAATGATGGAGGAGGAAGCCAAGAAACTTTCTGGTATGGAAGAAGAGCTCAAGAAAAGACTTGTGGGTCAAGATGAGGCTGTAAAGAAAATTTCAGACACTATCAAGCGTTCACGAGCTGGCATTGCAGATCCCAATAGACCAATCGGTTCATTTATTTTCCTTGGACCTACTGGAGTTGGAAAGACCGAACTTACGAAGTCACTTGCTGAATTCCTTTTCAATGATGACAAGGCTTTGATACGAGTAGATATGTCAGAGTTTATGGAAAAGCATTCAGTCTCAAAGCTCATCGGTTCACCTCCAGGATACGTAGGACATGACGAAGGTGGAGGTCTTACAGAACTTGTTCGAAGACGTCCATACTCTGTGATTCTTTTTGATGAAATAGAAAAAGCACACCCAGAAGTATTTAATATTTTACTTCAGGTTCTTGATAATGGTCGTTTGACTGATTCAAAGGGAAGAACTGTAAACTTCAAAAACACAGTTATCATAATGACTTCAAACATCGGTGCTCAATACATAGAAAAGATGGAGAAGATAGGATTTACTGTGCAAGTTGATCCAAATGAAAAAGCAAATTATGATCAAGTAAAGGATAAAGTTATGGGAAGTTTGAAAGAATACTTCCGACCAGAATTCCTAAACCGAGTGGATGACATCATACTCTTTGATATTCTAAGCAAGGAGTCTATAGAGAAGATTGTAAAGATCCAGGTGGATATTGTTATTGCTAGACTAAAAGAAAAGGATATAAACCTAACAGTTTCTCCTGCTGTTTTGGCTTACCTTGCAAAGGAAGGATATAACCCACAGTATGGAGCTCGTCCACTCAAGAGACTTATACAAAACAAGATCCTAACTCCAGTTGCAAACATCATGATTGCTCAAGGTGTCACAAAAGACGGAAGTATAAACGTTGATATGAAAAAGGGGGTAAGTGTGGATGATAAAAACGTAGAATTTTCTTTTGAAGTAAAAAAGAAGAAAAGAGGAGAGAATAATGGATTATTGCTTGCGGATGTTGAGTTGAAGAAGTAAATAATATGAAATTATATATCCTATTCAAAAATTTTAAGGGAGCAACAAATGAGGCTTATTTTCTGCTGGGTAAATTCTAAAAATTCTACATCCGATTCACACTGTTTTAGAAACCCAGCATAGACTGGGTTTTTATTCTATAAAATTAATCAAAAAATATGATACAAGTTAAAAAAATAACAAAATACATTCTCGGTGAACCTCTTTTTGAAGATGTTTCTTTTGTGTTGAATAGTGGTGACAAGGTTGGACTCGTCGGTCCAAACGGAAGTGGTAAATCTACACTTATGAAAATGATTCTAAATCGAAGCGATTATGATGGTGGAAGCATACAGATAGAACATGAAAGAATAGCGTATTTACCACAAGAAATCGTGTCAGAGAATGCGAGTTTGAGTAGTGGTCAAAAAACAAAATTAGCGCTTGAAACTATTCTTGCCCAAAAGCCAACAGTTCTTCTTCTTGACGAGCCTACAAACCATCTTGATGTAAAAGGTCTTCAATGGTTAGAAGGTATTATTAATGAATTTAAGGGAATTGTTATGGTCATTTCGCATGACCGTGCTTTGTTGGATAATTGTGTAACAAAAATATTTGAAATTGATTCCGCAAATATGACGTTTAAAGAATATCAGGGCGGTTACACCGACTATGTTATAGAAAAAGAAAAGAGTTTGGAATTACAGGAAAATGAGTATCGATGGCAACAGCGAGAAAAAAAGAGATTGGAGTTATGGCTCACGCTCAAAAGACAGGATGCGCGAGTTCGACCAGACCCAGCAAAGGGTAAACAAATACGGGCTATGGAGAAGAGGCTTGAGCGAGAGATTTATAGCCAGGAAATAAGTAAACCCTCGTCTCTTAAAAAGATACGAGAAATCAAACTCACAGGGAAAACTCATATTTCTAAGCTTATTCTTCAGTGTGAAGCAGTAGCAAAGTCTATGGGAGATAAGGTTATACTTAGAAATATTAGTATGGAAATACGTGGTCAGGAGAAAGTCCTTTTGTCAGGTGAAAATGGTTCTGGAAAAACTACGCTACTTAAAATTCTTATGGGTGAAGTAGAAAAAGATAAAGGCAGTACCAGGATTGGTCAAAACGTGCAGATAGGATATTTTTCACAGGAACATGAGTATCTAGATAGAGATAAAACGGTGCTCGAGGAATTTATGGCTACGGAAAGAATGCTTGAACTTACAAAGGACGCTCGAGTTATATTAGGGAGTTATTTATTCAAAGGCCAGGATGTATTTAAGAAAATATCAGATTTAAGTCTGGGTGAAAGAGTACGTTTAATTTTTGCCAAATTATCCAATCAAAAAAATGAACTCCTGATACTTGATGAACCAACAAACCATCTTGATATAGCTTCACGTGAGATAATTGAAAAAGCCCTTATTAATTATGAAGGAGCGCTTCTTGTTGTGTCTCACGACAGATACTTTATTGAAAAAATAGGGTTTGATAGGGAAGTTCGAATTGTGAGAGGAATGACGTTCTAAAAATTGAAAAAGAAAATAATATTCAGTATAATTAGTACGCTTCAGTAATTTCTCAATCACATTTAAATAAAGTTAAAGAACTATACTATAATAAAAAGTATAGTATGAAGGCTATTGGAATTGAGCTCGGTTTCTCTCTAGATTGCGTCGCATATTTCATGAGAAAAAGTTTCGTATACTTTTGTATTGTTATTCAG
The DNA here is from genome assembly GCA_964433125.1 of uncultured Candidatus Saccharibacteria bacterium. GTDB lineage: Bacteria > Patescibacteriota > Minisyncoccia > Phycocordibacterales > PALSA-1337 > CAIOGI01. Next base: position 3,260 of record CAYSPX010000025.1, on the reverse strand, counting down.
ACCAAAATATTCCTGAACTAATAGATTTTTGGAGTAGAGAAACAAATATTAGCTCAAGTGCCTTTACAAAGCCATATGTGAGGAATGACTTTAGTATAAATGCTAGAAAAATGAAGTATGGACTTATACACATAAGATATTATGACAAAAAGCTCTTGCTAGAAATCAAAAAAATGATAGACTCATACAAGACTAAATATCTTAAATAACATGCGTCGGTCGTATAATGGTATTACACCTGACTGTAAATCAGGCAGCCTTTGGCTATCGCTGGTTCGATTCCAGCCCGGCGCACCAAGTTAAACAATAACTCTTTTTATTTTTTCAGGTATGTCTACTACAATTTCATAGGTAATGGTTCCAGCTGCTTCAGCGATAGATTTGATGGAGTTTTTGTCTGTGGAAATACTACTAAAGACGATCACTTCATCGCCGATTTTGGGTCCAGGCAACTCACTTACATCTATAGTTGAAATATTCATACTTACTCTGCCTATTATTTTACAAAATTTACCCTTTATTTTTACAAAGCCTTTATTTGAAAATCGTCTATCAAGTCCTTCATAGTATCCAACGGGAATAGTAGCTATTACCATATCCTTGTCAGCTGTGAAAGTATTGTTGTAACCGACAGTCTCTCCTTTTTTTATCTTCTTTACACTTGAAATGATAGTCTTCATTTCTAAAACAGGTTTGAGATCTAGGTTTGGAATTTCTGCGAGTCCGTAAAGACCGATACCGAGTCTGGAAACATTTGCTTTTATTTTTTGAGTGTATTGATGACCGTAAGTGTTACTTAGGTGATAATATCTGAGTGCGGGGAATTGCTTAAGTGTTTTATCTACTAAACTATTCCAAATATTTATCTGACTGTTAGTAAAACTAGGATCAGCTCCATCTGAATCAGAGAGATGAGAACAAATACCCTCGAGTACAATGTTTGTATTTGCCTTGATTAGTTCAAAAGCCTGATCAAGTTCATTTACCAAAATCCCTTGTCTATGCATACCCGTATCAATCTTTAAATGTATGTGGATATTATGGTCGGCTCTTTTCGAAAGATCATCCAATGCTTCGATACTGGTAATAGTGAAAATAATATTTTTTAAATTATTTTTTAAAATAGTGTCAGTCGTCGAATATCCAATTACCAAGAGAGGCGTTTTAATATTTTCATTTCTTAAAACTATTGTTTCAAAATATGAATCAATAACAAAAAAGGGTGCACTTATATTATCTAATTCTTTGGCGATAAGCTCCACTCCATGGCCATAAGCATTGCTTTTGAGTGTAGGAGCAATGAGTCCATGAGGTGCGAGTTTTTTAAATTCATTTAGGTTATGAAAAAG
>CAYSPX010000025.1:0-1811 GCA_964433125.1 uncultured Candidatus Saccharibacteria bacterium | reverse complement strand
ACAGAGCTGTGTGGCTCGGTTGTTTAATGTTTAAAAGAGAGGGGAAAATGGAGGAAATCCATGAAGAAGTATATCGCTTTTGCCGCGCTTCTAATCGCTTGCGTTGTTACGCTCGCGATACTTTCGGACAAGCAGTCCGGGAGAAAGGTGGTGGGTGAAAAAAGTGAAAATCACTCTCAGGTTGGGGGTGGTAACAAGACCAACTTCACCGTCCGTGTGGACGGATTGCAAGTAACCATTGGAAAGTAAACAATCAACGCAGTTCAAAAATGAAAGTATTCAGTCAACTCGCACGCCTCGTTCTCGTGGCACTCACAGCAACGCAGCTTCTTCTGGGTCAAACCACCACAACTCCCGCAACGGGAGGCAGTGGTGGTTCGACTTCGGGCGGAGGGCCGATTCCCTCAACTGTATCTGTGAAAATCCCGACCGGGTCGGCCGAGGAGATGCAGACAGCTACCCTCGAGGTGGCAAGGGAAGTTCGGAGCGGTACCGGCAGTCGTAGCACGGTCAGTGGCGTCAAAACCTACTACCGGACCGCGATTACGGGTGGCGGATACGCCATTCAAAGCGCCCTAGCGAAGTCCAAGTTTGACTTCAGCGTCGTCAATCCCAATGACAAAGCCGTCATTTGGGTAAGTGTTACCGATGACTCCGACCATGAGATCATCCGGGGCCAGGCAGAGAAAAAACTGGTCGTCGGCAAGGGTGGAGGGTATCGCCTTGAAGATACCAGGGTCAACATTTACTTCACCGAGAATGCGCATATTGCCATTCCTGGCCTACGCCATGCATATGGACAAATCGTCAATCCCGATGGGACAACTGGCGATTCGGTTTCCCTGGAAGTCCAGGGTGAAAAATTGATCATTCCGTTCGCTTTGGCTGGTAAGGTCAACCTCCGTCTTTACATTGGAGACGAATGGACCGAGTATTATTACGATCGCAAGGGCGATAAAGTCCAATCGGAACAAGTCACCACGACCACCGGCATAGACGCGACCATCGAAAACACCTTCATCGTCGTCGACGGCGACCTCGACAAGGTCATCGTCGATTCCTTTGGCGGCCGCGGTCGTAATCCCGTCTTCGAACTGATACTCACGAGTGAGCGGTCAGTGAAGTTGTTTGCACAAACCAGTGAAGGCTTCGCCTCCACCGGATACACCATCAAACCGAAGGGTAACCCTTCGCAGACGTGGGATGTTCCGCAAGGATTCGTCGTCGCCCAAAACCTGCCGGTCGGCCACTATTACGTGTGGTTCGGCTGGAATACCACCGAATTTCAGGATTGGGAAAGAACTTACTTTCCGCCTGATGACAAAAACGGTGGTGGTGAGAAAGGTTCGCAAGAACCCCCGGCACTGTAAATAGAAAGGGCTGAAAAGTCCTGAGACCTCAAACGGTCTCGAAAGCGAAAAGCGCGTTGCACCTACATAATGGTCCAACGCGTTTTCTTCTATCCAAATTATCTATTTTAATATACATCCATACCAATTGCTCTTTTTTATCAAATAGGTTATAGTAGTCTAACTATGTCACAGATTCAACTTATACAATTAAAAAACAAGGAAACAGGCGAGATTTACATGACTCGCAAGAACAAGAAGAAAGTAGAGCGAAAGATCGAGCTCAAGAAGTTTAGTAAGAAGCTCCGAAAGCACGTTACTTTCAAGGAAGCAAAGAAATAGACACTAGACCCTTACAAGGGTCTTTTGTTTGTGATATATTAGAGTTATGGGCGATTAGTTAAGTGGTATAACTAGGCACTCCAAACGCCTCGTCGGAAGTTCGATTCTTCCATCGCCCGC
>CAYSPX010000024.1:4623-7772 GCA_964433125.1 uncultured Candidatus Saccharibacteria bacterium | reverse complement strand
GCACCTCTTTTGGCAGCGCGTATAACCTCAAGAGCATTCTCGGGATCTTTTATGTGCCCTGCTCCTGAGCCTTGTTTCTCAACTGCTTTATCAGGACAACCCATGTTTATATCAAGTCCATCAAACCCAAGCCTCTCCACGAGCTTTGCAGCTTCAAACATTTTATCAGGATGACCTGTGAAGAGCTGTGCGACTATAGGTCGTTCTACTTTTTCATCAAAAGCTAGATCGCGTAAAAGCATTTTTTTGCCAGGAGAACAGAGACCATCTGCAGATACGAACTCTGTCCACATAACGTCAGGCTTGCCATACTTAGCAAACATAGAGCGAAAAGCCACATCAGTGACATTGGCCATAGGAGCTATGACAAATATGGGCTTTTTGAGTTTTAACCAAAAATTATTCATGAATCAATATACTACTACCTAAGTGTCTCTTCTAGCAAATCTAGTATATCGCTATCCCTGTTTGAACTTCCAAGTAAAATAATGGCATAAAGAGTGTCTGCTCTTCCTAGTTTAAACAATGCCAGACTAGTTCTATTGGCTTCTGGAGTGTATCCATTCTTGCCGCCTGCATATGAAGTGAGATTCAGGAAATGTGTAGGGTTGGTCCAGGTATGCGTTCTGATTGTTTTTGATTTTTGTAAAGTAATTTTAAATATTTCAGGTTCATTTGTCATGATCCACTTGGCGATAATAGATAAATCCTTGGCTGTTGAAACATTTTTGGGCGAAAGTCCAGAAGGGTCATCGAAATATGTTCTATATGCACCAATACTATTTACAAACTCATTCATTTCTCTTATAAACTCCTTTCTACCCTTGGGATATGCTTGAGCTAGAACTTCTGAAGCATCGTTACTTGAAACCATTAGAAGTGGATAAAGTAATTCACTTGCCTTCATTTTTTCTCCTAGTCGCAGCCAACCCTCATTTCCATAAGTAGAAAGCGCTTTTGATGTTACTGTAATATTTGCATTTTGATCCATTAACTTCCTAGCAACAACTGCCGTAACTAGTTTTGTAACTGATGCGATAGGTAACAATCTCTCAGAATCCTTTTCGAGAAGAATAGCATTTCTATCGATGTCTATTACAACATATGACTTTGATGTCAGTTTTAGATTGGCAAGATGTGGTAGAGAATTCTTGGCACTTTCTATAATTTCTTTACCATTATCTGCAGAATAAATAAAAACTCTAGAAAACCTCGACACGAAAGACGGGTCCTGATCTACTTCTTCTAATACTGCAGTCACGTTGGATGCTGGTAATGGAGTGCTTACTATAGTAGATGCTGTTTGACCTGTGGGAAATATAAAATTATTTACACCATAATTGAATCCATATATAGCCAAAAATGCAAAACTAGCACCAGACGCGATGGCTGTGAGCATTGAAAAGACTAATTTGCCAAATCTATTTTTTGATTGTTGTTCCATCTTTGTTTGTATCAATACTACCATTTTCATTGATAAGATAGAACACGCTATTGGCAAATCTTAGGTTAATGTATTCAAAGCTTGGAGTGACCTTTAAACCTATCTTTTTATCGAGCACATTTTGCCAAAACAGAGTCAGATCGGAAAAAGTTTTACTAAAAGGACTCCTATTGTCAAAATATACTACAGCCGTGCTTTTATCTACATTTTTTATATAAAGTTCATAACTATTATCATCACTTATGAGCAGACCTGTTGATTTTATCCCATACACTTCAATACCTTTTATCAAATCCTGTAATTCGTGGAATGTGCTGGTATCGATAAAATTTTTACCTATAGAAACTGGAATATTTGGGTTCACATAGTATTTGAAATACGGAGTAGTAGAACCAAGTTGGGACTCAATATCACTGAAGTCATATATATAGCCATTTGCATCAGCAAAGTAGCAAGTATTCTGCCCTTCATCTTCCTTGAAACCTTCACAGACTACAACATCGGCCTTTTTTTCAACAATTTCTATAGATAAAACTGATGTTCCCTTTACCTCCGCTTTTATATTTTCTATTTTCTTATACGAACCACCAATATTCTCCAATATCGTAGACTTCGGATAGAATAAAAAATTGGAGCGAGGAACTAAATATAAATAATTTCCAGAAAGTAGATCTTTTGTGGTATTTTCGATCTGTAATTGATTTAAAGTTTCAGCCCCCAGCACTACAACAGTCCTAATTTGAAAAAAAGGAATTCTGAGTGCCCCATAAATCATGAGAAATATTAGAATAAAAATTGAAACATAAATATATATCCGAACTATGAGTTTCTTCTTTCTTTTTTCTAAATATTTAGCTGATTTTAACGTGCGTACTCGTCCTGACTTCATTTTACTTATATATTACCTGAGCTATTTAATAATATCTTTACCTAGGTATTTCTGAAGTACTTCTGGAACTTTTATTGAGCCATCAGCCTGTTGATAATTTTCGATAAGAGAAACGAGGATTCTAGGAGTTGGGATTGCGGTACAGTTTAGTGAGTGAGCATATCGCATTTTACCTGTAGCATCCTTGTAGCGAATATTAGCTCGTCGTGTTTGGAAATCATGGAAATATGAAGCTGATGAAATCTCTCTGTATGTATTTTCCTTTGGGACCCATAGTTCAATATCGTACTTCTTCACTTGTCCTAAACCTAGGTCTCCACCACAATTGAGTACTGTATGGTACGGAATACCAAGTGATTCTATAAACTCTTCTGTATTTCTATTTAATTCTTCATGAAGCGCAACACTAGTCTCGTGACTAGCTTCACATATTACAAGTTGTTCTAGTTTATAAAATTCATGTACACGGATGAGACCCTTTGTGTCCTTACTGTGTGCCCCCGCTTCACGTCTGTAACACGGAGAAAATCCTAGATAACGTAGTGGAAGAGCTGTTGTCTCTAGAACTTCATCACCATGCATACCCATAAGTGCCACCTCCGCTGTACCGGCTAGAGCATCACCGTCTTGAGTCATATAGAAATCTTCAACATCCCCCGGAAGATGTCCTGTAGTATATAGGTTTATTTTTCTAACGATAGCCGGAGCTATAACAGGGATGAAGTTTTTATTTCCAAAGAAATCCATAGCGTAATTCCAAATAGCAAAAGAAAGTCGAGCTCCATCGCCTGTTAGGAAATATCCTCTGAAGCCGTG
>CAYSPX010000024.1:0-4523 GCA_964433125.1 uncultured Candidatus Saccharibacteria bacterium | reverse complement strand
GGTCATCGATGTTTATATTTACATGCTTTTTCTTGGCACCAGCTTGTACCACGTCCTTATTTTCACGTATAAATTTTATATCTAACATACTCAATATATTAGCAGAAAAGTTAAAGGCTGGAAAGTATCTCTGAGGGAGCGACCTTGATACTTGTTGTAATTCTGTGCTGATAAAATTCTGATAAAAATTTCATTTAGATTTTATCAAAACTTTATCAGGATTTTATCTCGGTTTGGTAGGATTAAGAGATGCATGAAAATGATAGAGAAAAATTATATAGAAGTATTGGAAAAATATATTGTCCGTATTTTAAGGAGACAGTTCATTTTACTGAATTGGGCTTTGAGCATATAAGATTTAAAAATAGAAACAAATCTAGGACAATAAAAGATCAAAATATGAGATTTAAATTATTACCAAATGTAGTGAGAATAATTAATCTATCACACACTCTACAGGGAAAGTTGTATAAGAATAGATTTGAAGAGAGATTTATTAATAATAGAAGGGAGATTGCATTGACTCAAGTAATATATTACGAATTTCTCGCTATAATTGATGATAAAAAGATAAAAGTAATTATTAAAGAAATTACTGGTAAAGAGAAAGTATTCTTGAGTGTCATCCCATTCTTTAAACAAAAAACACCACCCATAGAGGGTGATGGCTTTAGTTAGCACTTGGCTACAGCTGAATGCCGTGCTGGGGTTACCCCTCCAAATGCTTAAGAGTAAGTATAGCAAGTTAATTAAAAAAGTAAATAATAAAATCATGAACAATCAAAATATAAAAATATTAACAGGTGAAGAAATCCCCTTTCAACTTACTCAGATTCCAGAGCCACCAGACAAGCTTTATGTACAAGGTAGTCTACCTAACATAGATTCGAAGATTCTTTGTATCGTAGGTTCACGTAAGTATTCAAGTTATGGTGAAGAAGTCACACGAAGTCTCATAGCTGGTCTTGCTGGATACAATATCTGCATTGTATCGGGCCTAGCGCATGGCATAGACAGTATCGCACATAGATCTGCACTTGATGCTGGGCTACATACCATAGCATTTCCTGGTTCGGGTCTGGATAAGACTGTATTGTATCCGTTCAAACATCACAGACTTGCAGATGAGATGGTTTTTGCAGGTGGCGGACTAATATCCGAGCTGGATATGCTACATCCAGCACTTGAGTGGACTTTTCCTAGAAGAAATAGACTGATGGCTGGGATATGTCATGCGACAGTATTAGTAGAAGCAAAAAAGGGCTCTGGGAGTCAAATAACTGCCAGACTTACACATGATTACAATAGAAATCTAGGTGCAGTACCTGGAAATATAACTTCCCCACTTTCGGAATTACCCAACGATCTCATTCGTGATGGTGCTGTACCTATAACTTGCTCCGAAGATATTCTTGAAATGCTTGGTTACAATATCGATACAACTGAACCCATACAAAAGGAATTATTACTGAGTCTTTCAGATAATGAAAGAAGAATAGTGGAATTCCTACAGATAGAACCCATGACAACCGACAGACTCAAGGTCGAGATGGGGCTTGGTATAGTTGAGTTGAATGAAATACTTTCACAGATGGAACTTGGGGGATTGGTAAAAGAAAAAGGTGGGAGGTTTACATTATAAAAAAGTGTGGTAGTGTTTATTTAGACCTGAGCTATGTTGGCTTGGGCACTCAACAGAATACAAAACAAGAGTTTTAAATGAAAGAAAAAAGATTGTATGATTTTTGCGCAAACAGTGCAAAAAAGTTTGGCGGTAAGCCAAGCGATTACTCCTCCGTCCACCGTGCCATAATGGACTTGTGCACGCCAAAATCCACACTATCAGGTCGCATCATGGTCCACAGCAGGGAGTTCATGATGTACTTGCTCAATCATTTACTCGAAAGATCGACTCTGCCCAATGCCGATGGTGCCACTGTTTCCGTACAGGAAATCGGAGAGGAACATCTCCGCTTCATCTACGGCTTCGTTCCGACAAAAAAACGTTGGAGGAATGCGAGGACGTACGAGAACTGGTTTGACGGGGTCGATGATTGTCTCAGGAATTACAGCCGAAACCGTGAAGTTGAGGCACCTGAGAACCCTGTCGTCCGTATCAACCTACCACAATGGGCACTAGACCGAGACCTGTAGGTCTTAGGTGCTCATATTTGCATCCCTCACAGCCGCCTCCACACGAGGCGGTTTTATTTTGCTAAATTATTTTATCAAAACGTTACCCTCAGCCTGCCAAATTTTTATAGATTCTACTGGTCGTACCAACATCAAGACATTTAAAGTTAAGTTATCTCTCACCCACCACAATGTACCTAGTTCAAAGATTATGATAATAGCTATTGAGACCCAGACTTTATTGAAACGAGCAAATATAAAACCGATAACCATCATGAGGACATCGCAGGTAGAATTCAAAACACTGTCCCCAACATATCCTTGAGCGATAGTAGCTTCGCGATATCGATCGATAATGATAGATGAATTTTCTAGAAGTTCCCAACCTCCTTCGATAAGTAGAGCGATGAGTAAGCGGTACTTGAGTGGAAGTTTGCTTGCAACTAACCAAAGAAAAGCATAGAAGATAATTCCGTGAATAATATGTGAAAAGGAATATACATCAGCTACACGTTGAGAATTTTCACTACCCCATATGTTATTATCCCACCAACCAAACATACCATCAGGTCCTAGTAGAGATCTTCCAGAATATAGTTCCATACCAGCCACAAATGCACAGACAGCCATAGTACTCAATATCATAAACCTCCTTCTTCTAATTAGTGAAAATATTTTAACCATATAAATATTATATCATCAAAATATTTAAATTAATCTAGAGTCATCCCCACTTTATTTAACTTCTTTCTGAGCTCTTCATGATTTGGAATAGTCTGAGCTACAAGATTCCAAAAGTTTTTACTGTGATTAAACTCTCCGAGATGACAGACTTCGTGGACGATAATATAGTCACTGAGCTCCTCTGGAAGTAAAGCGATTTTATAACTAAAATTTAGATTGCCGCGTCTTGAGCAACTACCCCAACGAGTTCTTTGATTTCGTATCGCTATTCTATTGTATGTTACGTTATATATTTTAGAATATTCGTCTACCTTCCTGTGAGCAAGCTCGCGAGCTTGCTCCTTATACTTCAAATACAAAGATCTTTTTCCTTTACCTCTTCGGGCTTTAATTATCTTTATTCTGAAAAACCTCTTAAATAAACCTTTCATGCGCAAAGTGTATCACAAGAAAAGCAGGTTTCTATCAAGGTCGTCGCTTTCGGTCCCCTTTACATCACGATTTCGAGCCTGATGTGTAGAAGCCAAATACACCAAACTCTTGCCATATTTATCTTCGAGTTCATCAATCTTTTTGTGAATTATTTTAAACCGATCTGTCTGATCAGAAATACCAAAAAGATCCGCATGAGCATGTGATGATGGGATGAGTTCATAAAGTGTCACGCCTGTTGTGCGATACATAAATTCTCCATAATAGACTTTAGTAAAATTCTTTTGGATTAAAGAAATAATAGCTTCGGGAGTGTTGGTGGCAGAAGGAAGTGAAAGTGCGTACGATATATATCTAAAATCTTTTGTTTTAATAAAAAAAGAAAAGCGCCGGGCTACGAGATCATAGTGACGGGCTTTAGCACAGACATCTTCTACATGTTTGGAAAGCTGGGATAAAAGAAAAACTTCATTGTTAGTCGAAGGATGAAATGAACGAGTGCGCTGCATGGAGGAATATATCGTTTTGGCATGAGGATCCAGTTCCATCACAGGTTTTCCTTGCAATTCATACCAGATTGTTTCGTAGGGCTTTGCTAAGTTAGCATACACCCACTCACGATCTTTTTGGATAAATTGTAGAGCATTTTCTATTCCCTTTTTCTTAAGAAAAATAGAAGTCTGATGTCCGATTCCCCATATTTTTCCTATGGGAACTTTTCCTAGAAAATCTGGAATCGAGGGTTTATCTATAACAGTGAACCCATTTGGCTTTATCCACTTAGAAGCGACTTTTGCCAAACATTTAGTCGGAGCAATGCCAATCGATACAGACAGATCAAGTTCTTCCACAATCTCCCTTTTTATTTTCTCACCTATTTCTCTGTATGACATTTTAAGAGGCTTATCGAGCCCCGTGAGATCGGCAAAACATTCATCTATACTATATTCCTCAACATCGTCAGCATACCGTCGAACAATATCAAACATTTTTCCAGAATATTCTGCATATGACTTATAGTCCCCAGGTAAAATGAGAACTTTAGGAAATTCTTTCTTCAGACGAAAAATGGGCATACCTCGAACAATACCGAGAGCCTTAGCTTCATATGACAATGCAGAGACAATTCCTTTTTCTTCACCTGTAACCACAGGCAAACCACGCAGCTGTGGATTTTTAGCAATCTCCACAGCCACAAAGAAAGCGTCGCCGTCCATGTGTAATATACATTTTTCTCGCATCCCTACATTATATAGTGAACGAGTGTTCACTGG
>CAYSPX010000023.1:0-8023 GCA_964433125.1 uncultured Candidatus Saccharibacteria bacterium | reverse complement strand
TATTTCTTCCCTCCTTTCAACTTCTTTTTTTCCTGCCATTTCCAAACTGTAACTAGTAGTGGTGATCCGATAAATACTGATGAATATGTTCCAGCTGCAATACCAATAATAAGTGCTAATGAGAAGTGCTGTGTCGATTCTCCACCAACAAAATATAGAACGACAAGTGCAAGCAGTGTTGTAAGTGAAGTGTTTATAGAACGAGTAAATGTCTGACTTATACTTTCTCCAACTATTTCATCAAATGGTTTATTAGCCTTCGCATGATTTAAGTTTTCACGAACTCTATCAAACACAACGATTGTATCGTGGATTGAAAAGCCTAAAACTACAAGCAAAGCGGTAACAAACAACGTATCCACTTCATAGCCTTTAAAATGCCCTAGTACTGCAAATACACCAGTAGGTATCATCACATCGTGTATAAGGGCAATAATAGCGATAATACCGTATTTCCATGACGTTACAGGTTCACTAACCTTACGGAAGGCAAAAGCAATGAAGAGTACGATTGCAATCAAAACAAAAGCAATGGATGTTACGGATTTCTTTATAGCCTCTGTACCAAGCACTGGCCCAACAGAGTCAAAACGCTTCTCGGTAGTTGTACCGAAAGTCGCCAATATATCAACTAGTGAATTCTTTTGATCCTGACTTATATCCTTCATTCTAAATATATATCCCTTATCACCTATCGCTCGCACAGATGCATCTAGTGCTAGTGGTTCTACAGCCTTTGTAACCAAATCATGACTTGGTCTATCACTTGAATATTCAACCTCGAGAATAGATCCTCCTTTAAAATCAATTCCTAGGTTTAGTCCCCAAATTCTTATTGAAGCAATTGATGAAACAATCAAAATTATTGCAATTGCATAGAAAATCTTTCTGTATTTAACTACAAACATATAATTTATTTAATTAATTTTAGTAAAACCATTGCTAATAAGGAATGTTGTAAACTTATTTGTTTTTCTAGGGGCAACTGCGTAAAGGAATATTCTAGAAGCGGTGATCGCAGTAAACATACTCACTATTACTCCTATAATAAACACAAGTGCAAAGCCTTTGATAACCGAGGTACTTCCAAAATAATAAAGTATTGCACCAGTGATGAGACTTGAAGTGTTTGAATCTCTAATTGAAAGCCATGCTCGAGCGAAACCTTCATGCATAGAATCATTGATATTTTTACCTTTTTTCAATTCCTCTTTCATTCTTTCAAAAATCAATACGTTGGCATCCACCGCCATACCGATAGATAGTATAAATCCGGCGATTCCAGCAGCTGTAAGAGTAACGGGAATATACTTAAATATTCCAAGCATTATCACAGAATATACAGCAAGAGAAACTACAGCTACTAGTCCTGGTAGACGGTACCAAATAACTAGAAATATTCCGATTACAATAAGTGACATTATTCCAGCCCTTATACCACCTAGAAGCGCTGATTGACCTAGTGAGGCACCGACAGTCTGTGTTGATATGAGAGAAATAGGTACTGGTAGAGCACCGTAGTTTAGATTTCGTACTAGGATTTTTGCTTCTTCCAAATTAAATGCTCCAGATATAACAGCCTTTCCATCTTTGATTTCTTCACGAACAGTTGGGAGTGAAATTGGACTACCATCCAAGAAAATTCCTACGATATTTCCAACATTTTCTTTTGTAATTTTTGCAAAAAGAATTCTACCTTCTTCATTAAAATTAAGAGAAACTGACGGCTCACCTGTTGTAGGGTTGAACTCTAAAACCGCTCTTTCTAGAAGTCTTCCTGTAATATCTGTAGACTTAAATAACTTTATAAATGCAAGAGACTTTTCAGGATCACTCATATCTGTAGTATTAAGCGCAGCTAGTTCTGTTGAACTTGCAGTCTTAAATTCCAAAACTGGTGTCTGACCAATCATCTTAATAGCTTCATCTATATCAGTAACACCTGGAAGTTCAACTATTAGTTTTTGTTGAGCTTCACTTGAACCTAGAATTCCAGCCTGTTCAATCTGAACAATTGGCTCACCAACTCCAAAAACATTTACTCTTTTTTCTATAACATCTCTAAGAGCCTGCATAGATACATTTACCTGATCATTTGAAATCTTTGAAACATCTGCTTTATATACCAAATGAGTACCGCCATTTAGATCAAGTCCTAGTTTAAAAGAACCAACATAATAAGTAGCAAAACCAATACCCACCGCGATAATAAGAAGGAATACAGCAATTATTCGTGTTTTAAGCATAATGTACTATTATAGGGATTTAATTATATTTAGCAATCCTTTTTCAAATGGCACCTTTGGAATCCAACCTAGTAAACTACGAGCTTTAGCACAGTTAGACAGTGATCTTTTAACTTCCATTCTAGCGGGAATATGTCGCTTTTCACCACCAAAAATATCTGCGATTTTGTTTACGGAAGTTTCTATTCCAGAACCTATGTTAAAAACTTCACCGGAAAGTGACTTTGGTCCAAACATTGCTTTTAAATTTGCATTTACAACATCAGTCACATGAATAAAATCCCTAGTTTGTTTTCCGTCTCCAACTATACTTAGCGGCTCTCCTTTTGATTTTAATAATAAAAATTTTGGAATAACACCTGCATAGGCACCTTCTGCAGACTGCCCTTTTCCAAAAACATTAAAATATCTTAGACAAACGGTTTCAACATCATATAACTTGGAGTACATTGAACAAAGTTTTTCTCCCATGTATTTTTGTATTGCATAAGGATTTTGAGGATTACATGGATCGGTTTCTTTGGCTGGAAACTTCTTTTGAACCCCATACACAGCACTTGATGAAGAAAATACTACTCTTTTGATTTTATTGATTCTAGCCGCCTCAAGGATATTTAGTGTTCCGGTAAAATTTACATCGAATGTTTCTTTAGGATTTTCTATCGAATATGGAATACTAGCAATTGCAGCTAAGTGGAAAATTCCATGACAACCCTGACTAATTTTCACTAAATCATCTAGTTTTCTAATATCGCTTTTACCATGTTTTAAATCATAGATTATAACCTCATGGCCTTTCTTTATTAATTCACGAACAATGTACGAACCAATAAATCCAGATCCACCGGTCACAATATATTTTTTACTATTCTTTTTATTCATATTTTAATTATCTACCAACAAAAGTAATGAGTACCTTTATAGTTCTTAGAGCAATTTTTAAATCAATCAAAAATGATCTGTGCTTTATATAGTACAAGTCATATGAGAGTTTGTTTGTGGTCATTGAAACATTAACTCCATGATGAGGATGTTCTCCATATATCTGTGCCCAACCAGAAAGACCCGGCTTAACACTATGGCGAATCGTATAGTTTGGAATCTGTGCTGAATATTCTTCAACATACTTTGGCATTTCAGGACGTGGTCCTATCAAAGAAATATCTCCTCTCAAAACATTCCACAGTTGAGGCAATTCATCTATTCTACTTTTTCTCAAAAAATATCCAACACTTGTAACTCTATTTCCTGTCTCAGAAACAGCACCGTTATCGTTTGCGACAGTCATCGTTCTAAACTTCACTATTTTAATTATTTTATTGTACTGACCAATTCTCGGTTGATATGTAAAAATTACACCATTGAAATCCTCGATCTTCATAGCAAATATCACGAATGGATAGAATATAAGTGAAATTATTCCAAAAACTAATGCTGATACAACATCGATGAGACGCTTGATACCATCGTATACGAGTTTGGGCGCCATTGATGACATATGTTCTATAAACCAAGTTTGACCCACCATTGAGACAGGAATTCTATCAAAAATAGTTTCATAGACTTTATCAATATCAAAGAAAAGTATACCCTGCATAGCCATAGGATAGAGAGATGGGATAACTTTTTCAAGCAAAGGATTGCGAGTATCTATAACAACCATAGAAACTCCCTCTTTTGAAATTAGATTTCTTATTACACTCACGATCATCTCACTGTCATTTGAAGGTTTAATTACTTCAATAAAAGTTAGATCGTATCTTGAGTTATTATTAATCTCATTTTTTAACTCCACTACATCTTCTCCATCAGCAATCAAAACTGCTTTTTGTTTTTTCTGTGAATAAAATTTAAATACGATCAAAATTCTCCAAACATACATCAGTATCAAAGAAAAAGCTAAAAATATAAAAAGGAATACTTTTGGGGTGATAGAAAAATATGGGATGAAATAAAAGAATGAAATTCCTACAATTGTATTTATAAGTTGTACATTAAGTAAAACAATCGGTAACTTTTTTCTAAAAATTATAGTGTGCTTTTCATAAAGTCCGGCAATAAAATAAACCAACATAAAAGCAAGGAAAAGTATAGAAAACGGCTCTAGGTGTAGTTTGAGCACCTCTAGTGTCGGAAAGTGCCCATATCGCAGTATAAGGGTCAAAACCAAGGAAGATAGCAGTATAAACAGGTCTCCTAAAAACAATAAAATATGGTCTTTTCGGTGGATTATGTTCATAGACGATATAATACACAAAATCAAGCAAAAATGGTACTCTAGACACATGAAAGTACTAATACTTATAACTAAGTCCAACTGGGGCGGCGCACAACGCTATGTCTATGACTTGGCTACAAATCTACCAAAAGATCAATTCGAGGTGGAGGTAATGGCTGGAGGAAATGGAGTACTTATCGATAAACTAGTTGAACTTGGTATTTCAGCAAATGGCCAATTACCTATTGGTAGAGATGTAAATATTTGGGGTGACATAAAAGCCTTTTTTAAACTTGTATCTATTTTAAGAATAAAAAAACCAGACATATTACATATCAATAGTTCTAAAATTGGAGGTCTTGGAGCACTAGCAGGAAGATTGGTTGGTATTAAAAAGATAATATTCACCGCACATGGTTGGGCATTCAATGATGACAGAACCTTCATTTCAAAATACATAATTAAAACATTACACTGGATTACTATTGTTCTTTCTCATCAAACTATAGCAGTTTCAGAGGCCTTAAAAATACAAATGGAAAATTGGCCTTTTATTAATGAAAAAATAACAGTTACACACAATTGTATTAAAACTGAAGCAGTTTTTTCAAAAGTTAATGCTCGCTTTGAACTTGCAAAGATAAATCCTGCGTTTGATAAATTTGTAAAAAGTAATAATTCAAAAGATATAATTTTTATAGGAAGTGTCGGCGAACTACACAATGTTAAGGGGTATGAGTATTCGATTAATGGAATAAATAATTTAGTCAAAAATACAAATAAAAAAATAGTGTATTTTATAATCGGTGATGGCGAACAAAGGACGCATATTGAAAATCAAATTAAAAGTCTGGGATTAGAAAATTCAGTATTTTTACTGGGTAGAGTGCCCGACGCATCACTATACATGAAAGCGTTTGATATTTTTTTAATGCCATCGATTTCAGAAGGACTGCCCTACGTGCTACTTGAGGCAGGTCTTGCGCAGCTTCCAATTATCGCAACTGCTGTTGGTGGTATTCCAGAAATAGTAGACGATATGGAATCAGGAATTTTAATACAAGCAAAAAAAGAAAAGGAGGTTCAACATGCAATTGAGTACTATTTAAATCACAAGAAAACAATGAAGGAATTTGGCACAGCAATACAATCAAAAATTTCTAAGAATTTCTCCATCGAAAAAATGATCAAGGAAACTATTAAGACATACACGCAAACATACTAGTGCCCGATAAACTCATTTTTAACTTCATCCTTGTGAGCTATTCTTCTATACCTCCTCATACCCATAAGCATTCCTAGTCCAGAAAATTCAGTTAAAAGGTGAGTTCCACCGTAACTCAAAAAAGGAAGAGTTGTACCGGTTACTGGTAAGAGCTGTATATTCATACCGATATTTATAAAAAAGTGAACAATAATAAGTATAGCTATTCCAGATCCAAATAAAATCTCAAAATTTGTCTCTCCTTTCATACTAATTAGAGTAATTCTCCAAATAACAATTCCAAAAAAAGTAAATAAAATAACAACCCCAGCAAAGCCCCACTCTTCAGCAAAAGCGGAAAAGATAAAATCTGTTTGAAACTCTGGTAGAAACTTTAGTCGAGACTGTGTACCGTAACCCACTCCCTTGCCCCACATTTGACCAGAACCAACAGCAATAGATGACTGGTATGCATTGTAGCCAGTACCATGAATATCAGCCATGGGATTTATAAAGTTCTTTATTCTATTTTTCTGATAGTCTTGAAAACCAAAATTCCATAATCCTAAAAATATAAAAACTCCGATGAGAAACAGTGACAGTAAATGCTTCTTTGACAGACCAGAAGTAAGCACCATTCCAAACCATATTAGAAAAAGGATAATTGCAGATCCAAAGTCTGGCTGGATAAGTACCAATGCAAAGATAATAAAAGCATAAAAACCAGAAACCAAAATATGTCGAATATTTGCAATCTCTATATGTCTTCTAGAAAAATATTTAGATAAAATAATTATCAATACCAATTTAATAGCATCTGATGGTTGAAATGATAGTAGACCAAAATCAAACCATGAAACAGCTCCCTTCACCACATTTCCAACGATAAAAAGTATTGTAAGTACGGAGCATGAACTAATAAAAAGAAATACTGATACCCATGTTTTGCGAAGAAATCTAAAGTCGATATTACTAAATATAAAAAATGCCAGTAAAGATATACAGATCCATATTGATTGTTTATAAAAATATGAGCTGTCTCCTGTAAGAGAATTCATCGTGACCAGTCCCGCACCGAGTAAAGGCAAAGTAGCTAGGAATAGCACCCAGTCTATCCCATTATCTTCTCTATTATTCTTGAGCACTCCTTTATCAGAAAAAAAACTAAGCAACCTGTTCATTTATTTTACTAAGTTTGGTTTTATTATTGGAATAACTTCGATTGCAGCGACCTTTCCAGCTCTAGAATTAGGCCAGGTGAAAGGAGCGACTTCTTGCATTTTAGCTCCGATTGAATCAACTTTTGTCTGAGAGAAACCAATCACATTTCCTCGCTCATCATAGAGAACAACTGAAACGAAGATATTTGTATATTGAGTCAGACTATTATTCTTTATGATTACCTCTAGTGATGAGCCATTTTCATCCTCTGTGTATTTTTTATCTATAATAGAAAGATTATTTAATTCATCAGAAGACTTAAACCAATCTGGTGGACTAGTAAATTCAAAACTTGCTTTACTTGGAATTCTTTTTTCTGTATTTATTCCAGTCTGGAATGCTAGTGAATTTCTGTGAGGATATAGTGTCACCATACCAACTCTATCAACAATAAAGATACCTTGTGCATCATAGAGAGACATCTTGTACGGAACATCAACTGCACCACCATTGATATTTGGATTTATTATATATGAAGATGCATTATAAAATCCGTCTGCTATCTTCTCAATTTTTGCATCACCCCAAGATATTTTGGGTGGTAAAAAAGCACTTTGACATAGCCTCGAGCATTTTCCACCACAATCAACACCCAACTCTCCCCCATTTTTCTTATTATCAAAGCATGTGGGTGTTTTATAAAAAATTAAGAAAGCAGGTACACCCACAAGAAAAAGTACCGCCAGTATCGCTACCGATGCGTAAGTGAGTTTTCTTTTTGATGCCCATGACATTGCCATGCTGAGATTATATCACAATAGAAAAAAACCTAATAATTATTAGGTGGTTTTTTAGAAATTAAATGTTTTGTACTGGCGACTAGCTACTTTCCCCTTCATATGAGTATCATCGCCGCAACTGCGTTTCACTTCCGTGTTCGGAATGGGAACGGGTGTTTCCACAGCGCCGAATCACCAGAACAAAAAATTCAATTAATTTAAATTTGTGTATCAAAAAACTTCTGCTTTTTGCAAATTTATCAAGGTTTGTTGTTGTATTTGTTCTAGACAAATAATTGTGGTTCTTAAATTCCCTAATAGGATCGACGGATTAGTACTTCTCGGCTCAACACATTGCTGTGCGTACACCTAAAGCCTATCAACGTAATCATCTCTTACGGGTCTCAAACGATTC
>CAYSPX010000022.1:1758-8274 GCA_964433125.1 uncultured Candidatus Saccharibacteria bacterium | reverse complement strand
TTTTTGTTTTAAACTCCGGCCTTGAGACTGATCAGGATATGGGTAACTATGAGCGATTTTTAAATAGAGATCTAATGCATGAGGACTATATGACGTCAGGAATGGTGTATAAACATGTAATAGATAAAGAAAGAAATCTTGGTTATGGAGGAAAGTGTGTAGAGGCCGTCCCACATATCAGAGATGAAATAGTTAGTCGATATGAAAACGCTGCCAGACTCAATGAATCAGAAATTTCTATTATTGAGATTGGAGGAACGGTGGGTGATTATCAAAACATTATGTTTATTGAGGCGGCTCGAGTTTTGAAGATAAAACAACCAGAGGATGTGATTTTTATTATGGTGAGTTATCTTCCAATACCAAATAAAATTGGTGAAATGAAAACTCGACCGACGCAGAATGCGATCAATCAACTTGCAGGTTACGGAGTGCATACAGATATTATCATTGCACGTTCCGAGGTTCCTGTAGATAAAAAGAGAAAAGAAAAGATCGGTATAGCATGTAATATTTCAGAAGATAATGTTATCTCTGCTCCTGATATAGACAGTGTGTATGACGTTCCTCTAAACTTTGAAAGAGATAAACTTGGAGATATTTTGATGAAATCTTTGAAATTGAAAAAAAGAAAAGGACCAGGACTTGGTGCTTGGAAAAAGTTTGCTGATGCGGTAAAAAATACAGAAAAGGAGGTAAATATTGCTATTGTTGGAAAGTACTTCAGTACTGGGGATTTCGTTTTGACTGATGCTTACGTTTCTGTTTTGGAGGCAATAAAGTACTCAGCTTATAATCAAAAAGTTAAGCCTAAAATCCACACAGTAAATGCAAATGATTTTGAAATAAAAAATCCTGATTATTCTAGTCTAGACAAATTTGATGGAATTATTGTGCCAGGTGGATTTGGTGAAAAGGGAATTGAAGGTAAGCTCAATGTTATACGATATGCACGGGAAAATAAGATTCCGTATTTCGGACTATGCTATGGTATGCAGCTTATGACTATTGAGTATGCTCGTAATGTCCTAGGGCTTGATGGGGCGCAGACAGCAGAAATCAATCCTAAGGCACCACACCTAATCATAGATATCATGCCAGATCAAAAGAAGAAGCTTTTGGAAAAGAACTTCGGTGGAAGTATGAGGCTAGGTTCGTATCCAGCAAGAATATCAAAAGGGTCTATTGCATATGAAGGTTATAAGGCTGAATTGATTACAGAAAGACATCGACATCGATATGAGGTAAATCCAGAATATGTAGAAAGGTTGGTCGCTGGTGGTTTGGTGTTTTCTGGAACATCGCCTGACGGTAAACTTATGGAAATAGCTGAGTTGCCAAAGTCTGTGCATCCATTTTTCCTAGGCACACAGTTTCATCCAGAATTCCTTGCTCGTCCACTTGCACCACACCCACTTTTTACTGAGTTTATAAAGGCAGCGAAAGCTAAATCTGTTTAATTATAAGTCAAGAGAAAACAGGGGATAAAGTGATAAAATTTCGATAAAAATTTCATTAAGATTTTATCAAAATTTTATACGGATTTTATCGACATCTGATACGCTTATGGTGTTATAAGGTCGATATAACAAATTTGTCTGTGTTTAATGTATTTAGGTGTAATTAGGGTATTTAGGTTTTTCTATCATATTTAAACATAAGCGCCTTGCCAGTGTGGGTACCGGCAAGGTGCGAAGTGTTTCTAAGTACAATCATTCGATATATACAATATTTATCTTCCAAGGTCTAGATAATATATGAGTGTCTTTATGATATGCTATAAGGAATATAGATTAACTAGTGTCTGTCAAAAAAGTCTATTAATGTGGTAATAATTTTATAAATAAACTATGTCTACTATAAAATCAAAGCAAATGATAACAGGTAAATCTTTTGAATATGCTCTTCTAAATCAGTTTGAAGAAAGATTGAGGGGTAAAACAAGTATCGAGGTTATTAAGAACTCAGCTTTTGAAGTTGCAAAGGAATGTTTTAATACCGTGACTAAAATAGAACAAAGTGACTACTTACTTTCTGCAAGTTTCGCTGTTAATTTTTTAATGGATATTGAGCCACGGCTTTCTTATGATATTGGAAAGGAAGATGTCCTACAGCTTGAAATTTTATCTGATTATCATGGTAAGAGTGGTGATGTTCGAGATGTTTTAGCGATTAGATTATTACAGAAATGGGAAATAGGAGTTTCGGCTAAAAATAACCACCACGCTGTAAAGCACTCACGCTTATCTTCTAAAATTGATTTTGGGAAAAAATGGCTTGGAGAAAAAACTTCTCAAGAATATTTTGATGCAGTAAATCCTATTTTTAATAGTCTAGACAAAATTAGAAAGGAAAGTGGAGCAAGAAAAAAATGGAGTGAACTTGGTGATTATCATTCTACAATATACACTCCTATCTTAAAAGCATTTATAAAAGAACTTAAAAAAATGTATGAAAATAATCCAACAGTAGTCGCCTCTCATCTTGTTGGATATCTTGTAGGTAATAAGGATTTCTATAAAGTTATTAAGGGAAAAAGTAGTGTGGAAATACACGCTTACAACCTAAACGGAACATTGAACCTACCCTTTAAAGATATACTTCCTAAATATAAGACGCCAAGAATACCTTTACCTACAGAAATCACTGACATTAGCTTTAAAGAAGGTAGCGACACTACCGCAATTGTAACAATGAATAATGAGTGGACTCTTTCGTTTAGAATTCATAATGCCAGCTCAAAAATTGAGTCATCTTTAAAATTTGATATAAATCTTCTAAATTCTCCAAAGAAATTATTCAAAAACACACTTAATATTAGTTAAAACTAGATTATGAAATTAGCTTCATTATTTACAGGGGCAGGAGGACTTGACTTAGGCTTTGAAAAAGCTGGTTTTCATATTGTATGGGCGAATGAATACGATTCTACAATTTGGGAAACATTTGAGCTTAATTTTCCAAAAACTAAATTAGATCGTAGGAGTATAATTGATATCTCAGATGATGATATACCATCAGATATAGATGGAATAATTGGTGGACCACCATGTCAAAGCTGGAGTGAGGCTGGTGCAGGTAGGGGAATTAATGACAAGAGAGGTAAATTATTCTTTGACTATATTCGTCTTTTAAAAAAGAAACAACCAAAGTTTTTTTTAGCTGAGAATGTCGCTGGGATTCTACATCCAAAACATAAAGAAGCATTTAAAAACATAATCATTGAATTTGAAAAAGCTGGGTATGAAATTTCATGGAAACTTTTGAATGCAAACGATTACGATGTACCAGAAGATAGATTGCGAGTAATAATTATAGGTTATAATAAAAAACTAAAAACTAAATTTGAATTTCCTGAACCACAGAAATATAAGCCAGTTTTAAAAGATGCGATTTATGATTTGAGATTGGCAAAGCCAGCAAAAGAAAAAAATAAGACCAATGGTGATAGTTTAAAAATACCTAACCATGAATATATGAATGGTGGTTTTTCAAGTATGTATATGTCCAGAAATCGTGTTCGTTCTTGGGATGAACCATCATTCACTATTCAGGCAGGAGGTAGGCATGCACCACTTCACCCACAAGCACCAAAGATGAAATTTATTTCTCAAAACGAAAGGATCTTTATACCCGGCAAAGAAAATTTATATCGACGCTTGTCTGTACGTGAGTGTGCAAGAATTCAGACCTTTCCAGATAGTTTTATATTTAAATATAGAGATGTAGCTGATGGATACAAAATGATTGGAAATGCGGTACCAGTAAACTTCGCATATCATATTGCAAAAAAAATAAAAGCAGACTTTAGATTAATAAAAAACTGAGAAGTGTAACTTTTTTAAAAAAGATTAAAATTATCC
Organism: uncultured Candidatus Saccharibacteria bacterium; assembly: GCA_964433125.1. Lineage (GTDB taxonomy): Bacteria > Patescibacteriota > Minisyncoccia > Phycocordibacterales > PALSA-1337 > CAIOGI01. The sequence continues at coordinate 4,411 of CAYSPX010000022.1, read as the reverse complement.
CTATTAAATCGAAAACCCACTAATTTTAGTGGGTTTTCTCGGAGCCTTTCGGCACTGTATAAATATATTAGCAAATCAAACAAGTATGTCAAACATTATTTCCCCACACCATGACACTTCTTGTATTTCTTTTTTGATCCGCATGGACAAGGGTCATTGCGTCCAACTTCTGGTTCATTGTTTGTTGATTTGCTACTATTTGAATTTGATCCAGAGTTTGATCCTGTAGAGTTGTCTCCATCTCCACCACCTATGACTTGTGCTTGTTCGTGAACCTCCTTGAGCTGAACTGCTTCAGGGGTGATAATTCCTCCACCAACATGTGGAAGTAGGTTTAGGATCTGACTATTGATGGCTACCTGCATTTCTCTGAAAAGTCTCAAACCTTCCTTCTTGTATTCGACTAGTGGATCCCTTTGTCCATATGCTCGAAGATTTACACTTGAACGGGTGAAATCCATAACCTCTAGATGCTCAACCCAGAACATATCTATGGACTGAAGTATGAGTTGTCGAACTACTGATAGGAATCTATCTCGTCCTAGTTGAGATACCTTTTCTTCAAATATCTTTTTTAATTCTGCATTGTCACCAATAACTTCAAGTATTTTTTCTTCTACAAACTCTGATGTGCCCAAGAGTATATTTCTTCTTCTTTCATAAATAGTTTTTCTTTGATGGTTTAGAATATCATCATACTCTAGAATATGTTTTCGTGAGTCAAAATTAAATCCTTCAATCTTGGATTGGGCACTTTCTAGTGATCTAGTGATAATTCGATTTTCTATCGCTTCATCTTCAGCTACTCCAAGTTTACCCATGAGATTCTTCACGGTGTCGTTTGCAAAAATTCTCATGAGTGAGTCTTCTAGAGAAACAAAAAACTGAGTTGCGCCTGGATCACCTTGTCGTCCAGATCGTCCTCGTAGCTGATTGTCTATTCTTCGAGCTTCATGTCTTTCTGTTCCAAGTACAAAGAGTCCACCGATTGATTTTATTTCTTCATATAAAGCAGGGGAGCCGGGGTTTCCTCCAAGTTTAATATCCACACCTCTTCCGGCCATGTTTGTAGCTATAGTAACCGCACCTTTTTTACCTGCTTGAGCTATGATTTCTCCTTCACGTTCGTGATTCTTGGCGTTTAGAACTTCATGAGGAACACCCTCTGCCTTTAGGAACTCTGAGAGAACTTCATTTTTTTCAATTGAAACTGTTCCAATGAGAACTGGCTGACCATTTTTATTTAACTCTTTAACTTTCTTAGCTATTGCCTTAAACTTACCGATTTCTGTTTGGAAAATGAGGTCGTTTTTATCGTCTCTCTGTGCAGGTTTGTTGGTAGGAACTGTGATAGTTTCAAGACCGTATACCTTATAAAATTCTTCAGACGAAGTACTAGCTGTTCCAGTCATACCTGAAAGCTTTTTGTATAGTCTAAAATAGTTTTGGAAAGTAATAGATGCAAAAGTACGTGATTCCTTTTGTACTGGAACGCCCTCCTTTGCCTCTACTGCCTGATGAAGTCCTTCTGACCATCTTCGTCCTGGCTGTAGACGACCTGTAAATGTATCAACGATAACTACTGAGTTTTCTTTTATAACGTATTCTGTATTTAGATTAAAAAGCGCCTTAGCCTTTACTGCAGTTTCTAGATGATGAACATACTTTATACCTTTTTCTGTATAGATATTATCCACTCCAAGCTTTTTCTCAGCTTTTGTTATACCACTTGGTGTAAGTGAAATACTTCTCTGCTTTTCGTCTACTGTATAATCCTCATCTTTTACAAAGTCCCTGACAAGTCCTGCAAATATTTGGTATAGATTTTCTGAGTCTGTAGTAGGTGAAGAAATGATGAGAGGGGTACGAGCTTCATCGATAAGGATAGAGTCTATTTCATCTACTACTGCATAGTTGAACTCTCTTTGACGAAGTTTGCTTGCTTCATATTCTAGATTGTCACGTAGATAATCAAAACCAAATTCGTTATTTGTACCATAAGTAATGTCCGCTAGATAAGCTTCATGACGAGTCACTGGTCGAAGATATTCATGCACAACCTTAAATGATCCCAAATTGTCTCGTACGGTATCATCTTTTGAAACTTCTTCTGAGCTTATATGTGAAGGGTCATAGATAAATGAACTCTCGTGGTTTATAACTCCAGTTGTAAGTCCTAGAAAATTATAAATCTGTCCCATCCATACTGCATCTCGACGTGAAAGGTAGTCGTTCACAGTGACTACATGAACTCCTTTTCCTGTTAGACCATTTAGATATGCGGGAAGAGTAGCTACTAGAGTTTTACCTTCTCCTGTTCGCATTTCGGCGATGCTTCCGCTGTTTAGTATAGCTCCTCCGATAAGTTGTACGTCGAAGTGTCTTTGATTCAAAACTCTCTTTGATGCTTCACGAACTACTGCAAAGGCTTCAGGTAAAAGGGAATCAAGCGTAGCTCCTTTTGCTAGTCTATCTCTAAATTCAACTGTCTTGGCTCGTAGTGCTTCGTCTGAAAGGGCAGAAAGTGTAGGTTCAAAAGCGAGTACCTGTCCTGGAATAGACTCGTATTTCTTTAATAATTTCTTGTTTGGGTCGCCGAAAAGGTTCTTTATGTTGAATGACATATCACTCACTATATCACATACTCAACCTC
>CAYSPX010000022.1:0-1658 GCA_964433125.1 uncultured Candidatus Saccharibacteria bacterium | reverse complement strand
TTTCTATATGAAAATTTACACTCACTGTTTGTAAGATCGAGGTATTCATCTTTTTTGACATCAAGCACATGCACGGATTCTATAGTATCCTTTACTTCACTACCATATGCGCCGATGTTTTGTACTGGAGAAGCACCAACTGTTCCTGGAATATATGAAAGATTCTCCAGACCATACAGACCTTTTTCTACAGTCTTTTCAACCAATCCATCCCAATTTTCACCAGCTCCTACTGTGACTAGAGTAGTATCACCGATTTCTCGGTACTTGATCCCCATCATTTCCATTTTTATAACGATTCCATGAAAACCTTCATCTGCAACTAAGATGTTCGAACCTCCTCCAAGTACAAAAAATGGTAACTTGCTTTTCTTTGAAAAATTGATTGCTTCTATGAGTTCATCCTCATTTGTAACTATACAAAAAAAGCGGGCTTCACCGCCAATGCGGAAAGTCGTAAATTCCTTTAAAGATTTTTTCTTTTCTATTATCATTGCAGAGATTATGTAAATTGCGCCAAATGTTGACGAACGGGTGTATGCTCCAAATATAATGTCTAAATTAAGATGTGAGTACAGCCGGTCGTCAACACTTGAAACAATATGTTTATTATAGCAAAAAGTCAATGAAACCCACAATTGTGTATAACCCTAGTTTTTATGTGTTAATATTAAGTAAATGAATTATCAAATCATATTAAATCAAGAAGAAATATTTTCTGGGGATTTATACATACTAGGCATCGTCGTTTTTATTGTATTTATTCTGGCTGCGTTTGTTTTTCAGATGATTTGGAGAAAACTTCGATCATATGAAAATTTAAAATATGAATTTGTAACTATTATCGCTCATAAGTTCCGCACTCCTTTGACTCAGATAAAATGGATATTAGAATCTGTGCTAGCAGGGGAGACTGATTCTTTTAAAAAGGAGGGTTTGGAAAATATCGGCCAGTCTACCAAGACTCTCATCAGTCTTACCAATACTCTTGTGGAACTAAATCATTCTACAAACAAAAGTGTAACTACATATAATTTCGAAAGATTAAATATTTGTGACTTGGTAAGTAAAACTGCCGACTCGCTCAAGGAAAGATTCCATGAAAAAAATATATTCTTTGGGATTGAATGTTCAGAGCCTGAAATCTTTGTGAAGGCTGATAGGTCTAGAATTGAATTTGTTATACAGACACTTATTGAAAATAGTATAAACTACAGTCCTGTCGGTATGGAAGTGAAGATATTTGTGCAGAAGGTAGGAGGCAAGGTGAAGGTCACAGTAGTTGATCATGGTATTGGTATCGCTTCTTCTGATATGTCTAGAATATTTACAAAATTCTTTCGCTCCAAGAACGCTCAAACTATGGACACAGAAGGCTTCGGTGTTGGACTTTACCTAGCAAAATCAATAGTGAACAGACATAAAGGTAAAATGGAAGCTTTTTCTGAGGGTGTAAATATGGGAAGTGCCTTTTCGGTTATTTTGAAGGCGGTGAAGTAGGGATAAATAGGGGTGTTTGCAAAAGAAAAGAAATTAAAAACACAAAATCCTGCCGAGACAGGACCTTATGTAGACATTTTATATTGAAGTACTTACAACTAAGTCAAAATATAACTTCCGACTTTATCAGTACTCACACGTAGATATTATAACGTGGG
>CAYSPX010000021.1:0-8375 GCA_964433125.1 uncultured Candidatus Saccharibacteria bacterium | reverse complement strand
TCACACGTGTGGTACTAGAAACAGCCACGAAGATCAGTGACCCCACAAGGAACCACAGCGCAACCACGAGCGCCTGCGTCCCGATAAGTTTTATATTGAACGCTTTGTATTTTACAATCATATAGGCAAGCACACCCATAAAGAAGGTCATTCCAAAGAGACCGTATTGATCTATTGAGTAATCAGAAACAATACCAGCGTTAAAAAGATAACTTGCAATGAATCCATTTATGAAAAACATAATCAAAAACAGTTCGACCCCAAAAGTTATCGCAATAATATTTCTTTTTAGATCATTATCTAAAGTCTGTTTGTATTTTTTATAGCCAACAAGTAAAACCCAGCTAAATATAAACAAACCAACACTATAATAATAATACGTAAAACTAGCAGCTTCGACTGCAGTACATCCGATTAAATCAAAGCCGGTAAGATTAATTTTTGATGTGGTTAAGAGAACGGCTGGAAAAGCTAAAGCAAACAATATAAATTTTTTAAAAAAATCCAAGTTTCTTTTTTCAACAAAATTATAAAAAAAATAAAATACTAATATACATATGCTAATATAAATCAGCCCATCAAGTGACCAGCTAAACATAATTAGACTACTCTCATTACTTGTCCATGTAATGAGACTTAATAGTGTCCAAATTGAAAATACTAGACTTATGTAAAACAAAAATTTATTAACAATCGCTTCCCTGTTGTTTAGATATATGAAAATACCAATAAATAAAGCAACAAGAATGCTTGAGAAATGAGAATAGTACACCAAGGGTGATACTCCATCAGCGAAGAAAATATATTCAGGAGTATCAAAAGTTGGGCAAATCATTGCATTATTTCTTAGCTTTTAACGACAAAATTTTTTCCTGAATAAAAATGTTAAAGTAACCTCGATACTTTCTTTGGAGTTTTTGAATCTTCCAATCATTCTCTGTAATAACCGTACGACAAGATTTACTATTGCAACTACAGTTGAATTTATAAAGAGGGGCACCTTTTATATGCTGTAAAACCATTGCATAGTCGAATGTGATCTCCTCGTCTTTTTTAATGTCGCGCATTGCAACAAGAAAAATTTGTCCCTTGATGCCAGCATTTGGCTCGCAACTGTGGTTAAAATAATCTGCAGGCAACAGGTCATTCTCGTTTGCTGGACCAATTACAAATGAATCACTTATTTGTAGACAATAATCTCCACTAATTTCAGATTGGCCATTTTTAAGGTCTATAATATAACCACCAAAGATAGCTAATTGTTCATTTTTTAAAACACTTTTTTTTGCAAACACACCCTTCTCATCGGTACCGTATTTGGATGTTTTTTTAACCTCCAATTTTGGATTCATCCACGAAAATAACTGCTGTGGTGAGTTTTTACCTTTCATATACAACAATTTTACCACACCCCACCCCACTCCCACGCAGGTTTTTGAATGTGGTGTGTATATAATGAAAAAACTTTAGACTTACTCTGATTCTATAACTTCATCTGATTGACTATCTACAGTCACATCTTCCTCATCTATCAGTGTTTCTGTATCAACAATTTCTTCTTCCTCGGACTCGTCTATAGGAAGCTCCTCAGCAAAATCATCCGGAAGCGTGCAGGCTAAGTCTATGTGGTATTCCTCGAGTGTTGCTTCTGAGCACAGCACCTCACGACACTCGGCCTCGCCACCTTCTGGACAGGTGAATTGGTCACATTTCTGATCTTCAGCATCACAAGCAGGAATATTCTTTGCGTTACGGTACGCTATTTTGTAGTACCAAGTATCCTCATCGGGGTTTCCAGTACACTCCTCGCTTTCTGCACCACATTCCCACACAAAACAACTTTCAAAGGTGGGGTCACAGTCTACTTCTGTCTGTACAAGATAGTCATGGAGCACCATAAATCGGTAGTAGGATGCAGAGACTGATAAGAGAATTAAAATACCAAATACGCCAAAGAGAATTTTTGATTTTGTGTCCATTACTGATATTGTACCACTCACAGCGCACGTCACTGAGTACCTATGCACAACGCTGTTTTTTAAAATAAAAGAAATCCGGCGTTTTCGTGAGAAAACGCCGGATTGATTAAAAGAACAATTGCCTTAGGTACACCCAGAGCTCGGTGAGCGTCTCAAATCCGAGCACGTAGATTGGAGTCCAAATCGCTGCTTGAATTGCAGTGAGCAGAAGAAGGACAACAAGCATACGAAACTCAGTCTTGATTTCCTTGTGGAAGAAAATCACGATGTGCTCAGGACCATCCCAGAAGGACGCCTTTAGAATGACACCAAGAAACGCTAGGTACCCTGCGAGCCTGTGACTTTCATGAATGACATCTGCTGCTCTGCGGTAGCTTTCGCCCAAGGTGATATCTTCCCCGGTACGCTTCCAAATTGCTACAAAAGCATTTGCGACCACGATATCAAACGCCCACATGAGCAGAAAGAGACCGAGCGCATCATATTCCATCTGCTTATCCATAAAAATAATGAACACAGCAGAAAATGCCATGAGCCAATAATCTGCAACTGAATATACTATGCGACGCAGGACTGTCTGACCAACTTTGACACCGCCTGTAACGACTGTATCATCTTCATGTATCGAGAAGAACGCTTTCGATACACGAGCGGAAAAGGTTGCAAATGATGCAACTACACCTTTTGTGTCGAGCATTTGAACCTCCCACATTGTGAATGAACTGTTTCTATAGTAACACAAAAAATGATATCTGTAAAGATGTCATTTTGGTTATATTTTTTTAAATCTATTTCATCCACCCCCACTCTTTGAGTTGTTTCTGATTTTTCTCAATGAAGGAAAGCCCAATGTCTGTACGGTAAAACATTTTTGGCAGGTTTACTTTCTGAATGAGTGTATATGCATTGGTGCGGGCATCCTCTACAGTACTTCCCGTTCCACTCACGTGCATTACAAAACCATTTTCACTTGAGATGCGCATATTTCCGTCTTCGTGACGATATACATCTTCAAAATGTATACGTCCTCGTTCTTCATCGGTAAGTGTGCCATGATAGGAAATCGGAGTATCTTTCAATGATTCTGTGCTTAAAGGCGTGCTGTATGGAAACGGTGGTACTGCTACGAGTACGGTAACACCGTATCCGTCGACATACTCAAAATCGCACTGCGTTCCCTGCGCTACTCCATGTAGAAAATCAGTAAAGGGTGATGTAATGAGTACACGTTGAAGTTGGAGCGCCGGGAAACCGAAACGAGCGGTCCACTCAAGTGGAAATACTCCACTCCCATTTACAATGCAGTTGAGGTCAACATCACCATGAAATTTTGCTTTTATGAGAAATAGTTTGAGGCGTGCGAGTGTTTCTTGGTAGAGTTTATTTTCTTCATTTCTATCAAACCACATCAGCGTACCCATTTCCCACGTCGTGGGTCCTGTGTCACCATCATTCAGACGTTTGTGCTCGATGTTGTATTCAATGGGCCCCACCCAATCGGTACCATTGAAGTATCTCGCCACGCCAATCTCAATGCCGTGTACACGCTCTTGGAGAATGATAGCAGTATCGACTAAATCAATAATTTTCGAAAGTACCTCAATTATATCACTTCCGTCGTGAGCTTCTCCAATGTGCGTTGCTGTCATCTCGACGTGTCCATTGTGCTTCAATACCCACTGCTTCGGGTGCTCCTGAATGAATAGAATTGCTTCTTGAGGACTTGAAAAGCGATGAGTGGGAAGTACGGTGAGTCCTGCATCTTTAAGAACGCTTTGACCATATTCTCGATCCTCCTCGCATCGCTCCGCTTCTGCACTTCCTCCAATGACAGTGTATCCGTCTCGACGAAGTTCGTCTTGTTCACTACCAAATCCAGTTGTATCAAAAATAATGAGTCCATCCTTCCCCACCCACGCAAGCTCATCACGCCACCCATCAACCAAAGTAAATCTCCCCTCAGCACTTTTGTGATAGTAGGAGTCATCAAGATGCAGTTTTACCGTATGACCTTCACGTACAAAAAAATCGCACATATCGCCGATAGAAAAATCGCCGGATACTGCGAGGATGTTCATAGTTACACAACTGCTTTAATTCCCAGCTCTTCCATATGTTTTACAAAGACTGCATGTTTTGCTGGATTGCATGATGAAAGTTCACAGTATGTAGTTTTTTGTTCTGGGAATGTATGGACGGCAAAATGACTTTCTGCAAGGAGCCAGAGAGCTGTGTATCCATAGGGATAAAAATGGTGTTCACTAAAACCGACCATCATAAACTCTGCTTTGTCTAAAGCTGTCTTACAAAACTCAACGACCTTCTTAGGGTCTGTTTCATCAATATAAAATCGGTAATTCCAAATAGTTGCTTTCATGTGTGAGTATTATAGCATACTTTCAGAATAAATCAAGTCTTCTGTGAATATAAGAGAATTCATATTAAAATACGGCTTATTTTAATAGTTCTTAATCACTTTTGAGAGCGTTGCGTGGTGTGTCGTTTCCGAATACCATTTTGTCTGCACTGCTTCCCTATTATTCAATTTTGGTGATGGTATTTCACTCTTTCCTGCCATAACGAGTATGAATGGGCCACCGTAGTATGTTGCAACTCCACAAAAGCTAACGTGCTGTACTCGTCCTTCACCAAAGACGCGCATGGTGTCGTCTGTCACTGCTTGGACCTCTTCTGCCTGCAGGAGCTTCGAACCACCGAGGCGAATGAGAATACCATCTAGAGAAAGAAGTGAGTGAACTTTTTCTGTGAAGGTGCCTTGGAAGAGTGGTACTGCATTGCCGATATTGTCAGTGGTGTCCATGAGGATGACGTCGAAGGTGTGCGGTTCAAAGAGTGTATCAATCCGAGATGCATCCTCGTGGAGAATGGTGAGTCGAGGGTCATCGAGCGCATCATGAGATACTGATGGAAAATGTTGCTTCGAGATCTTCGTCACTTCGGGGTCGATATCTATGATGGTGAGTTCTTCTACAGAATCGTGTTTCAATACTTCTCGTGCAACACCGCAGTCACCACCACCGACGATGAGTACCCTTCGTGGATTTTCGTGAGAAAAAAGTGCCGTGTGCGCTATGCTTTCATGGTAGAAGTATTCATCGAATTCAGCAAATTGGACGATGTTGTCAAGAACAAGCACCTTCCCAAATCGAGGAGTATTGAGGACCATGAGTTTTTGAAAACCAGTATCGTATTCGGGCACAAGCACCTCGCTCACCTCAAAGCCAAACCCGTGGTCGGGATAAAGTTCTTCAAAAAACCACTGCCCTTCTTTATGATTAGTCAGCATAAATAATTTTGAAATAATTGAGATTTCTCCAAGTATATCATATATACAATCGTGTTTGCCTGGGTGAAACAAATGGAATCCTAGATCAGGATGAAGATAGCAAAATGTAGGTCCCTATACCGGTTATGATGACTGCAAGTAACTTTTGAAATAAGTGTTTTGCTTGAATTTTTTCTACAGTTATATTGGGGAAGAAAATAGTTAGGAAAATACCTATTGCTACTACAAAAATTGGTTGAAATGAGTTGACGAGAAGTACGAGTGCGATTGGAGCCATCAGGTATGCAAAGGCAAAAACTATGTCTCCAAGCATGTATAAAATTTCATTTAAAAAATTGAGTGAGATTATTGCTTTTGAATTTATGCGAAGTGCCTGTATGAGGTTATTACGGTACGAACTGACAAAAATGAAAATAAATATTCCAACAAGTGTAGATGAGAAGAATGTCCAAAAGAGAGAGGTGACAACCGTCTCTTCGAGAGCAACATATTTAAAGGCAACAGAACAAATCGCCTCCATTGTGGAAGCTGCGAGCATGTAGAAAACCGTTTGACGTCTGAGCTTGAAATTATTTTCTGCATCTATTTCAAAAGATATAATGGAGGTACCGAGGATGATAATTGCCATCGCGATGAGTTGCATTTTTGTGAGTACCTCATCGAGCACAAAATATCCTAGTATGACCGCAAAGACGGGGATCAATTGGTAAAAGATGACCGTTATTGACGCTTCATCATCATCGAGTGCCATCAAGTAAAACCAAATTATGGACACACCCATGATTCCGATTAGTGTAAGGATGACGATGTTGGTGACACTCGTATTGAAAACGGTCGGATCTGCCCAAAAGAGAAACGGGAGAGAAAGTGCAGAGAGGAGAGAGGAAATGAGAATGAGTGTTCCCACACCACCATTTTTGAAATATCTCTCAAGAAGAATTTTATCTATATGGTTTGTGAGTGCATATAGAAATGGACTGATTATAGTGAGGAAAAACCAACTCATATAGATAGTATATCTTTTACCCCATATTTAATCTAGACATCGTATTGTCTAATCTACACAAAAAACAAGACAACAAGCGGGAGAATGAGCCACCAGAAGAAGTTTTCGGCGGGGGCGAAGAGGGATTGGATGGGGGTACCGGGGGTGATGATGTCGGACTCTATAATCACAAGCCATAATAAATTTTGAGATATGGCGTCTCTCTGGTACTAGATAAATACATTTGGCATTAGCCACGTCCCCCGCCCGGAAGGGCGAGGATTTATTTGTAGAAATCTGACTCCTCGTAATAATACGACTGCTCGATACCTTTCATGAAAACATCACGATCGTCAATTTTTGAAGTTAGTGCGTTGCGCAAGAGTTCTCTAATTTCGAGGGCATTTACCGGACTGCGTTCCATGGCGTTTAAGTAATCCATTTTATCAATTTTTTCCCAATCAATGCATTGAGACAAATTTTTCTTCATTATCAAATCAAGCCAAACGCGCATGCTGCGTCCGTTACCTTCCATAAATGGATGAGCAACATTCATTTCCACATATTTAGTGACAATATCTTCGAATGTTAGTTCAGGAAGTGAATCAATCGCTGTAAGACTTTCAGTAAGATACAGACAAGGCGCAAAACGAAAACCACCCTTACTTATGTCTTTTGTGCGAATCTTGCCAGCAAAATCATACAAACCTTTAAAAAGATACTCGTGTATCTGTTGCAGACCTTGTGTGGTTCCCACTTCGAACATTGCAAATTCGTGACTATCAAAAAGTTTAATAGCACGCTCTTTACTTTGTTCGTCGATTGTTTTCATCATTCAATTGTAACATTTTCCTAAAATTTTTCACGAAATATTGGAAATGAGGAAATGGGTATACGCCCGATATTTACACGAAAAACAAAGTAATGAGCGGTAGAATGAGCCACCAGAAAAAGTTTTCTGCGGGGGCGAAGAGGGATTGGATTGGAGTCAGCTACTATTCCCTAAATATAATCAGTGCCGAATGTAATGAAGCGCCAAGATGATGACAAAGCTAAGTGCCAATAGGGCGCTTATGAGCATAAGGGCTATATCATACCCTCCATAACAAGGGAATGAATTTGTTGGGTCTTGTTTACAAGGGGAAATTAAGTTGACCAATCTACTAGCGATACTATGAGAATTAGCTAAGTAAAATAAAATAAAACTCGCAACAAGTAGGAGAACTACAATTCCAGGATTTTTAAATAAATGCATAGTTTTTACTTAAAGGTTGTGCTTTTAAGTGGTGTTCCATTTCCTTGAGCATAATACACAACATAGTTGTAAGGAACAGAAAGACCAGTTCTATATTGTTCTGGCCATTTAGACTTGATGTTATTTGCTAGGTTTTTGGGTGTTTTTGGTACTCCAGCACTAATTTTGTCGCCTGAGGAAGCTACACTATTCCATGCACTCGCCGCAAAACTAGAACAGTTGCTAGTATTAGACCAGTAGTCGTTATTTTTTATATATGTATTGAGTGTAGCAAGAGTTGTTTCATCTAATGCAATTGAATAGGACACTCTTTTAGAATATGCATTATTTTTATACACATAATATGCCTCAAGATTGTACCAGAGTCCCTTGTGTTCTGTTTTATTACCCCAAGTCCCAATAGACACTGTTTTACCAGGAGCTATTGACCCAAGCTTCCCAATAGTGATGTTTGAGGTTGAAATATTTTTCACTGTGATAAATGCATGTGTTCCTAAATCATAACTCAAACCACTTGACCCAATCGTTGATGAAGTGGGATCAGCGAAAATCGTTAGTGTTGCGATTCCAGCATATGCATAAGGTGTTATTTCATTGCTCAAATCGTTATTTTGAGACTTATTTGTTTTCAGTGTTGTTTGCTCAGCAACAACCAATTCACCTGCAAAAGTTATTGATGGGATTAGAAAAGGGATTATAAATAATACGGCTATAAATATAGATATTTTTCTTAGCATATATAATATTATACTCTTGCTAAAAGAAAATGCAATTTGATTGAAGTTACACAAAAAACAATGTGATGAGCGGTAGAATGAGCCACCAGAAGAAGTTTTCGGCGGGGGCGAA
>CAYSPX010000020.1:0-8417 GCA_964433125.1 uncultured Candidatus Saccharibacteria bacterium | reverse complement strand
ACAAAAACCTCCCCTCTCCACCCCTCCGACTTCTTCACCGTATTATCCGCAAACAAAATCACATATTCAAAATCATAATCTTTCAAGGCTTCCGGCTCTACAAAAAACAAACAGGTAGTGAGTGCATCGGCAAGCATTGCTGATTTGGCTACTACCCACACTGCTTTTATTTCCTTCGGTGAAGTCATACTCTTGGGATTTATGATATGCGTAAAATCTCCCCAGGCACGTCTGTGTCCTGCGGATCCACAAATACTTTCATTTCTTAATTCGCACACACCTACCACCTGCTCTGTATTATCAGGATTCTCAAGTCCCACTTTTAGTATCTCTTTATTTTTATAAAAAATATCACCACCTGCATCGACACAATATTCATAGCACCCACCTTGCTCGATCACTTTTGAAACAATATCTACAAGATATCCTTTACCCATAGCACCGAGGTCTAGTAGCACGGGCTCCTTCACATCGAGCATTGGGAAATTATATTTGATGACATCCTCCCAAGCTGGTGCTGGATACAATTTTTCTTTTTGCTTCAAAGAATACTTCGCATCATATCCAGCATCTGAAATGAGATTGCCTATAAGTGGAGTTACCAGACCCCTTGTTCTTTTATATAAATCAAAATACAAATCAAACATAGGCTGCGCATCGTGTGGCAAAGTATACCGACCTGCTTTCTTTGAAATTTCTGTCACAAGCGAATCTTCTCTGAAGCGTGAATAGTTTATATCAAATTCTTCTATTCTATTTTTTATACTAAGAAAAAGATCAGCTTCCCTTTTCTGATCTAAATCCTGATAAGTATCTATAACCCATTTTGTACCTATAGCTTCAAATGTAAATTGCATCAGTAATTATGCTTTTGCTTGTAGTTTGATTTGTTCAATAGCATCATTGAATCCAATTGGGGTAAGTGAGGCACCTGATACCTTTCCTAGTTTTAGATCTGTTATACTTTTTCCAACTACAAATGTTTTGTATGATTTTACAAAAGTCTCTAGATATTTATCAGAAGTCTCATTTCCACCCATTGGCGAAACGATGATCTCAGTTATTATGTCCTTATCGAGCACAACTGCAACACCCACTTTATCCAAACCACCTGGAGACATATATGAGCCTATGGCAGAATAGTTACCATCCTTGTATGTAGTTAGTTTCTTGATATCTGATGGAGTTGCGATAGTACTTGGTACGATAGTTTCTGCCGTACTTATATCCTTTCTACCTGCAAAAACTGAAACTATACCGACAATCAATACTGCCAATACTCCAATAATAATCCCTAGACGTTTTGAATTGTGTCTTGTTTCCATAAACAAAGTATATCAGTACCATTCATAAAAACAACTAGCGTAGCTATAGCCAATCCCAAATCCCTGATGCCTGTCTCGTTATATCCTACAACTATTACTATATGAAATAGATGCAAAGAAAGAAGTAGTGCTGATATACGAGTTAGGATACCAAATGTCAAAAGTAAACCGAATACAAGCTCAAAACTAGCATTCATATATACTAAATACAATGCATCAATGCCTGATAATGAGATGATGTACTGTGGGACATATGCAGTCCAATATTGTGGATTCAAAAATTGTTGAGCACTAAACCACAACATAATCATAGCCATACCAATACGAAGCACAGCTGGTGCATATTTTTCCAAACCATAAACACAATTATCAAACATGTCCAGATACTTTAATATTATTTTTTTCATTTATTTTATTATACAAAAAATAGACAAAATTTACAAAGAAAAATCCCGAGACATATGCGCCTCGGGAGTGTCGGGAACTTTTTTCGTTTTCATTGTTCCCATGATGCTCTCACTCTATATAGTGAGAGTTGACTAGTAGCCGAAACAGAGATCTTTATCTCACCGACACCACCCGTAACTGTACGGACAGTATTCCAGCCCACAATTGTGCCAAACGGGTACGGCTCAATGAGCTCGTACACCACCCCAGGTTCAGATGCCCAGGCAATAGTCATCCGAGGACTCATCTTCCTCGGATCGTCGACAAGCTCCACCGTGAGGACCGGCTCCTTCGGCTCCCCACGTAGGAACTTGTTTATATTGACCTGCAGGTCGACAGCGATGCGGTCATAGACCACTTTATCTAGGGTTTCACCGAATTGCTTCGGATCCACCATGATAACCTTTGCGCCCACATCCTCGCACCTCGCTTTGACAAGCGCAGTGTTTAGTGCAGACTCGAGCTCATACCGACCATGAATCAAATCATAACGGCCGATAGACATAACGACGACGCTGGGAGAAAGAGGTAAAACCTCTCCCCCAACCCGAGCCAAGGTGAACATGGATATTTCACCCGGACGCCCGGAGTCCACGATCTGAATCGTCTTTTCTTTCTCAAAGAGTTTGACGAGACTGATTGCAAGACCTGTAGCGGTCTCATCACCCAACACCACGACAACCTTCCCTGAGGAAGTATTCGTGTTCGCAACACCGTCACCCTTTGCCTGCGTGACGAAAAGCAGGATCGCATAAGCGATAGCCTTTACAAACCTCATCGATGAACTTTCACAACAACTATAGCTTCGAAAAAGATAATTGTCTATATGTTATAATATTCTAAATGAAAGAGACTATTGCAATCATCGCAGCACTTCTAGCTATTGTGGGTAATGTACCGTATCTCATGGACATTGTGAAAAGAAGAGTTGAACCGCATCCATATACATGGTTTGTATGGTCTATTGTCTCATGCATCATTTTCTTTGGACAAATAAGTAGGGGCGCTGGTATTGGTGCCCTACCGACAGCCGCTTCCGAAATTTTTACCATAATAATTTTTATTTTTTCACTTCAATACGGTTTCAAGAAAATAAAAAAGATTGATACTCTTTTTCTTATAATTGCTTTGCTTGGAATTATTCCCTGGATAATTACCAATGACCCGACAATATCTGTAATCATTGCAGTGAGTATAGATTTGATAGCTTTTATCCCAACACTTCGCAAAACCTGGCTTCATCCACAAACAGAAACTCCGATTTTATATAGTATGAATGTTTTGCGCCATATACTTATGCTATTTTCACTGCAAGCGTACAATATAGCGACGACTCTACATTCTATAGTAATGATAACCTCCAACACTTTTATGACTTTTATTATTTTGAGGGGGAGGAAGACAAATAGGTAATTACCTTTTCAATAACTTTTTTATTTCCACAACAGATGGAGATTTTATAACTGTCTCCAAATTAATATCAAACTTTTTCAATAGATTACGTAGACCAGTCTCTGATTTTGATTTAAACTCAACAGAATACAATCCTTCAATATCCTCTAAATCTATTTGATCTTCACCCATATCAAATTGCCAACCCATCCTATCGAACTCATATAGAAATTTAAATTTATTAAGATAATTTTTATTTATAAAATCCTTTGCTTGTTGTTCTGTATCGAATTGTTCTTTAAACGGTATAATTGATTGCTTTCCGACTCTTTTTAATTCTGTTTGTTTAACTACGACTATAAAAGGTTTTTCATTCCAGATATTTACGGGCACAGACCTCAATCTCATAAATACTTTATCGATACCCATATCAGAATTCTTTAATTCAAATATCGAATCATGTATAACATATTCACCTCTATAAATAGCTTTGTTTTTAACTAAAGCTTCTTTAACAGTATTTAAATCAGAAATAAATATCCGTGCATCGTACATATAAGGGGTATTATACAAATAAATAAAATTAAATGCTTACTAACTCACAATCCTCCCATCATCAAGTCTCACTATCCTCTGAGCCATTTTTCCATACTCCTCCTCATGAGTAACCATGATAATGGTCTGACCTTGCTTATGTAGGTCTTTGAATATATCCATAACCACTTTTGACGATTCACCATCTAGGTTCGCAGTTGGTTCATCGGCAAAAAGTATATCTGGTCTGTGTGCTATAGCCCGAGAAATACTTACTCTTTGTTGTTCACCACCAGACAACTGACTCGGTAGGTTGTTTAGGCGTTTCCCCATACCCACCTGCACCAGAGCATTTGTTGCCATGTCCATAGCTTGTTCAGGTGAAATATTTTCCATAAGCAAAGGTAGTGCTACATTTTCTACAGCAGTAAGTTCTGGCAAAAGTGCATAGTCCTGAAACACATATCCAAACTTTGCCAAACGGAAAGCCATCTTTTCTCTTTCAGATAAATAGTGAACCTCCTGGCCATCGATAAATATCTGACCACTAGTCGGTTCATCTAATAAACTCATTTGATACATAAAAGTACTTTTACCAGCACCTGATCGTCCCATGATTGCTATAAACTCTCCATCTTGTGCCTCAAAATCAATACCCTTCAATACCTGAGTTTGCATATCACCATTCTTAAAAGATTTTGTAAGATTTGTTACTTTTAACATAAAATTAATTTCTTCCCAAGATTGAATCTAGGGTGTTTCTTTTAACTATCATTCTAGCAGGAATATATCCAGCAATCATAGTAGCAAGTACAAGAAGCGCTACTCGGAAAAATGTACCAGCAACTGGCGCATAGATCACAACTTGTCCCAAAGGCAATACGATAGGGTGAGCAGTGTTTATAGGTAAAACAATAAAATAAAGGAGAATGAGTCCTAGTCCAGAACCACTAATAGCATAGAATAATGATTGGAAAATATATGAGATCTCGATAGCTTCACCAGATATCCCAATACCTTTTAGAATTCCGATAAACTTTCTTCGAGTCAAAGCATTTACGAAAATAACAATAAATATTGTAATAGATGCCACAACTAGTCCAATCGAACTCACGACATTTCCAATCGCAGCAAATGTTGCGGTGATTTGAGCTACACCACTCGGTGTTGCTTCTTCATTTGTTTGAATTTTGGCAATTTGTTCTAAATTACTTTTAACAAGCAAATCTTTGAAAACGATTGGATCTACACCTGGTTTTAGTTTGATTCCTATTTCTTGAACACTATAATCATTTACATTGTTTAGACTAATAAGTTGACTCTGATTTATAAACATTCTCTGTGACAAGTTACCTCCAGCACCCTTCACTATTCCCTTTACTATTACTTCTCTTTGTTGACCGTTTATAGTAAGTCTAACTGTTGATCCCGCACGAATATTTCTAAGTGATGGTATTCCACCCTGACGAGGGCCCCCAAAAGAATACTGCTCGAGAAATTCTGATCCAAGAATAATCTGATCATAGTCTCCAGGTGATAAATACGAACCTTCTATGATATATTTTGAAATTCCCGAAAACTTATCAGCATTGAGAATATCTATACCAGCCATAGTACCGCTGACAGAGTTGGTCTTTTCATTTGGATCCGTAACACTCTTATAGTTTGCTTCTACCTTTGCACCTGCAGTATAGCGAGCATCCATTATTTCAACCTGAGGTAAGTCTTTTATAAAAGCAATTAGTTGTGGACTGTTTTTAATATAACTATCAGTATCAAGTGGAGAGATAAAAACATCTCCGGTAAATTGTTCTTTATATCCCCTACCTATACCCTGCACAAGTCCCACTAGAATACCAGTCACCCCGACTAGATTTAGAAAAGTTAAAAGCATAACAAAAACAATCAAACCAGTTGTCCATAAGCTTGATCTTTTTATCTGACGTATTGCCAGATAAAATCCAATTCTAAAATCTAATAGTGAAGGCATTATTTATTATTTTGGGTTTAACATTACAACATCACCATCCTTCAAACCTGAGACTATTTGTACTTCACCGATAGAAGAGGTACTTCCGATTTCCACAACCTGGTCTACATAATCACCACCCCTTTTGATTTGTACAAACTTTTTACCATCCTTAGTAAATACTGAGCCCAGTGGCACAACGAAAGAGTTGGGTATTTCATCAGTAGTTATCACAACATTTGCAGTCATACCTGGTCGAACCATTTTATCTTCTGATAAAAATTGCAGAGTGGTTTTGTAATTGGAAACACCATTGACCTCTGTTTGCGCTGGATCAATTGCAATAACCTTTAGAGGAAATGACTTGTTTGGACCAAAAGCATCAAGAGTTGCTGAAGCTGTATTTCCCACTTTTAGATTGGAAATATATACTTCTGGCACATTACTTTTAATTAAAAATAATCCGTTACTTATCATACTAATATTTGATGTGTTTGAACTAACTATTTCTCCCACTTTCGCATCCATCTTTGTAACTATTCCATCAAATGGCGCCATCACTATAGTTTTATTTAACTGTGATTGAGCATTTAATACGTCTGCCTCAGCAGCTCTTACAATAGCGTTTTGAGCATCAAGTTCGTTTTGTGTAGAGCCTGCTTTTAACAATGAGAGGTTATTTCTAGCAGTATTTAGCGAAGCTTGTGCTGTGTCAAAAGTTAGACTAGCTGATTGTATTTCCTGACCAGCGTCGTTTATAGCCACACGATATGCATCGATCTCAGTTTGAGTAAAGCCCATGTTAGTATCGAGGTCCGCAGCAATATCAGCTAGTTCACTTACTAGAATCTTGGCCCATCCAAAACTATCCGCAGATACCCTCTGTGATTCTATTAATTTAGATTGATTTGATGGATCCAAGTCTAGACTATTAATCACATTTTTCCACACAACTAGCTTCTCTGTCATTATCAAACGTCGCAGGTTTATCGCATCTTCTTTCTTTTTATAGCCATCAGCGATATCAATAGTTGGATTTACACTACTACCATTTGTAAAAACCTCATCCACTTCTGTAAGTATTGCGGATTCTGTTTTGAGATATGCAGTATGAAGTGCTGTGATGTATGCAGTTACAGCATCGTCATATTTTTGTGTAGAAATAGAAAGCTCCTCAGGTCGAGTTCCCTGAATTTTTGTAGCTAGATTTGCACGCTCCTTTTCTAGAGTAGCCTGTTTCTGAATCAAACTAGCTCGGAGATCCCCGTTTTCAATATTTGCAAGTATGGTTCCTACACTTACCGTATCTCCAACATCAGCATTTACACTAGATATTCTTCCACTTTGTGAAAAACCGAGATTGACCGTCTTGGGTGCTTCGACCGTACCAACTACAGACAATTTAACAGAAAAATCCTTTGGACCTACAACCATGGTGTCGCTAATACTTGAAGATGAACGGAAGAAGATTAGATATAGAACAACTAAACCAAACAGAAAAAGCCCATATTTATAATATTTTTTCATACATTATATATTAACACATTTTCACACAAATCGCTTGAATCTACGGAAATGCAAATGAACCATTTTTATACCAACGACCATTTTCTGCTTTGAGTATTTTAATACTTTCCCCTGTTGGCAATAGGCATATACCAGTAGTCTCAGTTCGTGCTGAAGTCTGCATGCAGTTTAGATATTTTGAATAGCTTTCAAAACTGTCATGTGCGACCTTTAATCTATATGTAAAATAAAATGCTCCAATTATTAATATAAACACCACGAATATTATCACCAAGGGTTTCGTATTTTCTTTTTTAAAAAATAAAAGACTCATAAAAATTATTTAACTCTACAAACTTGTTTCATTGCAATTATATCATCAACTGATGGGACTAGACTACTTCCACTATTCAACTCATACATTATAGATTGTGAGTTTAAATTATGTTCTAGTCCTATAGCGTGTCCAAGTTCATGTGTTACTACTCGCACAAGTTTTGTCTCATTTTCATATTCAAAAATATCTATCTTTTCTTCTGAAAGGTTACGAGTGTATAGACCCTGCTCTATTTCTCCCGCATTTTCATTTACTACATTTACATCAGTATTTATATCTCTTACTATTGTATTGTATTTACTTACATATGAATTTATTTGTTGTGATAATAGGTTTAAAGCGACTCTTTGCTCCTCAACAACTTTTCTTCTAGCTTCATATTCTCTTTTACTAAAAGTATTTACATCCCTATTAAAATCAGTGACTGCTTGCTCATACGAGTCTTTATCTATTTCATACTTCTTTGTTAAAGCCAAAAATTCTTCTTTTACAGAGTCGGCAACTTCATTCTTTTTATCAATAACATTGCGCAGATTGGTAGTCTCTTGTCTATAATCATAGACGAGATTGATAGTCAATTTAGCATTTGGATCATACTCAAAAAGATTTTTGTTCATAGATTTTTCCCAAATATTTGATGCAGTTTCAATTTTATTTAAAAAATCTTTTTCACTGATTTTAAAACCTGGATCAATTTTACCAATTTTATATAAAATAGGAGCTGCACAAGGTCTGTGATTTTCCACGTATTGATATGCTGGTATAGAAATAGCAACTATCACAACTAAATAGAAAAATATTCTCTTAAATGACATTTACATATTATACCTCGAAATATAGACTTTTTCATATATTTCGGTTAATGTATTGGACAGCAAATAGAGTCACTCGTAGTGATTCAAAAGGA
>CAYSPX010000019.1:0-8462 GCA_964433125.1 uncultured Candidatus Saccharibacteria bacterium | reverse complement strand
GCTCGGACATAATAGGTAGTACCGTCTGTTAGTCCAGTGATGTCACTAGTGAAAGCTCCAGTACCTGACTTGGTACCGAGGGTTGTAGTAGCTATGACGGTTGAAAGATCTGCTGATGTTCCGTAAGCGAAGCCGTGTTGGGTGGAGTCAAGACCACCCGTATTATTCATCAATCCATTTAAACTAACAGAAGTAAGATTGATTGATGAAACAGCAGAAGTCGTAATACTTGGCGATGTTTCAGGAGAGAACCTCTGTATCCGTGCAAAGTTAGAATTATAAAAATCTGAAACGTATACATATCCTGTATTATCTAGCGCAATACCATAAAGAGACTCGAAACTTCCATTACCACTTCCTCGACTACCGAACTGACTTTGATATACTCCATTTTCACTAAAAACTTGGACTCGGTAATTACCGCTATCAGTTACAAATATATTTCTAGTTGATGTGGAAATAGTAATTCCTAATGGGGATTCAAGATTACCGTCCCCTGTACCAATACTTCCAAACTGACTTTGATATACGCCAGAGGAGTTAAACTTTTGCACACGATTATTTAAGGGATCAGTAACAAATATATTATCGGTATTATCTAGCGCAATACCATGTGGACCATTACCGAAAGCACTACCGAACTGTCCATTTCCACTTCCAACACTACCAAACTGACTTTGATAAACTCCAGATGAATTAAAAACTTGAATGCGTGCATTTAAACTATCTACTACATAAATATTTCCTGTTGGATCAAGAGCGATTCCACGAGGAGTGTTGAATTGTCCGTTTCCTGAACCAGCAGTTCCAAACTGGCTTTGATATACACCCGAGGAGTTAAACTTTTGTACGCGATTATTACCTTTATCTACTACATAAATATTTCCTGTTGGATCAAGAGCGATTCCACGAGGAGAGTTGAATTGTCCGTTTCCTGAACCAGCAGTTCCAAACTGGCTTTGATATACACCGGAAGAATTAAACTTTTGTATCCGACTATTATTTGTATCAGTAACGAATATATCACCTGTAGTCGTAGAAATTGCTATAAAAAGTGGGTTAACAAAAGCCCCATTCCCCGTACCATAACTTCCAAACTGACTCACATAAAAATATGCGCCGAAAGCTATTTTAGGAAACACAAATAAAGAAAATACTAAAACAGCAGAAAGAAAGATGGGCCTTAAAAAAAAGTTTTTACTTAGCATGTAAATATTATAGCATAGATTATCGTTACGAAAAATTAATTTTGAGGATTTTCCGTTTTTACCTTAACTGCCTCAGCTTTTTTATCTGAATTTTTTACCTTTCTTACTTCTCTACCATCACCTCTCGCTTTTTTTATTAGTTTTTGTATTTCTTTTACATCTTTGGCTGAAGAAATCTTTGCCTTAGTCTCTTTTAAGGACTCTACATGCTTCGGATTTTCTTTATTTTTCTTGTTTTTAGTTAATTTTTTAATTTCTTTATCAATATTTTTTATAGCACTTTCTTTTTGTCTTTCTAAATTATTTCCCTTATGTGAAATGGTGGTAGATGTTGTACTTGCTACAACTTTTGCATGACTTGATAATGGGAAAATAAATGTAAATATTATTACAAACAAAAAGATAGGTTTTAGAAAATATTTATTATTTATCATATAACAATATTATATCATATTACTACCTACAAGCTGAATCTTCTCCAACCTTTCCATCTTTTTTATCTCCCACTCCCTTTTCAAGGCCTTACTTTTTGAGCGAAATTTTTCTGAGTAAACCATTTTTACAGGCCGACGACCTCTAGTATATTTTGCCCCTTTTCCATCATTATGAGCCTCAATTCTTTTCTCTAAATTATTTGTATAACCTGTGTAGAGGGTATGCCAACCAAAGTCGAAGCAGAAAACCGTGTCTTCCCTGTTAGTAATTCAGCTCAATCAGTATGGGATGTTTTGGTAAATAAGATGAAGCGCGGTGGGGTGGAAATAAAAACAAATGCAGCAGTTTCTGGTTTTGAGAAAGATGGAAATAAAATAACGGGCGTTAAACTAAAAAATGGAGAAATAGTAAGGGCACATAAATATATAGTAGCAACAGGCGGAACATCAAGACCAGAAACAGGCTCTACTGGTGAAGGATTTGTATGGCTAAAGGAAATAGGTCACAATGTAATAGCATCAAACGAAGCTCTTGTGCCGATAGCGCTTAGTGATACTTGGGTAAAAGCACTTTCCGGTGTAACTCTACAGGACATTAAACTAACAACCTTCCAAAATAATCAAAAGCAAGAATCACATAAAGGTAAATTACTCTTTACACACTTTGGTATTAGTGGGCCTACAGTTTTAAACATGAGTAGTGATGTTGGTGAACTTTTGAAATACGGTGAAGTAGAAATAAAACTCGATCTTCTTCCCTCTCTTGATCATGGAATGATGAATTCTCGTTTGCAAGAACTTTTTAAAATAGATGATAAAAAGAAAATCAAAAATTCACTTGGGTCCTTTATTCCATCCTCTCTAGTTTCGACAGTACTTAGTTTAGCAAAAATAGATGAGGAGAAGATAAACAATGCAATATCACGAGAAGAAAGAATGAAACTTATAGAGATAATAAAAGGTGTACCAATGAATGTAAGTAACTTGCTTGGTTCAGATAAAGCTGTTGTTTCATCAGGTGGTGTTGATCTCACTGAAGTTGATTTCAAAACAATGCAATCAAAAATAATAGAGAACCTGTATATAGTTGGCGATGTTTTGAATATAGATAGGCCTTCTGGTGGATATAGTTTGCAATTGTGCTGGACTACAGGGTGGGTGGCGGGTACTAATATTTAAACAAATATAAAAAAATTCCACCACTAACCGCAAGGGGTGTGACGGAAGATTTGTGTGGCGGCATGCTATATTAGCATGCTTTTTAAACGCCTGAGCGTCTGAGGTGGTGGCGGACCTTCACCAGGGTGAAGAGGGCGAATGATAGGCCCAAACCTATCGGCTCTACCCTGTTTGTGGGATTCGTGAGCCCTACTAAAATACTGGTGATCGATGCAAGTGCAAGCATCGACAGACCAAAGAGTGAACTTTTCATAAGTCTAAAAAAAAGAATACAAATATTTTTATATTTTGTAAAGCCCTACCTCACCCTCCCCCTCGTCACCGGTCCAAAGTATCCTACCGCAGGACTAATACCATTGTCCTTCTGGAACTTAGCAAGAGCAGATTGAGTAAGTGGTCCGAAGTATCCAGTACTAGGTACTGTATATCCTTTAGATGTAAGGAAGGATTGTAGAGCACGAACATCGTCTCCTGTAGAACCTATGTCTAGATTACGAGTATATATACTTAGTGTTGTAGTTGCAGGAGGTATGGGATTTGTAGGTGTGGTAACGGGCAGTGAAGTGGGTGTCAGTGAGTTGAGAGAATCTCTCGTAAGTGGTCCCACTACACCTACAGGAGGTAGACCTTTGGATACTTGATATGCTTTTAGAGCAGTTTCTGTAAGTATTCCAAAGTATCCTGTAGGAGAGACTTTGAGGAAGCCTAGAGATACGAGTATGGTTTGTAGAGTCGTGACTTCTGGATTGGAATCACCCAGTTTGAGGTTTAGTAGTAGTTTAGGTATTTGTATTGTAGTAGGTGTAGTAGTTGCGATTGGTGATGGAACCACTCTAGCTCTAGAACCAGATCCTCTCCCTCCACCACCACTACTAGCAGTAGCACAAGCTTCTGTTGTGAAGGTTGCATCAGAACTAAACCCTGTAGTACTTGGGTTTGTAGCATATGCACGGAAGTGGTAGGTAGTGTTACAGGTAAGGTCAGATAGAGTTGTGGTAAATGCTCCGGCACTAAAACTACCAGATGATGTAGTTGTAGCAGAGTATGTACTTGATGTACCCCAAGCGAAACCTCGTACTGTAGCACTGGAACCACCAGAGAGTGTGGAGATGGTAGCGTTTAGTACTGCTCCTGTTTTAGTAACTGATGATGCTGATGAAGTAGTTAATGTAGTGTATGGAGAAGCTAGAGCAGTGAGTATTGGTAACTTACCTGATACAGTAGACCATATGGTAGAGAAGTTCCATGAAGCCATGGGTTCACTGGTGTTGTTGCCGAGGAAGTATGTGGAATTGCTTTCGATGGCGGTACAGCTCACTGGATCTGGATCAATTGATGATATACATAGATTTTGGTTTGAATTGGTTTTGTCATAATATATGAGTGAGAGAGTACTGTCAGTATATTCACCCATAAATCCTCCTATGTTTGCATAATCTAGTGTATCTGATGTAGCGGATACCAGACCAGATGAGAATGATTCTGATATTACAGCACCAGTATCTTGTAAAGCTCCTATGAATCCTCCCACACCAGTTATGGTAGAGGAAGCGTTGATCGTAATGTCTGTGGAAGAGTATGTGTCGGAGATGGAAAGTGATGAGTAGTCCCATATACCGAGCAAACCTCCAACATATGATACAGTGCTACCAGAGTTGATATTTATATTTCCTTGAGAGAAGCTGTTAGTGATAGTTGTATCGTCATCTGAGTATCCAAAGAGACCACCGACACCATAATCTATATACGTACCCGCTGTTACGTTTATATCACCGATATTGTAACTTCCAGAGATATTTCCTCCAGAGTAAGAGAGGCCGAGAAGTCCACCAATACCCTGATCAACGTATGTTCCAGCAACAACATTTAGATTACCGGAGTTATAGCTATCAGTGATATCTAGCACACTATCACTGTATCCGACAAGTCCACCGACACCGTATTCAACATCTGTTCCTGCTGTAACGTTTATATTACCTGAGTTGTGACTATTTTCTATGGTTGGACTTACGTTACCAGTATATGTATATCCTATAAATCCACCGATACTTTCTGCTCCAGTAGCACTTACAACTGTAATATCTCCAGACATGGAGGAGGCAGTGATAGTAAGAGTTTCATTTGTCGTTTCTGCATATCCAATCATACCTCCGATATAGTTTTCTCCAGCAGATACAACATTAGCTTCAATATGTACATTATCTATGAGTATACTTCCGCCTTCCATTGCTCCAACCAAGGCACCTGTAAAATTTAAACCTGTTACTGATCCAGTGATGGTAAGATCATGAAAAGTGTTTTCATCTCCATAGCCGATCAAACCGACATAATCATCAGCAGGTCTGTTTATGATTAGATTAGAAATTGTGTATCCGGCTCCATCTAGGGAACCGGTAAAAGGAGCTACGCTTGTTCCCACTGGTTCAAATCCCTCACCGCTATTCCAGTTTACAGTATCGGAACAGTCTATATCACTGGCAAGAAAATAATCATTAGCGAGATTGTTATTCATATTTTGCAATTCCGCACAGGAAGAAATGGCAGTTGGTACTGCTGTAGTAAAACTCTCAATACTTCCATATCCTGTACCTTCAGAATTTGTTGCATATGCTCGAACATAGTATGTTGTTGCCTCAGTCAATCCAATAATAGCAGAAGTGAAGCTACCGGTGGAGGATTTTGTTCCTAACGTCGTTGTTGCTATGACAATTGAGAGGTCAGTTGAAGTTCCGTAAGCAAAACCATGTTGAGTAGAACTCTCATTTCCCAAATTACTAATTATTCCGTTAAGTGTTGCTTTAGTACTACCTACCGACGAACTTCCCGAAGTGGTAATTGTTGGTTTAACGATAACAAAATAAGAAAACTTTTGAACTACCATATTTTGATGATCTGTAACATAAACATTATTTGCAGAATCTAAAGCTATACCAAAATTATATTCAAACTGTCCGTCCCCACTTCCCTCACTTCCAAATTGACTTTGGTAAACTCCAGCGGAGTTAAAAACCTGGACACGCTCACCGCCTGAATCATTCACGAATATGTCTCCTGTACTTGTTGATATTGCTATACCAGCAGGGTCATTGAATTGACCATTACCCGTGCCAGATGTACCAAATTTTGATTGGTATACACCGGAAGAATTAAATTTTTGAACTCTACTATTGCCGTTATCTACAACATAAACATTATCACTACTATCGAGTGCAATACCATATGGACCGTTTCCAAACCCTCCTCCAAATTGTCCGTCACCACTTCCCGAACTTCCAAATTGACTTTGGTAAACTCCAGCGGAGTTAAAAACTTGAACACGAGTATTTACTTTATCTACTATGTATATATTTCCTGTCGAGGTAGAAATAGCTATACCATAGGGCTGATTGAATTGACCATTACCTGTACCAGAAGTACCAAATTTTGATTGGTATACACCGGAAGAATTAAATTTTTGAACACGGTTGTTATTATATTCTGCTACAAAAATATTTCCCATTGAATCTAGAGCAATACCGGTTACGATATTAAATTGTCCATTACCGCTACCTCCAGTACCAAATTTAGTTAGAAACGTTCCAGAAGAATTAAATACCTGAACCCGGTAACTATCTGTTACAAAAATATTTCCAGTACTAGTAGATATGGCAATCCCTAACATACCCAAAAATTGTCCGTCACCACTTCCCGAACTTCCAAATTCACTAACATACTGATACCCCGCCTGTGTGGTTTTAGGTAACACAAATCCAAAGCATACCACCACCACAAACAAAAAAACCTGTATATATCTTTT
Organism: uncultured Candidatus Saccharibacteria bacterium; assembly: GCA_964433125.1. GTDB lineage: Bacteria > Patescibacteriota > Minisyncoccia > Phycocordibacterales > PALSA-1337 > CAIOGI01. The sequence continues at coordinate 1,845 of CAYSPX010000019.1, read as the reverse complement.
CATCTCCATATTTTAACACAAAAACGACCCTTAAAATAAGAATAAATGTTAATAACCACTTCTACTTTTTAATTGAATTTTTTACCTTTTTTACTTCTCTAGCAGCATCTCTAGCTTTCTTTATAAGTTTTTGTATCTCCTTTACATCTTTAGCTGAAGAAACCTTTACCTTAATTTCCTTAAGTGACTCTATGTGTTTAGGATTTTCTTTATTCTTCTTATCTTTATTTAATTTTTTAATTTCTTTATCAATATTTTTTAAAGCTCTATCCTTTTGTCTTTCTAAATTATTTCCCTTAGATGAAATAATGCTTGGCGTAGTCGTTGCCACAGATTTTGCATGACTTAATAATGGAAAAATAAATGTAAGAGCTATTACAAACAAAAAGATAGGTTTTAAAAAGTATTTATTTTTTATCATAGCAATATTATAACATATCCTTACCGAGCAAATTTATTTTTTCCACTCTTTCCATCTTTTTTATCTCCCACTCTCTTTTTAAAGCTTTGCTTTTTGAGTGAAATTTTTCAGAATAAACCATTTTTACAGGCCGCCGGCCTCTAGTATATTTTGCCCCTTTTCCATCATTATGAGTTTCAATTCTTTTCTCTAAATTATTTGTATAACCTGTATAGAGTGTTCCGTCTGAGCATTTTAGGATGTAGATGAAGTGCATTACAAAGAAATTATTTTTTTAAAATGCCCCTCTTCCACCGGCATCACCGAAAGTCTCTGCCCCACCTTTGCCACTTCCATCTTTTTTAGATCTTTATCTTTTTTAATTTCCTCTAGCGTAACTGGCTTTGTAAACTTTTTTACAAAAGATAAATCAACACACATCCATGTAGGATCCTTCCCTTCAAACTGATTCATAATAGAGTCCGCATCATAGTGTTCATCGTTTGGATCTAGAGCTGTTAGATCTTCGTGTGGCTTACTTGAAACCTTTGCAATACCATACACACCATTTGGTTCGGAGTTTGAATGATAAAAAAGCACACCATCCCCCACCTTCATCTCATCTCTCATATAGTTTCGTGCTTGAAAATTTCTAACTCCAGTCCACACAGTCACCTTATCCTTTTTAAAGTCGTCTATTGAATAACAATCCCCTTCTGATTTTACAAGCCAATATTTCATACACCTATTATACTATTTTTCTAGATCTAATACTTCATCAATTCGTATTTTCTCCACAAACTCTGGCACGTGGGAAACAAGTATCATTGCACCTTCGTATTTATTCAAAGCTTCAGCGATGATAGGGAGATGGCGGAAATTGATATGATTTGTTGGCTCGTCGAGAATGAGAAGTCCTGGACGCTCGAGGACGAGTCGTGCAAAAGCTACAAGACCCTTTTGACCTTCTGAAAGACTGCCAATTTTAGTATTTATAACATCTGCAGTAATAAGGAAACCTGCCGCCACCGTTCTCATATCTTCTTCGTTTTTCTTTACTGTTACATCAAGAAGGGATTCGCGTACGGTCTGATCAAAATTTAAAGTAGAAAAATCCTGTCTATAGTATCCAACTCGCACATCTTCAGCGATTATTGCTCCAGACTTTTCACCCAGTGTTTGTGACTTTGCAATAGTTTCAAGTAAAGTACTTTTTCCAATACCATTTGGACCACGAAGAAGGAGGTGATTATTTCTTCGCATTTTCACATGAGCCTTTCTAGAAGTAGCCACATGATTTTTAATAACTTTATATGAATGTATATTTAAAATATCACCGATAAGTTCTGGTTGGTGAGGTATGATAAAAGGTCTGATAGTCTTATCTTCCCTTCTAACATCCACCATTTCTTCTTCAAGTTCTTCCGCTTTTTCACGCATTCGCT
>CAYSPX010000018.1:0-8678 GCA_964433125.1 uncultured Candidatus Saccharibacteria bacterium | reverse complement strand
ATCCTTGCTATGAAAGCTCGTAAGGCTGCCAAAGCTGCAAAGGATTCAGTTTTAAGAAAAGGAGCTCTTGAGGGAATGACACTTCCTGGAAAACTTGCTGATTGTCAGACAAATGATGCTTCAGAATCAGAACTATTTATCGTAGAGGGAGACTCTGCGGGAGGTACAGCCAAGACCGGTCGCGATCGACGTACTCAGGCTATCCTGCCACTTCGAGGAAAGATTCTAAACATTGAACGAGCTAGACTAGATCGAATGCTTGGTTCAGAACAGATTAAGAATCTAGTTCTAGCTTTCGGTACAGCTATTGGAGATACTTTTGATATAAGTAAACTTCGATATCACAAAATTATTCTAGCAACAGATGCCGACGTGGACGGTGCACACATCAGAACTCTTATCTTGACTCTACTTTATAGATATTTCAAACCCTTGATTGAAGGGGGATTTGTTTATATTGCTCAGCCACCACTTTATAAAGTAAAAAGAGGTAAGGAAATAATGTATTTCTATTCTGAAGAAGAAAAGAATAAAGCTCTTGGAAAAGAAATAGATGCAATGAATGACGTGACTGATAACTCTGATGTTCAAAATGTTCCAGAAGAGGTGGAAGTCGAAGAGGGAAAGGAGGTTGAAATAGAAGGTAAGAAAGCTAAGATTTCAATTCAACGATATAAGGGACTTGGAGAGATGAATGCTGATGAACTTTGGGAAACAACTATGGATCCTGAGAACCGTATTCTTCGTCAGGTTAACATCGATGACGCTCAAGATGCTGATAAAGTATTCGATATGCTTATGGGTACAGACGTGCCAAGTAGAAAGATGTTTATTCAGTCAAACGCAAAGAAAGCTACTATTGACATATAATAAAATTTGGTATACAATAGTGTTAAGTTAGATAATTTATACATATTAATTATATGAAAAAAACTATATTTTTGGCTATATTTGCGCTGGTATTCTTGCTAAATCCAGCTAGTACAAAGGCATTTCAAATAGAACAACTATATGATCCTTTGTGTCTTTTTGCTTGTGATAATGATTCGCATGTACCAAGTACAGGTTATTATCCTCCACCTGTTTATCACGCTCCTCCTCCACCAGTACATGTTTATAATAATAATTACATAGCACCTCTAGAAGTTAGTTGTTATCCAAATTTTACTAATGCAAATATTGGAGAGACAGTTACTTGGAGAGCTACTGCAAGTGGTGGTACTGGTGTGTATAATATTTCTTGGACTGGTTCAAACGGTCTTTCTGGTAGTGGTCCTAGTACAAGTATTAGATATAATTCTAGTGGTTCAAAATCAGCTAGTGTAAATGTGGTATCTGGAGTGCAGACAATCTCTAGAAATTGTGGAAGTGTTAGTGTATATGGTTCAGACAATAATAACGATGATTATTATAATGATTATGATTACGATCGTGATCTAGATGTTTCTTGCTATCCAAATTATTCTTCTGCAAATGTCGGAGAAACTGTAACTTGGAGATCAAGTGTACATGGCGGAAATGGTGACTACAATATCAGATGGTCAGGAACAGAAGGTCTTTCTGATAGTGGTTCGAGTGCAAAAATGACATATGATTATGCGGGTACAAAAAGAGCGTCTGTTACTGTAAGATCTGGAGGTAGAAGTACGACACGTAGTTGTTCTACTGTAGAGGTTTATGATGATAATCGTGACTATAATCGTAATTATTACGATGATAATAGATACTACAATACTCCTCTGACTGTATCATGTTCTGCAAACACCGCGTTTGCTCCTGTAGGAACTAAAGTTTCTTGGCAAGCATATGCATCTGGTGGAAGTGGTAGTTATACATATAGATGGAGTGGAACTGATAGTGTAAATGGATATAATAATTTACTTGAAATTATATATAATGCTCCTGGAACAAAGATAGCCTCTGTGTCCGTAACTTCTCGAGGACAAACTATAACTCAAGCTTGTTCAAATAGTGTACTAGTTGGAGTACCAGCAAATACTTATCAAAACACAAACTACCAAGCACCAAATACAATAATTAAGTATGTTGAAGCACCAGCAAAAACTACAAAGCCAGCAGTTGTTAAGGCTACACCTACACCAACACCTACAGCATCTCTGCTCACGTTGCCTAGTATTTCATGGGGTTGGGTATCGTTTCTTGTAATACTGGTTCTATTGTTTCTGGTTGTATATTTAATCTTCAATAAGACAAAATAAAATAAACAAAAAACCGGCTAAGTGCCGGTTTTTTGTTTGGCTAATCAATTTATATTATTTCCTATCTTTAATCTCTGAGACGATTTTTGAAATAACCTCACTTGCGTCAAGCTGACCGATTTGTCCTGCGTCTCGACTCTCAAGAGTTACTTTTCCTACAGCGATGTCCTTGTCACCGATGATGATGAAGTATGGTGCTCGACTGACTTTTGCCTGGCGTATCTTTTTACCAAAACCTTCATCAGAAAGATCTATTTCTGCGCGAACCATGTTTCCTCGAAGTGCATCGTATATTTCAACTGCTTTTGCATGATGAGCTTCACCAACTGGGATTATCTTTACCTGAGTAGGTGATAGCCAAAGTGGGAAGTTGCCACCAAAGTGCTCGATGAGGAAACCGATGAATCTTTCATGAGTTCCTAGTGGTGCTCGGTGAATACATAGAGGTGTCTTTTCTACACCATCACTGTCTTTGTAGACTAGATCAAAACGCTTTGGAACTGCGAAATCAACTTGGTTTGTAGCTAGTGTAAACTCTCTTCCAATAGCACTCCAAACTTGAACGTCGATCTTCGGTCCATAGAAAGCTGCTTCGTTTGGAACCTCGATGTATGGAATCTTTGATTCAATAAGTACATTTCTTACCATGTCCTCTGTCTTTTTCCATAAAACTGGATCATCTACATATTTATCTCCAAGCCGCTTCGGATCGTGAGTTGAAAAACGCATGATGTATTTGTCTACACCAAAGATTTTGAAATAATGCATGTACATTTCGTTTACAGCACGGAATTCATCTGCGAATTGTTCCTCTGTACAATAGATATGAGCATCATTCATCTCAAGCATTCGGACTCTCATAAGTCCAAATAATTCACCAGACTTTTCGTGACGATAACATGTTCCGTATTCTGCAAGTCGTAGAGGTAGTTGTTTGTATGTGCGAGGTTCAGCACTAAATACCTTGTGATGGTGAGGACAGTTCATGGCCTTGAGATAGTATTTTCCACCTTCATATTCCATAGGAGGGAACATACTTTCTTCGTAGTATGGTAAGTGACCACTTTTTTTATACATTGACTCTTTAGCAATGTTTGGAGTTCTGACACGAACATATCCACCTTTGAATTCAGTTTCCTTTGCAAGTTTTTCTAATTCATCAGTTATAACAGTCCCGTTTGGAAGCCAAAGTGGAAGACCAGGTCCTACATCTTCATCAAAAGTAAATATACCCATTTCTTTTCCAAGTTTTCTATGATCTCTTTTCTCAGCCTCTATTCTCATAGTTTCATAATCATCAAGTTCAAGCTTCGTTGAAAAAGCTAAACCATATATACGGGTAAGCATAGCGTTCTCTTCACTTCCTCTCCAGTATGCGCCAGCTATTCGTGAAAGTTTGAATGAATCATTTAGAATTTCTTTTGCTGGATTCTCACAATGTCCTCCTCGACAAAGATCTGTAAAATTTCCACAAGTATATAGGGTGATTTTTTCACCTTTTTTAACTATTTCTTCTATCAGTTCAATTTTGTATGGATTATCTTTAAAAAGATCTTTAGCTTCCTTCTCTGTAACTTCTTTGTGTGTAAACTTTGTCCAAGATTTTAGGTGACCCTTCATTTTCTTTTCTAGAGCAGGAAGATCCTTTTCTGAGATTTTGACATCGGCAGGGAATTCAAAGTCATAATAAAAACCATTGTCGATAGCGGGGCCGATAGTGTTTCGCGTACCAGGATAGAGTTCTAGTACTGCTGAAGCTAATAAATGCGCCAATGTATGACGAATGTTTCCAAGTTGTTCTGGTGTATAATTCATATATTTTTCTTATTGACATACTTTAGCATTTTTTTGGGTGAAGGGGGAGAGGGTTGACAATGTCGAATGTAAGTGGAAATCTTATTTACTTTTTTATATTTTATTTCTTATTACCCCAACACCTTCACCTTATCTACTATCAAACTCTTTGTTCCATTTCTCTCTGAAATCTTTCCTTTAAGTGCTAGACATTTATCGGGTACGAATGCGCTTCGGAATTCTACTAGGATTTTGGGGAAGACAACGGTTTCGAGTTCTCCAGTGAAATCTGCTACCTTTACGAAAGCCATGTTATCACCCTTCTTTGTTAATATTGGTTTAACTTCTTCCACGATGCAGGCTAAAGTTACTTCAGTTCCATCCTTGAGTGTTTCTTTTGCTTTCTTTATGTCCATATCTCTTTTGGCGATAATCTCTTTATATTTATCTAGAGGATGTCCTGAGATATACAATCCAAGAAGCTCCTTTTCCCAAGCTAGCTTTTCCTTGGGATCAATGTTTGGAACTTCAGCTAGTTTCAAAGTAGGTACTGTGGATGTGTCAGTCATAAGTCCAAAAAGTGAATCTTGGTTTTCTGCTTGTTTACCTTTTTCTTTATTGTGAGCAAGTAGGGTTTCTAGATTCCCAAGTAATATTCCTCGATCTATACCAAAACTGTCTAGCGCACCTGATTTGATCAAAGCTTCTAGTGATTTTTTATTTAAATTTTTATCTTTTACTCTATCAAGGAAATCAACAAGAGATTTGAAGTGCCCGTTCTTTTTTCTTTCTTCGATAATAACTGAAGTGATACCTTGTCCAAAGTTTTTGATAGTTACAAGTCCAAAGCGAATAGTGTCTTTTGATCTGTTTTGTTCATTTTTAACTACAGTGAACTGACTGAAACTTTCGTTTATATCCGGAGGAAGGATAGGTATTTTCATTCTTTTACATTCAGCAATGATTTCGGCGATCTTTTCTACATCTCCTGATTCTGCAGTGAGTACCGCTGACATATATATAGCGGGGAAGTTTGCTTTCATATATGAAGTTTGGTAGGCGACACGGCCGTAACTGGCTGCGTGAGAGTTGTGGACTATGATATCGTTTGCAATGAAGTTGTGTTCTGGTGGGACCGTAAGGTCATATGTCATTTCCACGCCAATTATATTTATTTGAACAATTTCATCCCAATATATGTGGGAATTTGCAATATCTATCAATTCTTTGGATTTCAGTTCTTTTCCTACTTTGTCTATGATACCTCTTTGATATCCTATCTTTTTCTTATCAAAATAAAATAGTCTAGGGGATATTTTTAATTTGTCTGATATAACTTTAGCTGAAATGGCGCGGTCTTTCATTGCCATCTTAATAATCTGTAAGACCTCAGCAGGTATTATATCCTTTGTTCCTCTGGCTGGATTTTCTTTTAAGTGCTCTGTGTTTTTGACTAATTTAATTAAATCTTTATTTTTTTGTCCAATTAAAAATTTACCAGCCGTGTCCTTAAATTTTATAAGATTATTTCTACCGGTTACGTTTATTGTATGTCCCATTTTAAAACCACCTCTGTATTTAAACTTTTTAGTATGTATTGTTGATATAATTCCCAAACGTAAAAGTATATGCTGAACACCATCAGCAAGTTTGATTGAACTAGTTGCGTAATATACCTGCTCATTTTTAATACTAATACAACCATCACCTTGCCACATTTTACCGATCAAAATAGATAGAGAATCATTATTATACCCAAAGACACTTTTTGGAATAAATTTCTCTACTGCTTTATGATAAAACAATTCTTCTTTTTTGATCCATTCCAAAATACTATTTCCCAATTTTTGATCTTTCTGCCCACAATATACGGCCATAGCTGATTTACTTTTATCAATAGTGAATTTGGAATTAGGAAAACTCTTGGCGTATTTTATAAAATCGTTAACTTCCTCTTGTTTTGCAGAATAGAAATAAACTCCGTGAGGATGACAAAGGTTACCTTCTGATAGTAAGTATCCAAGAGTAGCGGCTCTATTTTTATCTGATTTTTGACCTTGTATAATACTCAAATCGCGCGGTATTGCTATTCTTTGACCTACATTCAAATCTTCTAAATTTTTCCACCCAGAAAAAGTCTTGAATGGGTGATTTGATGTCGCTTTGATTTTGCGACCGGTTCTGGTTGTAAGTTCAAATACTTGCTTCTCTCCATTTTCAATTACAGCGACTGGCTTGCTTGGAGTGAGTTTGTGGTTTGGAAATAGCGATAGAACATTTACTTTTAAATTATTTTCATAAATTTCTTTTATTGTTGAAATACTACCAGTTTTTGAATCTGTAATTCTTGCATCTCCAGTTAAACATTTGTTGAAACCATAAGCGGCAAAAGGTTCGATAAGTTTCCAAAGAGTGTTGGCATCTTTTTTACCCATACCATTTTTGACGAAACCTTTGAGAAGTTTGTCTTTTTGCTCTTCCATTTCTTTTGGAATCTTTTTACCCATAGCCTTTCGAAGTTTATCAGCTTCAAGCCAAGAATATCCAGCGAGCTTGATAGCGATCATCATAACGTCGTCCTGATAAGTGATAACCCCATAAGACATATCTAGAATATCTTTCATTCTTGGGTCGAGATACTCTACTTTTGACTCATCATGTTTTCTTTCGATGTATTGAGGAATGGACTCGAGCGGACCTGGTCGATAAAGAGCCACCATAGCGTTGATGTCGTGGATTCTTGAAGGTTTGAGTTCGATAAGAAACTTAGTCATTCCAGTTCCATTTAGTTGAAATAGACCCGTTGTTTCCCCACGCGCAAGTATTTCAAAAGTCTTTTTATCATCAAGTGGAATATTTTCCATGTCGACATCTATATTGTCGATTTTCTTTACTCTTTCTACAGCATCAGCAAGGATTGAAAGGTTTTTAATTCCAAGGAAGTCGAATTTTAGCAAACCAACACCGTCTTCTCCTACGGCATGCATATCGTATTGAGTAATGATTTTACGGATTGGGTTACCGTTTGCATCTTCTTTGTTTTTGGTATCGTACTGTAGTGGAACGTGCTCGGTAAGTGCATCAGGAGAAATAACTACTCCAGCAGCGTGCACGGAGATGTGTCGAGCACAGCCTTCAATTTTTTTTGCCATGTCTATGATGCGTTTGGTGTCGGGTTCTTTATCATAAGCCTCTTTGAGTTCAGGAACTTCAGCAAGAGCTTTGTCGATAGTCATCGGGAATCCTTGGGCACCCAGAGGAATGAGTTTGGAAATACGATCTGCTGTATCGTAAGGAAATCCCATGGCACGTGCAATATCTCGCACCGCACCCTTTGCCATCATTGTTCCGAATGTACCTATTTGTGCCACTTTATCATGACCATATTTACGACGAGCGTATTCGATAACTTCATCGCGACGGTTATCGGCAAAGTCCATATCGATATCGGGTGCAGAAGGTCGTTCTGGGTTTAGAAATCTTTCGAAGGGAAGTTTGTAGGCGAGTGGATCTACGTTTGTAATTTTGGTTAGATAAGTTGTAAGTGATCCAGCAACCGAGCCTCGAATGTTTGTAAGAATTTTATTTTCATGAGCGTAACGTAAAAGGTCAGACACTACAAGGAAGTATTGAGCATAGCCTTTGTCTTTAATAACTTTCAATTCATATTCTAGACGATCAACAACTTCTTTTGTTGCAGTCATACCACGCTTAGGAATACCCTCATATGCAATTCTTTTTAGTTCATCATCATTTGATAGCCCACTTTCTACGATAAAGTTGGGGAAGTACCATTTACCTAGAGCAATTTCAATATTGCACATATCGGCAATTTTCATAGTATTGTCGAGTGCTTCTGGTATATCGTGAAAAAGTTCCTCAGCACGTTCAGCAGAAATGAATGAAAAATTTTCTTCCTCTTCACTTCCTCCGTCCATTGTCCCAGCGCCCCCAGAACTGCCTCTGTCTGACATATCACCAGAAGTGTTAACTAACTGAAGCATGTCTCGAGCAGCTTTGTCTTCTTGATGTAGATAATAAACGTCGTGAGCGGCAACTATTTGAGTTCCAGTTTCTTTTGCTAGTTTTATAAGCTGCTGCATGAGACCTTCATGACCCTGAATTTCTGGGTGACGAGTTATTTCAATGAAAAAGTTTTCTGTACCATATACTTTTTTATAAAAATCAATGCACTCCTTTGCCTTTTCAACATTTTTATTTTTTAAGGCATTTGAAATATCTGAAGAAAAAGATGGAGCAATACAGACAAGGTCTTTGTTGTACTTTTCTATGAGTTCACGATCGATACGCGGTTTGTAATAAAACCCTTCGAAGTTTGAAATAGTTACGAGATTTATAAGATTTTTAAAACCATCATGATTTTTTGCCAAAAGTACAAGTCGTGTACGTCTGTTGTCGATACCTCCTTGCATATCCTTGCGAGTTCTTACAGCGACATAAAAATCCACTCCCATGATAGGCTTTATTCCTTTTTTCTTTGCAGTCTTGTAGAACTCAATAGCTCCATAGAGATTCCCCGCATCGGTCAAAGCGACCGCCGGCATGTTTAGATTTTTTGCTTCATCTAGCAGATCGTCAATCTTAGGTAGGGCATTAAGTAGAGAGTAATGACTGTGTGTATGAAGGTGAATGAAGCGGGGCATG
>CAYSPX010000017.1:0-8844 GCA_964433125.1 uncultured Candidatus Saccharibacteria bacterium | reverse complement strand
CGCTCATAGTTACCCATATCCTGATCAGTCTCAAGGCCGGAGTTTAAAACAAAAACCTCACCGTGCTCGGTGGGGTTCATTGTTCCTGCGTCGACGTTTAAATATGGATCAACTTTTGCAAGATTCACATCAAATCCTTTTGCCTGTAGTAGAGTTCCGATAGACGATGCTGCGATTCCCTTTCCAACTCCTGACATTACTCCTCCTACAACGAAAATATATTTGTGTTTATTTTTTTTCATAATTTTAGACTCGTAAATATCTCTTAACTGCCATATAACTTGATACGGCTCCCAACACTATGCCAGATCCCATAATAATTGCAAATATCTGGCCAAAGTTCTGGACAAAATAACTTGAAAATACATTTGCAAATACACTAAAGTCTTTTACACCTTGAACTCCTGCAAATTTTACAAGCATAGCGTCACTATAAAAGGCAAAAGCTCCTAGTATTAATAATGTCAAAAAACCAGAAAATATTCCGTACATTACTCCGGAGACAACAAACGGGCCTCTGATATAAATATTTGATGCACCAACTAGCTTCATAACTGCTATTTCCTCTTTTGAAGAGAATATGATAACTCTAATTGTGTTGAATGTTATTACTATAGCGACAATTACAAAAAGTATAGCAATGATGGATCCAGACTTTTCAGCTGCTGGGATAATGCGACCAAGTCTCTCAATAATAAGTTTATTTTGGTTGTAGTTTATTTTATCAATAATATTTGATGAATTGATGCTAGAGTTTCTTCCAGTCAAGAATGTAGCAATACCTGAATACTGAGATGGTTCCTTTGCTTTAATATTTAAAACAGCTGGGAAAGGATTCTTACCTATTTCCTCAAGACCTTGAATAATGATCGCATTGTCTTTCCACTTTTCTTTGAAATCTGTCAGTGCCTGTTCTCTAGAAACATACTCCACCTTATCAACTTCTGGCAATGCAGTTATCGTTTTTCTCAAAGCAAATATTTCTGACTCCTGGGCATCTAGAGTAAAGTAAACATTTATATCTACTTTATTTTTGACTTCTTTTATCAAAGCTCTCCCAAATGCACTACCAAATATAAGTGCCCCAAAAACTGAAAGTGAGAGTGTTAGAATAATAACTGCAGAAAATGATAAAAATCCATTTCTCCAAAAATTGATAAAACCTGTTCTAATTATTCTCTTGAGTGTTGTTATTATCATATTATATAAATTATAAAACGTATTTACCGTGCTTATCATCTCTCACGACCTTACCAGCATCCATAGTAATAACTCTACCTCCGATCTCATCAACAACTGCTTTATCGTGAGTTGTAAGTAAAACTGTTGTACCAAGCTTATGAATCTTCTGAAGGATTTTGATAATCTCCATAGTGTTTATAGGGTCCAAGTTACCAGTCGGTTCATCAGCGATGATGATATCTGGCTGAGTAACAATAGCACGAGCAATAGCCACTCTTTGTTTTTCTCCACCAGATAGTTCTCTAGGAAAATTCCATGCTTTTCTACTTAGACCGACCAACTCGAGAACATGCGGAACATCTGACTTTATTTCACTATCTGTTCTTCCCGCAGCTTCCATTGCAAAAGCAATATTTTCATAAGTAGTCTTGTTTGCAATCAATCTATAATCCTGAAAAACAGTACCGATGCGTCGGCGAAGTTTATTCATCTGACCTTTTCCTAGTTTGTGGATATTTGCAGACTCAAAGAAAACAGCTCCCTCTGTCGGCCAATCTTCTCTTATAATCATCTTCATGAGAGTCGTCTTTCCAGCGCCCGAGTGACCTACGATAGTGATAAATTCGTTTGGTTCAACAGAAAAACTAACTTGGTCTAGAGCTTGTGATTCGTCTGGGTATATTTTACTTACTTTGTCGAAATAAATCATACACTTAGTATACCAAATTAACCGGTATTACTACAATGACCTTTCTGCTATCAAAAATTCCTCCAAATCTCCTTCTAATACTTTATCTACCTGACTAGTCTCAACATCAGTTCTATGATCCTTTACCATTTTATATGGATGCATGACGTATGAGCGGATCTGATTCCCCCATTCTATGGATGTGCTTTTACTAACATACATACCTTTTTCTCTAGCGATTCGCTCATCCTCTAGTTGTTTAAATAATTTTCCTTTTAAAATATCTAAAGCCTTTTCTTTGTTTTGAGCTTGTGAACGCTCTGATGTAACGTGTACAGAAAGTCCAGTTGGCTTGTGAACTATTCGCACAGCTGTCTCTCTTTTATTTACATTTTGTCCTCCCGGCCCACCAGCTTTGGCAATAGAAATCTCTATATCTTTATCTGGAAGTTCTAGGTCAGCACTGTTTGCTTTTTCAAATTTAGGAATTACTTCAACCATAGAAAAAGACGTGTGTCGCAACTGCTTTGCGTTGAAAGGAGAAATGCGGACAAGACGATGCACACCGCTTTCATTTTTTAGAGTTCCATATACTTCCTTGCCACTTATTTCAACTGTAATATTTCTATAGCCACCGTGATCATTTGTATTCTCATGAATGAGTTCTATACCCCAGCCCTTATTTTCACACAATTTACGGTACATACGATATAAAATTGCTGAAAAATCCTCAGCATCATCACCTCCCGCACCTGAAAAAATAGTCATGATAGCATTACCTTTATCAAACTTTCCAATACCAGCAAGAGAATCCTTGAGTTCCTGCAATTCTTTAATCATAAGTTGAGCCTTGCCAGAATTAGTCCAAAAATCACCAGCTTGCATAGCGATTTCTATTTCATTTATTCTATCTTGAGTTTTTTGCTTTGGGTCCATATTTATATATTTGATTACGGAGCCGTTGTCCGGGATTGAACCGGAGACCTCGTCATTCGTTTACACCTCACCTTGCGGGAGGACTAGACTGTATCTTTTTCCAAAACTGGAAACCCTTGTCAGTCGTTCGGGCGTCAAAATTTGACGCCACGGTCTTGTCCTATTTCTAGGATATTAACCGTTATTCGGGATTCACATAAATGTTACCAAATATGTGGGCAGGGGTTTACGACCCACCAATGACGTGCTCTACCAACTGAGCTACAACGGCTTAAGTGCCACCAGGAAAAGTAGCACTGGGGGGTTATAGTTACCCACCACGACAGCATTAGCCAAAATACTAACACAGTAAGTGCTCACCTTTCACAGGTCTTTAGTCTGCATAGGTATTCTATTCCTGGTGACACTTTTATACTAACACATTTAGTTACAAAATTACCAAGTCTATGATTTTATATATTTCTAAAAATTGCTTATATAAAATAAAAAAACCGCGCCCACATATTGTGGAACGCGGCTTGCATTGCACGGATGATCACGCTTTAGGCGTGACAGCCTCGGCATTCTTGATCAGAAAGACCTGTGCGGCAAGTTGTTGCCAGGCAAATCTCTCGACCTGTGGATTGACTTGGCCATCGTCTGACCTTTGCGACTCTAAACATAGAGCGCAAGTCATAACCAAGTGATGATATTTCACCAAGTACTCATCACTCTCCGTACACACACCCCAGTTGGGATGTATAATATTGACAGTAAGGAGACCTGAGTCACCATCGAAAGTAAATGGTGTGTTGTAGTCCTCCATTTCCGTATGTGCCAGACGAAGTCCTGTGGAGTTACCCTTTACCTCCGTACGGTGACGACCCTTGTCTCCAAATACAGTGAGGGGTTGGTGATTTTTGTGTTCACCCTTTTTACCAGTCACTCCTGTTGGTTTGGTGTTATATTTCCCACCATTACCAGTCGCCGACAAGGATTTTTTATCCTCGATCTTAATGATGTCTTTTTTGGGAACCGCTGTATGTCCAGGGCCCACACTACCGACAGTTATCCTCGAAATAACTGACGTGAATTGCTTTTGTGTTGCAAGCAATTCAAAGAAAGACATGGCTCGAACACCAATAGTCTGGAATCGGTTATTTGAGGTTTCTTCCTCAATTTTACCGATCAATTCCTTACCAACCTTTGCAAACCAAGCTTCGAGGACCAAACACAGAGCGACAAGGTCATCGCCCATCTCAAACCTGGTACGATCTGGGTGCATTCTGATTTTTTCGATAACAATCTCACCCTCCAGAACTCCAGAGTTGAGTGCTTTGGCGATGCCAGCTCCCAGTAGACTGCCGGCACAAACCACCAACTCCCTAGCTTTGATTCGCGAAGGATTGATGGTATCGCCAAACGTGATTTCACCCTTGCGAGTGCCACGATGGATTCGAGCTATGTACAGACCAAATGCGACTTTTCCGCAGTCTTTGTGCGAATCGGTGTAGATCTCTACTTTTTCGCCGGAATATGGAGTCACCTCAACCTTTTGAGATTGCACAGACCCGTCGTCGCTCACAACCTCAATCGTGATGTCAATCTTCTTTTCAGAGATTGCTGACCTGTAGCGAGCGGCAATATTGTTCGCCAAATCGCCGATCTTAACGGTACTCAATGTCCGGTCTTTGGTTAAACCGGTTGCAACCACCGACGTTGTATACCACACACCATTTGAAGAATCACTCTTAGGTGAGACGACTTGATGTGGAATGGAAACATTCCTTTGTTCCTGAATCGTACTGGTTACAAAGGTATACTGTATATAGTTATCACCACTTCCGCGAGGGTGAGTAGTGAATGTAAAACTCTTTGCAACAGAAAGGGGTGATACGAGTCCCAAACCAAACCTGCCATATTTCCCCCTATCAGCCCTCTTCAGGGTGTCACAGATTGAACTCAGCGCCTCAATAACTTTTTCGTGATTTGCGCCAAGCCCGTTGTCAAAAACTGAGAACTGTCTATTCTTTAAATCGACAATTGCCCTAATTCTGTTTGCCTCAGAATCAATAGCATTCTGAAAAACCTCAAGCAACACAGCAGGCAAGTCGTGATAGTAATTAGCAAGTCGATACATCACATGACCTTCATGAAAACCTATACTGACGGTTCCGGAATTATTACCTTTGTTCATAGACTTTTTCGTAGACTGTTTCCTCCGCAAGTAAACTTCTGGTTGCCTTCCAAGCTTCATGTAGTACAGGTTTTTCTCCCGTACCAAGCCTGTTTCTCATTTTTATTCGATCTTCTTTACTTCCGACCAAAAACTGATCGGATAGCTTTTTAATTGACTGACAGGCCTCTTGTAGTTTCAGAATTGAATCTTCCAATTCTACACTTTCACTTGCCACAACACTCGAAGACTCGCTAGTGCTAGGTGCAAGACGCTTTTTTAATTCGTCATAATGTTCTGAGACGATTTGTTTGACGATTCCCATTTTCTCGGAAGAAAACGTCCTCGTTGACTGAAAGTACGGAAAAAGTCTTTCCGGCCTATCTATAAGCTGTTTTTGAATCAGCTCCTGTATAGTAACAATACCGAGCACCCAACAGTGCCCGAGATCGATAAGATCCTTTGACAGACCATCGAACTCAGTTAACTTGTATCCGGAATAAATCAGAAAATACTGCAATCGCAGCAAATTACCACCAGTTGGTAAACCTTTTTCCGAATCAGTCCAACGTCCTACAGATCTTCTCTGGACGTAGACAAACTTAACTATTTCAGTTATGTCGTTGTGAGCTTCGCGCAAGTAATCATCAAGACAATCTTGAGTATTACCGTGTTTTTTTATCTTCATAATACTTTACCGAATTAAATTGTAAACGATCATAATACTTTATATTTATTACATATTTATGGTTACTTGTCAATCTTTTTTTTGATTTTTAAGTATAAAAAAACGCGAGAGTTTATTCTCGCGAGTTTGTGTAGGGATTACTTATTATCCCCCAAGCATTGCCCGAATTTTGGCAAGTTCATTCAGTTCTTCTTTGAGTGTTGGATCGGAAAGCTGGGTTTCTAAATCCGCAACCTTTTGAGACTCCCGATCTCGCTCATTTTGCAACTCGTCAATTTCCGTAAGACGAGACGTAATAGAGAGTAATTTCTCCCTTAAAAGACCCGCCTCATGTTCGAGGGATTGGCGCTCGATTTTGAGGGTATCGATTACCTGTACATCCTGAATCTTGAGGCTTTCGATTTCGGCGCGGAGCTTTTTGGAAAATTCCTCTCTCCCCTTTAAATACACGATTGTATCGATGGGTGATGTATGCTTTATCACACCAGAGCCCGTCGTACCAGTATTTGAATTGCGCCGTGTCACGACAGGTTTATCGCACTGATTGTTTGGCAAGGTTTCTGCCGCAAACGCCACAGCCGATTCAGTCATGGAGTACCTTGCTGGAGTAACGCCTGGATTAATCCTGTTAATGTAACCGACATTCCTGAATGACGCAAGAAATGGTTGCATACCCATCTGGTCACAACGTATACCGATTTCATCTCTCAGGGTTTGGATGAAATCATTGAAGGAAAACAAGCTTGGTGGACCAAATCTTGTACAAAGGGCGATTATCGCCAGCTGCAGTCTGTTCCTATCCTTGAAAAAACCCTGGTAATTATCCATAGAATTTGTAGCTCTGATCGAGTCAGGAACTGTAGCGTCAGTGTCACGAACTTCATCTTCTGAAGTTGCGTTACTCTTCACACCATCACCCAAAGCTTCTGAGGCTTCGTTTTGTTGGTCATCGATATCAAGGGATTCGCTATTTGGCTGAGTTTGTTGTTCAGACGCTTCCATAGAAGCGTTATCGAACTCACTCAACTTAAAGACCCTGGAATCACCAAGACTAGCAAAGATATGATCGTACATTGCCTGTCCACCCATTGGAGTCCCGTCTTCATCGATATAGAACAAATGTCCTATCGCAACTGCCTTTTTTCCTGCAATCTCCACCGACACAGCAAACCTGTCTTCCTGTTTAACACTTTGCAGCTTAAAAGATGCTCCGTGTGGATTTTTGCGCATTATGGAGTGGGGACAAAACTTGACCCTCTTGGTTTCAAAGCCAACCGTAACGCACACAGCAGCTATTACCTGCCGAAGCTCAGCCTCTTTAGGCATTCCTCTGGATTTTGATCCACCAGGATACACAATTTCAATTCCATTTTCTGACATATTCTCCTTCCCCTTTCTAATTTGTTTTTGTTTTAAACGTTCTAATCCATGGTCACGCAACCACAGAAGCTATATACCTTATAGCACGCCATTGACGCGTTGTCAAATAGTTTATAACCCATTTGCAAAACACAATACATAGTATAAAGTATCACTGACCGTAAGGATGCATTGCGTTTCTTCAGCGGAGTTCCTCACTCCCCCTCCTTGGCAAAATGCAGACTTACGGTCACCACAGCCCCTTTGTTGAGGTGGCTGTTTTTTATTGTATTATTTAATTTCTTTTAATGCAGTCTCAAGTAAGTCCATTTTTTTATCTAGACTAATATCCGGCACTTGCCCCATAACTTGCCTTTTACTAATCTGAAACTGTGTATTGGCAATCCTTCTTTCTAGCCATCGATTAAACTCGTCTTTATTCTTAAAACTATATCTTTTTCTTTTAATATATTCCATATCAATATCTACAGATTTATTTCTATAGATTATTGGAATGAACAATACGATAACTATAATAATTAATGGGATACTTACGTTTGTACTCAAAAAATTATATATAATAAAAATTAAACCAAAAGCAATTGCAACGCAGTAAAACTGTTTTAGGTTCAACGGACCAAATATAGCTTCGTCATCCATTGTTTATTTTTTAGCAAAACCCTCAAGAGCCTTTAGTATCTCTACAGGTATCATATAGACTACAGTATTACTCTGATCAGAAGCCATATCATTTACTGACTGTAGAGTTCTTAGATGAAGTGCACCTGGTGTTCTAGCAAGCATTTCTGCAGCTTTAGAAATGTTCTCTGACGCAGCTAACTCCCCCTCAGAGTTTATAATAACTGCTCTCTTTTCTCTTTCAGCCTCTGCCTGTTTTCCAATAGTTCTTTCAAGTTCAGGTGGCAGACTAACATCCTTAAGTTCTACGTTATTTACCTTCAGACCCCAATTTCCAGTTTCCTTATCAACAATTTCTCTGATTCGATCAGCGATTTTGTCACGACTTGAAAGTAATTCATCCAAGGTCACCTCACCGACAATATTTCTCATAGTTGTCTGAGCATACTGTGATATAGCATATCGAAAATCTTCTACTTCTATAATAGCTTTTTCAGCCTCACTAACTTTATAATAAATAACGGCATTAACTCTTACAGAAACATTGTCGCGTGTAATAGCGTTTTGATCTGGAACATCGACAGCCTTCGTTCTCACGTCCACCTTTTGATAACTTTGAATTACCGGCCAAACCAATCTCCATCCAGGACCCATAGTCGAAGAAAATTTTCCAAAAGTAAACTTAACCCCTCTTTCATATTGATTAATCTGTCTAATACTAGAAACTATAAGCAGGAAAAGTGGGACCGAAAGAAAAGATAAGATATATTGCATAAAATAATATTAATTTATAATAAAATACATTTTACCACAGAACTAATCCTTTTTGTCATTAATAGCAAACAATGCAAGAACTAGTGAGTAGACTATGTGATCATCTACAAATGGATTATTCTCAGGGAAAAGAAGTGAGAGCCACATAAGAAGCATCATAATTATCCCAGAAATAGCACCCCAAAATACATACCTGTTGAGAAGTAGAGTGGTACCGACAAAGAGTAAGCCGAGCATAAACAACCAATCAACAACCATAAGCCCAGCCAAACTTTGAAAAATCTCAACAAAAGGACCCTTTACACCAAATGTTAAAAAACCCGTAGTTGGTGAACCTCCATTTATCCAAGCCTTCGTAGTAGTGGTGGCAAAACCGAGTCCAAAGAGTTTATCAAAAAAAGCCCATAGAAAAATAAAACTCAT
>CAYSPX010000016.1:0-8874 GCA_964433125.1 uncultured Candidatus Saccharibacteria bacterium | reverse complement strand
TTATATGGAGTGAAGTATTTGTAAAATACATTTGGGATCCACTAATAAACAAAGCCAATAATAAAGTAAAGGGAATAAGCGCCAACAATCCGGGCGCTTTTTTTCTAATTAAATCAATAAAGCAAGTCCACAAGTGAGTCCCTCTTTTCATAGCTATTCATTGCTAAAAAGATATATTGTGCGACATGGTCTCTCTAGGAGAATTGGGTGAAACTACTACTTACCTGTTGATGTTGGGACCTTTAATTTAAAATAATTTTGTAGGGATTTTATTAATATATTTCCTATAAATAATATGTAGAAAAAACAATCTCTCCTACCCCCTAATTTACTTACCTTTGAATTTTAAAATATCGGGGAAGACCTGGGTTAAGATTTGGATGGATTACACTTCCCTATTGTTTGGTGTCTCTTAAAAAAATAATTATAAAACCCAGACCGAATTGTCTGGGTTGAAGTTATACGCGTATCTTCAAAGCGTTTGGTTTATTGTTATTGTTTAATGTTCGAACATACCGCGACTGGTCCGCCGAGAGATGAACTCGGTGTTCGCCTGGATGACCTGACGGCCATACAGGTCCAGCATAGCGTTCTGATGACCGCTAGCCTCGACGATTTTGATGCCGTCGAGTTCGCCGTAGTGCCAGTCAGACGCTCTGCGCATGAAAATGGTAGTGACACCATTCTTTTTGCAGGTTTCTTCCAGGACACGTTTGAACACTTGGCCCAAGCCATTGGACCATTCCTTGTAGCCATCGCTATCGCTTTCGCCGACATCTCCTGGCTTGGAGACGCCGTAGGTATGTGTGCCACAGCAAGCGCACACAACCTGATAAGACGAGTTCTCGTAGGACGTGTCTGGCAAGTCCAGACCCAGCCAGCTACGCGTGCTGGACTGTTGGTCGGACCACACCAGGAACGCAAATTCCGGCATAGCCTTGGACCGCACGAGAACCCGTTGGTCGCCTTCGAGCGCGAGCTCGATGACTTCCACGTTTTCCGCGTGCTTTGCGACTCTGAGGGCCGCTTGAATCGAGATAGGGTTCTTATTCATTGTGTGTTTCTCCTGTGGGTTGAGTTGAGTTTGGTCAGAAAGTCTATAATCCGCTTGGCTAATGCCAGCAGTCAATTAGAGTCTTTCTTCCAGACTCAACTTATTTTATTCAAAGATCTAACTCTATGAATCTTCGACACTCGTCGAGGACTCAATGAAGTAGAGGAAATGTTTGATGTTTCCTCTAGTTTGAAAGTTTTAGAGCTTACGCTCACGGTTTCTTCACCGAGTGGACAGACCACTATTATTGAATTTGATCTGACACCAGAGTTCTAAATTTCTGGTTTTCCGGAGAATCTCCGAAAGTCAGGAGGTTCTTCCTGCAGTAGTTCACCTCCCCGAAGGAAAAGTGAGTCGAGATCCCGATAACCTTCTTTCCGGCACAGAAAGGAAAGAGGTCCTTGCCTTGATAGGAATTCCGAGAACCTAGATCGGCGTCGAGCAGAATGACATTTGCTTCCGCAATCATTCTCTCAACTTCCTCCTTGACAGGCATGGGTTTCATACCTCTGCCTGTGGTGCAAGCGACAATAGTACCAAGTCCGGCGAGTGCGATTGTCATTTTCCGCACGATGTCGCTATCGTCTTCGATGATAAGAATAGTCTTCATGATCTGTAATTCCTGCACTGGTGTATTGTTTCGGCATACCAGTTAAAGCCTTTTGAAATCAATGTACTTACCTCTATATCATAGCACATTATATACCATTATGTCAAGAGCAAACGAGCCTTAAACTAGCCTCTAAAATATGGATAATTTACTCTAACGACTGCCTTATCAGACGTCCTCGCATTGATTATAAATAATAAAACCCAGACCGAATTGTCTGGGTTGAAGATTTCAGGACGTGATTATCTTCAAAAGCGTCTGGTCATTTGACTATGGACCGAAGTTACCAGAGAGCGGACTGTAATCGGCTTCGGTTTTCCTGCGCTCAGGATATGGCGGGATTTTGTCGTGACTCTTGCGCACCGCATCGTCCAACCGGTATCGGATAGACCAAGCCAACATGCTCGAAACAACGTTACGAAGATATTGGTCAGGATTTCCGAAATATCCAGACGGTTGGTAACAAGGAAGTTCAAATCCTTCAAAGTCACAGACGACCCTCCCAAGAGTCTCCGGAGACATCTCACGTATTTCCCTTGAGCTGATAGTCACGAGTACCAAATTAACGAACCCCTCTTTCCATTCAGCGTTTTTTGCTTCACTCTTCATGCTTTGAAACACAAGATCGAAGCCGTGATTACCGATAAGGTTATTTGTTAGATTTACAATGTACGTTCTCATTTTTATCTCCTTTTGAAGATTTACCACTCCCAATAATTGGATCATTCCATTCTAAATATTAGATTGGCATATGATAGGAATCCGAGAAGACTCCTGGGTAGTTCAGCAGGTGTTTCCACTTGCTTACATTAAAACTATACACATTTTGTTAATATATGTCAATACCTATCTTCCTTAATAACTAAACCCTAGATCACCCACATTCCACCCGCTTTGGGCTTAATTTTTCTAAATATAAAGCAGTAATATCCAAACAAAAAACCAGCCTTGTGAGCTGGTTTTTTGTTTATTACCTAATTACTTCGTATTCATCGCCACTACTGTCTTTCCCCAACAAGGCTGTGAAGCACTCCATGGTTTTGATCCAGACTTTTCATAAAGGTATTTAGCATATGCTACGTTCCCTTCTATGGTATGGATATTAAATCCAAGTTTCTTAGAATCTTCTAGGTGGTATCTCTCATTGATCTGCATCACACCTACGTCAGCGTTATCAACTCTTCCTCTTAACAAGTCTCCATTTTTGTTGAACTGTCTAAATTCAGATTCACATTTAGCAATCTCAACTAGTATAGGAGTGTCAGCAAAATTCTTCTGTAGATACTCAATCACGACATTTCTGTCTGATGAAATAGTTACTGAGCTTTTAATATCAGTTGAACTAGCATCTTGTGGAACAATATTTGCTGTGTTTGAGGGAATACTTCCCGCCCCGTATACTGAAGACATCAGAAACATCACACCAGTTGTTAATTCAATCATATAATTTAAAAGCGAAGCCATACTGAAATGAATCAATCTAACTTCGCTATTACTATATATACTAGCATTTCTATAGCGAAATGTCAATAGCTAAAATAGCTATAAGGGCTTGCATTACAGGCCTAGTATGGTATATACTATTCCCACTATGGCAACCAAAAAATCAGGAGGATCGTCAGCAAACGGTAGAGATTCGAATCCAAAATACCTTGGAGTTAAGGTAAATCACGGTGAATCAGTCACTATTGGGTCTATTATCGTTCGCCAGCGAGGTACAGACGTTATACCAGGTAAGAATATAGGTATGGGAAAGGATCATACCCTATTTGCACTTAAGGATGGAAAAGTAGAGTTTGGAACAAAGAGAAAGACACATTTTGATAACACTATTAAGAGAAAGAAGATTGTAAATGTGGTTTAAGTATTAATAACAATAAAAAACATGTAATTCAATTACATGTTTTTTATTTATTTAACCTATTTAGCTTTGACTTCGAGTGTGAACTTAATACTCTTATCTCCCGCTTTCACCTCTACTATATGTGAACCGATTTCCTTTATATGCTTATCTAGCATGATATAGTCTGGTGCAATCTGTATTCTAGTTTGCTTAAAAATAGCTTCTACTACTTCTGGCTTATGAATACTTGCAAATAGGTGACCCTTTTCATTTGCTCGCTCTATGACAGAGACTGTTACTCCGTCTAAATCCTTGAGATTCTTATGTAGAAGCTCTAGGTGAACTTTTTTCTCCCCTTCATGTCTAGCCTTCTCTAGCTCAATCCGCTTAAGTGCATCTGCTGTAGCGATAATTGCCAAGCCTTTAGGGATAAGCATGTTTTGTGCATAACCATCACTAATATCCTTTACTTCATATCTTTTACCAACCTTTGCTATGTCTTTCAATAATATTATTTTCATATAGTGTATATTATGATTAATTCTGTAAAATTTCAATAGCCTTGTCGAGTTGAGGGTCCTGCTTATTATCTATGTTCGCTTGTGTCATCTCTACTTTATAATCTGGCTCGAGTCCATCATGAGACAGGTTGTGTCCCGCTGGGGTCAGCCATCTAGCTATAGTAACCTTTAGAGATGTCTCAGGTGTTATCTGAACTAACTCCTGAACAGAACCCTTTCCAAATGTTTTGACTCCGACAAGCTTTGCCACTCCCTGCTCCTTGAGTGCGCCTGCAACTATTTCTGCTGCGGATGCTGAACCAGCATTTACGAGTATTACGATTTCATAATTTCCAGCACCAAAATACTTGTTCAAAACATCGTAGCCCTTACTTCGCAGAACGTGATTTGTAGACTTTCCACCAAAGTCCTCAGTTACGATAGTCTTCCCTGCTGGTAAAAACCAACTTGAAATATCCCAAGCTGCTTCAAGATAACCACCTGGATTACTTCGAAGATCGATCACGAGTTTATTTTTACCTGACTTTAAAAAATCTCGTAGTGCAACTCTAAACAAATCTGGCGACTGACTAGTAAAACTAAATAGCTTGATGATAAATACATCGGACTTGATCTCTGTTTCCAAAGTCGGGATATTGATAACTCCTCGAGCTATAGTAATATCCTTGGGTGTATTTGACTCTCCACGTAGCACTGTGATTTTGACACTTGTACCACTAGGTCCTCTGATTAATTTTACTGCTTGTTCTGTCTTTAGATCTAAGGTTGATTGATTGTCGATTTTTATAACTCTATCACCTGCTTTTACACCAGCCTTTTCTGCAGGACTACCCTTGAGTGGAGTAACTACAGTCAAAACCTTATCCTTTATATCAATCTCCATACCCACACCTTCAAAATTACCCGCTATATCACTCTTGAACATTTTGTTTTCATCTGGTGGAAAAAATACGGTATATGGATCTCCCTGTGAACTAGCTAGACCCTGGATAGCGCCCCATACACGTTTCTGGCTATCTGTAGTCGTTGCTGCAACATATCTATCAGAAATTATTTCCCAAACCTTCCAAAAAGGTTCTAGCTGCTCATTTGTAATATCTACACTTGCTGGAGCAATACTCTTTAGAGCTTCAGACCTACCCTTCTCTTCCCCATAAACACTACCAATGAAAAAGATAATAGCAGTTACCACAATACCAACTACCGTGTAAGAAATCTTGGGAATTTTATCTTTATTCATATATAATTAATTAGTGTTTGCATTATCTCAAACTATTTGATTTCATACAATATGAAAGCTATACTACAACATATGTCTTTACACATACACAACACAATGAGCGGTCAGAAGGAAGAATTTAAACCCCTTGAAGAAAAAAAGGTTGGTATTTATAGTTGTGGACCTACCGTTTATGACACTGCTCACATAGGAAATCTCCGCACTTATGTTTCAAATGATTTGATTCGAAGGATCTTTGAATACAATGGTTTTTTTGTAAAACACGTAATGAACCTTACCGACATAGATGACAAAACAATTCGTCGAAGTCAGGAAAAGAAAATCAGTCTAGAAGAACTTACTCGTCATTACGAAACACTTTTTCTTGCTGATTTGCATTCGATGAATATTCTTACCCCCAACAGAGTCTTGCGAGCGACCGATCATATCAAGGAAATGATTGAGATGATTTCTATTTTACTTGAAAAAGGAATTGCTTATGTTACTAAGGATGGTGTTTATTATAGTATTGGACTTTTTAAGGATTATGGAAAGTTAGCGAAGTTAAAAATAGAAGCAACTGATTCTTCTAAACTTCAAGAAAGAATTGCAAACGATGAATATGAAAAAGAAAATCCTCGAGATTTCGCTTTGTGGAAATTTTACACAGAAGCTGATGGTGATGTTTTCTACGATGCCCCCTTTGGAAAAGGTAGACCTGGTTGGAGTATAGAATGTTCTGCTATGGCTAATTGGGCACTTGGACCGAGTTTTGATATTCATACAGGCGGAACTGATCTTATCTTTCCGCACCACACAAACGAAATCGCTCAATCAGAAGCAGCCACTGGAAAACATTTTGTAAACTATTGGATGCATTGCGCCTTCATGAATGTAAACGATGACAAGATGGCAAAGTCAAAAGGAAATTTCATGAAGCTTGCAGATTTAGAGGATGCTGGTATTTCTCCTTTAGCTTATAGATATTGGCTTTTAACTAGTCATTATCGATCCCAAGTAAACTTCACTATTGATGCAGTAAAAGCTGCACAGACGGCCTTTATTCGCTTTATAGAGACATTTATACGTCTTGGTGAGGTAACAAACGAACACATACATGCCCATGGAGATCCGAGGGATTATAAGGCGGAGTTTTTGGCTAAAATTAACGACGATTTCAACACTCCAGAAGCACTAGCTTTGACTTGGGAACTTATAAAGGATCATTCTGTGGAAGCAAAGGAAAAAATAGCTATGATGCTAGATTTCGATAGAGTTTTTGGTTTGGGATTGAAGGCTGTGATGGAAATGAAAAATGAGGAAAAAGAAAACATACCAGCAGAGATTACTTTGCTCGCTGAAGCTCGAAAAATGGCACGTGATAATAAGGAATGGGATAAAGCGGATGCTCTACGTAAAGAAATTGAGGGTAGGGGTTTTGTAATAAAGGATGTAGGTGAGTCATTTGAAATTTCAAATAAATAAAGTAATACACACCTTATCAACCACATATTCCCTTTTTCATTTGCATAGTCGTGTATCCACTATGATACAATGTCTCTACAATATTTAAATATTTATGAGCAATCCCACTTCATCGCCATATTTCAAACCAAAGAACCTTCGCATACCACCGCAGAGTCTTGAAGCTGAGAAAGCTTTGCTTGGTTCTGTTATGATCAGACCTGAAGTGATGCATGATATTTCAGATATCATAAGCGAAGCTGCTTTTTATTCTGATCGTCACAAAATGATTTGGGCTACGATGATGGAGCTACACAGTAAGAGCACTCCTATAGATCTTCTTTCTCTTTCTTCTAGACTAAAGGATAAGGATTTACTTGTTCAAGCAGGTGAAATGTCATATCTTACTGAACTCGTTCACGGAGTTCCCTCTTCTACTAATGCCAAACACTATGCAGAAATCGTTCAGAAGAAACATATCATGCGTGATCTTATCAATGCTTCTGAATATGTTGGGAACCTTGGCTTCGATGAAGAAATGGATATTGAGGAAACGCTCGACAAGGCTGAAAAGAAAATATTTGAAGTTACAAATTTTACTGGTACACACAAGTTCATAGCCATCAAGGACACTTTGGTGGAAGCCTGGGAACGTATAGACAAACTTCATGCAACAAAGGACGAAATGCGAGGAATTCCTACTGGTTTTCATGCACTTGATAACAAACTCGCAGGTTTCCAAAAATCCGACCTCATCATTCTAGCTGCTCGACCAAGTATGGGAAAGACTTCCCTAGCGCTTGATATTGCACGTATGGCGGCTATCAAGCATAAGGTTCCTGTTGGTATTTTTTCTCTCGAAATGAGTTCACAGCAACTCGTAGACCGTATGCTTTCTGCTGAGTCACAGGTTGATGCTTGGAAGATTCGTACTGGGCAAAATTTGAATGTTGAAAATGATTTCAAATCTATCCGCGACGCTATGGACAGACTTTCGACAGCACCTATTTATATTGATGACCAACCTGCAAACAATATTCTAAAGATGCGTGCAGTTGCGAGGCGGTTGAAAGCAGAAAAAGGTCTTGGGCTTATCGTGGTGGACTACCTACAGCTTATGGTTCCTACCAAGAGTCGTAACTCAGACAACATCGTTCAACAAGTTACAGAAATTTCTCGATCTTTGAAACAACTTGCGCGCGAACTTGAAGTTCCAGTACTTGCACTTTCACAGCTTTCTCGAGATGTAGAAAAGCGAGGTGGTGAGCCTAGACTTTCTGACCTTCGAGACTCAGGATCTATTGAGCAGGATGCCGATGTGGTTATGTTCATTCACCGAGAAGACAAAAACAACAAGGACCCTTCAGCTGCTAGAACAAATATTGCAAAGATCATGATTGAGAAGCATCGAAACGGTCCTACTGGTTTTGCTGAGCTATACTTCGATGACAAGAAGACATCATTTATGAATATGGAAAAGAATGACTTTGGAGAATTTGGTGGTAGCGAAAACGCACAAGGCAATGGATCCGATTTCTAAACTAACAGAATATTTCCGCGAATTCCCCGGTATAGGACCGAGACAAGCTCGACGGTTTGTTTACTTTTTACTTACCCGAAATTCTTCATATCTAGAAGAAATGGCGCGATTATTTTTATCTATTAAAAAAAGTATTCATGTTTGTTCAACCTGTTTCCGTTTTTACCAAGATGGAGATACTAGATCCTGTTCGATTTGCCTAAATACAAACCGTGATAGCTCACAACTTATGGTAGTTACACGAGATGTAGACTTTGAGGCTATTGAGAAAAGTAAGTTTTATAATGGGTATTATTTTATTCTAGGTGGAACTATTCCGATACTTGATAAAGAGCCAGAAAAAAGAGTTCGTTTAAACGAACTAGTCGCTCGAGTGAAGTCAGGACAATTTAAAGAAATTATACTGTCACTAAATGCAAACGCTGAAGGAGAACATACAGCAGACTTTATACGAGATTATTTAAAAGAAAAGTTCCCTTCTGTTGATGGGGTTGGCGCTTTTAACATTACAGTTCTAGGACGCGGACTTTCGACAGGAACAGAGCTTGAGTATTCAGATACGGATACAATAAAGAATGCGTTGAAGAATAGGGAGAGGGTTTGATATTTCAAATTGCAATATC
>CAYSPX010000015.1:0-9825 GCA_964433125.1 uncultured Candidatus Saccharibacteria bacterium | reverse complement strand
GAAGTTTATGATAAAAAAATAATAGCGATATATGAGCCGAACATAGGGGGACGTCAGAGAAATTCAGCCTCAATGTACGACAATGCATTCAAAAACGCTGATATGGTCATAATCCCCCGTTTGAGCCACTTAAAGATAGCTGAGGGCGATATAGAGCGTCCTATGGAGGGTAATGAGCTAGCTCAAACCATAGCTAAAACCCATAAAAATGTTGTTTTTATAGAGGATGACTCACAACTAGTAAAAACTGCTGTAGATACAGCAAAAAAAGACGATATTATCGTTTTTCTTGGATCTCACGGTTTTAGAGGAATGATAGAAGAAACAGTGAAGTTAGTTTCTTAGCTTACTTCCCTTCATCCACTATTTCTGTACTTACCACATCATTCTCAGTGTTTTTAATAAGTAAAGTTATACCGCAATGATTGCACTCTATTACCATACCAGTCTTTACTGAAGGATATCGAGCGAGGTCTATTTCATTTTTACATTCTGGGCAAATTGATTTCATTTTTTTTAAATTAATTATCGTTTCCGTACTATCTTCTAATACTATCCAAAAAGGTGTAATATATCAAGATGATAACAAAGCAGGACAAACAGATAGAGCTTGCGAAGGCACTTGAGGTCGATACCCTGTATTTTAAGCGTGAAGACCTACATCCGTATGGTTCACATAAGGGTCGATCGATACCACACATGATAGATACTTACCTCAAACAAGGTATCGAGCATTTCGCCATCTCATCATCTGGAAACGCTGCGCTTGCAGCGGCAATTTACATACAAAAAATAAATTCTGAAAAGAATAAAAGTATCGGATTAGATATACTAGTCGGACAACACATAAGCACAAAAAAGCTACAGAAATTAAATAGTTTTGAAAATGAAAATATAAAAGTAACTGCTCATGATCGACCCATCCAAACACTTTTCAATATTACAAAAGATCCTACAGTCAAAGCACTTAGGCAGTCCACTGATGACCTAGCGCTAATTGGATATGGAGAACTTGCAGACGAGCTTTTAGAAATAAAAGATATCGAAGCAGTATTTATCGGTACTTCATCTGGCACGACAGCTCAAGCTTTAGCAGAATATTTTAAATCAAAAAATAAGGATATAGAACTTAACATAGTACAAACATCTTCATGTCATACAATCGTCGATGACCTCATCGATGATCAAACTATAGACGAACTTTCAATAGCTGATGCAATAGTGGATCAAATAGCAATAAGAAAAGATAAAATTATAGAGCTAGTAAAAAATTCTAACGGTGCAGGATGGATAGCTACAAATGAACAAATAAAACTTGCCCAGGAAATGGTCAGCAAGTATTCAGGTTTAGATATTTCCACAAACAGCGCTCTTTCAATTGCTGGACTTATGCAAGCAGTATATACAGGTAAGAAGTGGGATGGATCTGTACTGTGTATGATTTGTGGGGATTAAAGCGTTCTCACCAACTTCACAAATCTATCCCCTCTTTCTTTTCTAGAAACATCTACTCCTACCGCTTCAAACGCAGGACTAAAGAGCACCCTATCTCCCTTTTGTGCTATCTCATTTGCCTTTATCACCGCCTCATCAAGTGTAAGAGCCTGAATTATTTTAATCCCTTCAAGTTCATCGAGCATAGGTCGAATACCTAGAGTTCCACTACCAGGAAGTAATACAATAGTATGAACATATGTTGAAATCTTTTTTACCAACTCCGAATAGTCATGCCCTGTATATGCGCCACCCATTATCAATACAATATTTTTATTTGAAGAAATAGACTGTAGTGCAGAAAGTGTAGACTTTGGAGAAATGGAACTTGCATCATTATAGTATTCAATATTATTTATTTTCTTAACAAATTCAATACAACCTTTTTGATGTAAACTATTCTGAGCAAATTCCCTAACAGTATCTATCTGGACTTTAAAGAGCTCACTAGTTTGTAGTACCAGTGCCATATTTTCTTTTGTATGAATTGTACCGCTTATTATATTCCAATCCGCCGGTATAGAACTCGCCCTTGTACGAAGTATCTTGGCTTTTATAGATAATTTACTCTCAGACTTTATAGCATCCACAACTTCGTCTGGCGCAACGATAAAGTTATTGTATGTCTGGAAAGCAAGCAGATCGAAAGTTGTAATTGAAGTAATAACTGCAACGTGAGGACTGATGTGGATTTCATGATAATGAGGAAGTAGTGAGTCTGGAATCTTGGCCAAAACCACATCGTCCTTTTTTATTTTTTTAAGATATGTAAGTGCACCATTATCAGATTCTGGATCAATAAAAAACAAACCTTGGTTTTTATATTCAGTAAATGTTTTCTTAAGCACACTATGTATCATATTTGCTACAGAAGTTTTTCCATACACACCCAAAACTCCAATCAAGGTAATCGGTGGTGAAAGCTTAAAGAAAAGTGTTTCTGGAAATTCAATTTGTATCTCTGCTTGAATCGCTTTTTTTAGAAAAAAAGATTTTTTTGATATCTCAGGTGAAATTATTATCAAATCAGAATCAAGTAATGCATCTGGATTAATACCACCAAAATAGTACTCCTCTAAACCCAAATCCGTTAATTCAGGTAAAAAGGCCTTGAGGCGTTTTTCGCTTCTCATATCAAATAGTTTTACTTTGGACTTATTTCTAAGTAAAAACTTAATATCAGTCACCATTTCTCCATGGGGACCTAGTCCTATAACTGATATCTTGCGATTATTGAAGAATGTCTTATAGTTCACAACTAAACAATATAACAAAAGCTAGTCACTATCAACCTCAATCCCCTCTATTATCTTTTTAACTTTTATAAGCTCTTGCAGTAACGCCTGCATCTTCATAGCTTCTTCTTCATTTGTATGCTCAAACATTGCAAAGGAAGAAAGCTTTCTAAGGAAGAGATTGTATAGATCATTGAAGTACTTTTCCAGAACATCTATTTTATCTGGAGAAACATGACTCTGATCCCGAATGATATATAGTTCTGAAGGTCTACTTACCCCTTCAAAATATAACAAGTCATCAGAAAGTAGCCCATCTATTGATGGGTATTTTATATTGTATGTTTTCATTTTTATTTTAGATTATTTTTATAATAACTTAACTAGTTTTAACTAATACTGCGCGTTAATACTTACATATGTACTTTTAGTAATGATTACGTGGTCGAGAACATTTATACCTATTATCTTACCTGCTTGAATCAACTGATGTGTGATCTCTATATCCTGAGCGCTTGGTGTAGCGTTGTCAGAGGGGTGGTTGTGAGCAAGAACAAGAGCTGCGGCACTGTGCTCTATAGCTGGACGAAATACTTCACGAGGATGAACAATGTTTGTATTTATCGTACCAATAGAAATAACTTCATCGTGTATAACTCTGTTATGACTATTTAGATATAGACCTCTCAAATGCTCCTTTGGTAGATTATGCATATCTTTTAGATAATCGTAGACATCTTTTGCGGTCCTGATAATCGCAAAACCAGAATCTTTCTTTTCATAAAGTCTCCTACCAATCTCTCCACATGCGACTATTTGACTGGCTTTAACCTCGGGAATATTTAACTCAGATGAAAGTTTATCTACATTTTTCTCTGACATTATACTCTTTTCACCATACTCACGTATGATACGTGCTGACATTTCAAGTACGCCTTCTGTTTTGGTGCCTGTATTTAGAATAATCGCCATGAGCTCCTGCAGCGAAAGAGCCTCTGGACCCTGCTTTATGAGTTTCTCCCTCGGCTGACTCTCTAATGGTAGGTCGTGGACTTTTAAAATATACTCACGATTACTATTATCTAGAAAAAGGTCAGTGTCCAACAGACTGTACATTCTCTTGGGTGTTTTTGTTGCTAATTTTGTATTTTTTGTTTTTACTATCATATATGCATTATACCCATAAACAAAACATGCCCACAAGGGCATATTTCATAAAAATTTTATCAAAATTTCATAACTCTGTGGATAACTAAGATATATCCCCAAATTTCTTGATCGATGTCTTCATATTCTCATCGATAACCATAACCTTATCGTCAGACTTCAGTACATCTTTAGCATTTGAGGATAGCTCCTTAATATCAGAAGACTTTACATTGAAACTCAAAACTGAATAAGCCAATCTCAACTCTCTCTGATCCATATCATTTAGACAACCAGCAAAGATAGTTGAACTTGGTCTATATGCCGCCATCGCTCTAACAACTGAAATATCTCCAGTTGAAATAAATATTGCCTTAGCCTCAGCTTTATCAGCTTCTTCAACAATAGACTTAGCAAGTACAAATTCCTTTGCTGTACTAACTGGCTTTTGTGAATAGTGAACTAAACTATCTCTCTTTAGTTCTGTATATCCCATAACTCTTCCCATAAGCTTTGTAGCTTCTAGTGGGTAATCTCCGTAAGCAGTTTCTCCACTCATAGATATAGCATCTGTACCATCTAGAACAGCATTTGCAACATCACTAACTTCAGCTCGTGTAGGACGTGGGTTCTTGATCATACTTTCTAGGACTTGTGTAGCGACGATACAGTACTTTCCTTGTCTTAGTGATTCTTCTACCATTTTCTTTTGCATATATGGTAATTCTTCTAGAGGAACCTCAGCTCCTAGGTCACCTCGAGCAACCATTAGTCCTTCACAGTTTTCAAGGATTTCCTTTGTATGGTCAAAACCTTCTCTGTTTTCAATCTTAGCAAGAATCTTTCCTTTGTAGTTCGGATATTGATTTGTAATTTCTTTTATTTCAAATATATCTGACTTTGTTCTAACAAAAGAGTGAATGATAAAATCGACATCGTTCTTTGCACAAAAATGGATGAAACTTTTATCCTTTTCTGAAAGTGCTGGAAGCTTGATGTGTACGTTTGGAATATTTAGACTCTTTTTGTTTTTAATTAAACCTCCATTCTTAACTAAACACTTGATACCCTTCTCTAGTTTCTCTTCAACAATTGTTTCGATAGATGCATCATCATAAAGAACAACTTCTCCAACTGGAACTTCGTTATGGAAATTTTCATATGATACGTGGACAACGTTTGGACCAACATAAGACAAGTCACCAGTAAAAATCAAATAGTCTCCAGCTTTTACTTCAAACGGAGTAGTTATGTCTTTTATTCTAACTTCTGGACCTTTTGTATCTATCATTATAGGAATATCCTTTGTGATAGCCTTTATTTTATTCATAACATCAAGAGTTGCAGGTTCGTCTTGGTGTGCTGTATTTAGCCAAGCAATATCTGCTCCAGCATCAAATAATGACTTCAAGTAACTAGGTTCTGAACGGTTATCAGCAATCTTTGCCAATATCTTGGTTTTTTTAAATTTATTCATAGAAAATAATACTACTATAAATAGTACCTCTTTGCAAAACCACCTTATATCTTAAGAGCTTTTGAATATGGTGGGTATTTTTCTGGATCGATAGTTCTGGTAAAACAAACTCTTCCAGCCTCATGTTTCCAATTTTGAGCTATTGTGTCTTTTGAATCGTAAAATACAGGAGTAGTACCATCATTCACAGAATCAGAAACTTCAGAGAAAGTAGCACATAACTCAAAAGTTTTATCTGCTTTAATACTATACTCATAATCTAACCGAGTTTCTGGGTCGACAGGTACAAAAGTAGGTACAAGCGGATCATTTAAAACAGAAAGTGACTTGGGTAATTCCCTTTTTGCCTGCCAATAATTTACAATATAATTTTGTATTTCAGTAAGTGCAGCAACTCTCAATGAATCAAATCTTAGCGCTCTTTGTCTACTTGGTGAGCCAACAATCAAGAAACCTGAAATAATACTCGCAAGAACTATTACAATACCTGAATACAAAATGGTATTTCGTACAACTACAGCTTTCCCTACTTTCTCGAGTAGATAATAAGTAAATATAATTCCCAATATTATAAGGATTACCAAAAATTTCCACACGAATCTGATAGATATTTCGCCATTTAAATATGTATTAATCAGGACAATCAAATCTCCAGCAACAACAGCCCCTGATATAAACAGTGTTAGGAAAACTCGCCATTTTTTGATCCACAAATCATTCTTTTCTGGAAATTGCTTTGTATCTTTTTGAATTAACCAAACTAATAGATAAAAAACAGGAACAAGAACCACTAGTATAGATATAGGCAGAGCAATCGAACTAGCAATAAAATCACTACTTATGGCGTCTGGGTAAACATAATCTATCAAACTAAAGAGCAAGCTAATAAGCGCTCCAACTGAAACATATAGTGACAGTGTTGCACCTAGATGAATAAAGAAGTCTTTTGGGATAGTTTTATTTGATGGATTCATATTTTAAAATTTATTATTACTAGAAAGACTTTCTTTCCCCTTTCATATAGTCACGGAGATACCAAGCAATACCCGCACAGAGTATGATAACAAGTATTACTAATGTAACATTAAATAGTATTTTATATTTTTCTGTAAATGGCACGACTGGACCTGCTGGTGCTACATATTTTGGATTTAGTGTTTCATTTCCAAAACTTGCAAGTGGAATATTGGCTTGATCTATATATGAAGATAGTAAATTGATATCATATTGAGGTCTATCTACACTAGCATTACCGTAATAGAGTGTATTTGAACTTCCCTGCTTTGGTTGAAATACAAGAGAAAGTATCGGCATTTTTACTGTAACTCCATTTGTTACAGTTAATGGAGGATTGTCATCATTTACAATAGAAAGACGGATGTATCGAGATCGAGTTTGTTCATAACTAAGAGAATTTGATGCTCCACTGAAAATCGAAGTTGACACTCTTGATATTGAACCTCCACCAACACTTCTCCATGACGTAGCATCGTCTGAAGTTTCCACAACCACCCTTCGAGTATAGTTTTTATCAATATCAGCAACCTTAATATCTACACCATTACTCAATCTACCAATCGCTCCCAAGTCGATAGTTATATCAGTCGTTTTTTTATTAATATCGTTATTTACAATTGCAGGTAATTCTATTGATGTAGTCTTGTTTGATACTTGAATATCAGAATATACATTAAGTGAACTTACACTCACCGCCCCCTCTGGTCCAGAACCAATTACCACCTTGAAATATCTTGAAGTATTTACAGGGAAATCCACAGTATTTTTACTAGAAATATAACCAGTAGAAGGATCTGAAACTTTAAAGATAAAACCATCAGATGTGATCTTTGACCATCTTATATCATCTATTGGTAAAAGTGTGTCTGAAGCATAAACACTCACCTGTCTTCTGTAGTTTGTAGGTGTATTACCAGTATTAATATCTATAGAACCATATACCTGCCCACCTCTATTCATATCAGCGATAAATCTTGTACTACCATCTGATGTAGTTGTGAGACTCATTATTGATGGTGAAATAACTGGGTTACTTGTTACCTGATCTACACTCAATAGATATGGTACTTCATTTCCCTGTCCATCTATAATTCGTATATCTCCAAAACCATTACCTCTATTTGAAGTCCAAGAAATGTCTGTTGGTAATAATGCTTTTACAAAACTACTTGAAGTTGGAATATTTATTGATCTAGAGTATTGCCAATTAACAGGATCAAATGCCGCATGAGCAGTTGAAGCAGATATAGCTGAAATACCGATAAACAATAGAAAAACTATGATTTCTTTTAGACGATCTTTATACTTAATATAAACAAATGAAGCAATCAAAGCTATTATTCCAAATGTAATAAATGAAATTATTCTATACAATTCTCCAAGACTCCAAACATCAGACAAAACCTTTAGAGCTGTAATAATAAAGAGTATAAGTCCAAGTCTTCTAAAGCTTGCAAGTCGTCCAGTAAATCCGATTACAGTTAGTACCATCGCATACACTGCCCATAGGATAGAAACCATAGTGTTGGATACATTCCTAATGCTATCAATTTTTGCATAATGATTAGTATTTTCCTGCTGGTATGCCAAACTATTATCATAACCATTTGAATAAGTTGATGAATTGAGTCTCGCTGTCTGAAAATCATTAGACAAATCCCGAATTTTCATACTATGGTATGAAGTTATTTGAATAGACAGTGCCCAAATTGAGAGAATATTTGCAATTACAACGAAAGCAACTATTCCCCTTTTTCTAATTTCAAGATCTGTACTTCCATACTTATTATAAATATAAGCAATAACGTATGCGGAAACAATTGAAACAAGAAATACTGCAAAAGCTGTGTTTAAAAATGGAATGAAACTTGTAGAATTTCCATACCACTTTCCATACCAAATAACTAAATCAAAGAATCCTAGAGCATAAACTATAATTCCCATAATCTGGAATCCTCTGTTTGCAATGATTGAAGCAATAAAATACAAAACACATGCTTCTATAAACCAAGCCACAGCAATCCACGCACCAGAGAATTGCATAGGAATTGCGATGGAAAGAAAGACTACAGCAAGTCCTGGTAAAAATATATTTAGAGCCTTATCAGAAGGGTTTGACTTATTTACCATAAATGCAAATCCCATATAGACTATAGCGACGATAACAGAAGCAAATCCTAGAACATTTTGATATTCTGGATGTAAAAGATTGTACCCCATGAAGGCAAGTGAAAATGCTCCAGCACCCATGAGTAGATAATCTGGACCATCAGCTGTTGTATTTGCGACGATTGCTCGAGCAACCTGTGCAATAAGGAATATAGCAAAAGTAACGATACAGAACATCAATGTTGGAAGGAGTGCGTCCGTATTGTAATATGTATAATACCACCCAAGGAAATTTATCGCTGTACCAATGAAAGTAGCCAAGTTTAATCTAGGCCATTTTCTAAAGAAAGAAACTCCAAGTACTCCAAAGTTTATAATTGTTAGATATCCAAACAATGTCCACATTGAATTTTCACCTGATCCCACCATGTATGGAGTTGAGAACGCACCGATAACAGAAACTAGAGCTAGAGCTTGTGTAGAATTTGTAATACTAATAACGAGTGACAGTAGAGTTATCAAGAACATAAACACACCCATCATTCCAGAAGTTATCAAGCCATAGAAGGAGTGCGCAGAAAATACTGAAAAATATAATATCACTATACCACCAGACATCAGTATGTCTGAATACTGTAAATATTTTTCACGTAAATATTGACCGAGTCCAATAAATCCAATACCAGCAATAATACCAATCATTACTCTACCACCTGGTCCTACCCAGTTGTTTGCAAAAGCATATCTTAGGAAAAAAGCGACTCCAATCAATACCGCAACAATACCAATTCTTCCAAGAATTTTTCCAGAAGAGTCGTCAGTATTAGTTACAATCTTTGAGGTGACTGGTTGAGTATTTGGAATATTTTGAGAAGGTTTTATATTTGTAGCAATGACTTCATTTTGTGCGGGAATTGCATTTACTTGAATATTAGCATTTGCCTGAGCCTGGGTTTGAGTCTGAGTTTGAACCTGTACACCGCTTTTCTTCAAAAGGGCAATGTCTGCTTCAAGTGCCTTGATTCTTGAACCGTGTCTTATAATTACAAAAATAACAATTATCGGTAATGCAAAAGTAAGCAACCTTACAAATGAATATATATACATGCCATATATTGTAGCATGAAGATCTCAAAAAATACCTATCTTAAAACTTTGTGCGCGTGCCAGGATTCGGTCACAGGTTCTCGCCTGCTGGCTCGACCCGCGACCCTGACTCACTCGCCTCCGCTCGTTCCGTCTTTTGAATCCAAACGTCTTACTTACGTAAGACTAATACCAACTTACCATTTTGTGCGCGTGCCAGGATTCGAACCTGGGACCCCCCGAGTATCAGTCGAATGCTCT
>CAYSPX010000014.1:0-10795 GCA_964433125.1 uncultured Candidatus Saccharibacteria bacterium | reverse complement strand
TAAAAAATATTTCACTCACATGGCAAAAAAAATAAAGAAGGCAGTAAAGAAATCTTCTAAAAAATCTACAAAGAAAAGTGTAAAGAAGACTGCAAAGAAAAGTTCAAAGCGATCTCGATAATTTAATTTAAGTAAAATAGCACAAAGCACTCGAAAGGGTGTTTTGTTTTATATAGAACAATCCCACCCTCGTGAGGTGGGAAGTGTCTGTATTCTTTTTTCACCATTTTGATGGTGATGTTCGCACGCAAGCGCATACTTGGTACACAC
This sequence comes from uncultured Candidatus Saccharibacteria bacterium, assembly GCA_964433125.1. Taxonomy (GTDB): domain Bacteria; phylum Patescibacteriota; class Minisyncoccia; order Phycocordibacterales; family PALSA-1337; genus CAIOGI01. Next base: position 10,525 of record CAYSPX010000014.1, on the reverse strand, counting down.
CGTTTATCGATGGACCAATAAAGTCGACGCTTGTTTGCACTAGAGTGTAGCGACCCACTCGCCAGCTATATGAGAGAGTGTCGCGGGTACGAGGTTCTCGCATGAGGTAAGTATAGGTGATACTTCCCAGGCTACCTCCTTCGTATTGAAAATTCTTGAAGTCGTTCTTGTAGATAACAACTTCAGAATCGATCACTGGCATAAAGACATCTACCAGACGAAAGAACCTGTTGTTCTGATCCGGTTTAATGTCCGATACCAACTGAATATGTTGGTTGAAATTCCTGATGGAATTTGTTGGTGTCAGTGCAATACTCACTGCATCCGACTTGATTATGTTTGTCTCAGAAGCGCGGACGCTCCACGAGAACAAAGTGATGAACAGGCTTATAATAGTAATAGTTACTTTCCGAAATATTTTCATTTGTAACCTCCGGGGTAATTATAGCATTTGGGGAAGGGGGATAGACTTAGGGTATCCACACACTATAGTTAGGTGTGGTGGTTGAGAATGATGTGGGACGGGTGGAATCGAGTCACGGATAATTTTTATTTTTAATATAAAAGAGAAAGACCTTCGTGAGAAAGTCCTGTGAAGGTCAATCTCATGAAGGCCTGGTTATTTTTGTCCCGGCTCATTTACCGTGCCGCCACTCGTGTGAACGTTACCGCAATGGGGACAGGGCCCAGCCACTGCGTAGCGCTCGCCATGCTCGCCTTTGACTTTCGTCTGACCATTGGCGCGAGCGATGTTTTCGTAGGTCATTGGGTCAAAGTGGTAAATGCGAGAACCGTCTGGCATCTTCCAATACCAACAGTTCGGACCGCACTTTGTCTCAAATTGAACCATTTGACCTCGGCGACGCGCCATCGTCACTTCCCCTGGAATGAAGCGAGCCCCCGTGCTCAAATCTTCAGCGTCAGAGCGTGGGAAAGAATTTCCCATGTCGCCATCACCGCCTCCTGCGCCCAACGCACTCGCTAAAAGGGCGAAGGCTGAGACTTCATTCATTTCTGAGTATCTTGCTCTTCCCATAACTGAATCTTTCTTTGGTTGAGGTTGTGTTTAAGAACGTTAAAACTGCTACCTAAAAGATAGCATGTTTTTCTATATATGTCAAATGTGGTGGAGATGGGCGGAATCGAACCGCCGTGCAGATGAAATCTAATATTGAATTTACATTGTATAGAAAACTTTAGCGGAGTCGCCTCCTTTTAACTTACATACTATAAAGTAGACAAAATATATGTAAGCGATTCCCGAGATTTAAAATCTTAAACAGGGAAGTGAATAAGATTCTGTTCGAAGGTTATATCACCCAAACACTCGTTTCGAAACCAAGTGCTGAATGTCGTTTTGGGAACAGCCTAAATAAATTTAAACTGTTGCGAAAGCGAAAGTAAGATCCTTTGCTCCAAAATATGGAGAAACAGAAGACGCTACCTTTGTTATAGCTGATTTAGCATTTAACGATTCCGTCATTTTAAAGAGGTGACGGAGCTCTACAATGCACAATATTGAGTACCTCAACTGTCGAGGCCTTTCATCCCCATTTGGGTATTGAGTAAAATCGAGATAAAATCCGGTGAGGAAGTCTTTTGTTTTTCTAGCGTAAGCGTAAAAAAGAAAAGAGCTTCCGAGCGTAAGTGATTTTATCCGCTTTTACATTTTTCATTTTTCAACGATCACTAAACTCTCTTCGAATATCTCGGTCGACTGTTCGCTTTTTCATGTCCTCGCGTTTATCAAACTTCTTTTTACCACGAACGACAGCGATTTCTACCTTGATTTTCGTACTCTTATTATACACCGAAACTGGCACTATTGTCAAACCATTTTTTGCTTCAAGTGTAGCGAGGTTTTGTATCTCGCTTTTCTTGAGTAATAGCTTACGATTACGCTTGGGATCGTATTCCTTCGGTGTATTTTTTATCTGAAAAGGGGGAATATTCATACCAATAATAAAAGCCTCACCGCCACGCACTGTTATGTGTGCGCCAAGAAGGGAACCTTGATTACCTCGGAGACTCTTTACTTCAAGTCCAAGCAATTCAATACCAGCCTCGAAGCTTTCGAGAATTTCATAATCTAGGTTTATTTTTTTGTTATATATAAGGCTTTCGCTCATAACGTTAATACTATAGCATCCTTTGACTAAATTTTTAACATATGACAATATTGAAAAAGAATGAAAAACTTTTTTGAACTGGTTGCTAGTTACTGGTTTCCATTTTTACTTCTTCTCATTGCTTCACAGGTTCTAACGTTTTTTGTGATGTTGCATATGAAGATGCGCCGAAAAATATGTTTAACTTGCTTTCATAAGTATAGAAAATATACGAATACAAAAGTTGTACGTGTTGTGTTTGTGCACACTAAGGATAATGCAGGGGGACCAACAGGTTCACGTTCTGTAACAATCTACAATTTTTCTGTGTGTGGTGAATATCCATTGAACCATGCTACTCCTCATGTAAATTATAAAATGGAGCATAGTTTTATGACAGCAAAAGACATCAATAAACTTCCTGTTATTGAAAGGGATTTAAACCACCCCCTCAACACGGCGCTCTTTGCTGCCACAGGATTAAAAAATCCCGCTCTGGGTAAATAATCAATCATCGCCGATACTAGTTGTCGGCGATTGTCTTTATGTATATTTTAAGTATAATCTAGTTCTATGAATACAAATAATGAAACTAATAAAAGAGATGGTAAAATGCCGGCAGGAAATAATAAAAAGCCAAGCAAGTTTGGTTTGGTAAATTCTATATCTATCGGTATTTTGATTCTCCTACTCGCTACAAGTATTTTTTCATATATTTCAGAACAGGAAACAACTATTCCAACTGTCGCTATTTCTGAAATCGCCCATGATATAGGAATGGGTAAAATATCAAGTATTACTGTCAAAGAAGATACACTGATAGCTGAATATTCTGATAAGACAATTAAGAATTCTAAAAAAGAAAATGACGCTTCAGTCACAGAAACTTTTGCAAGATACGGTCTAACTCCTGAAAAGCTAAATGCAGTTAAAATAAATATTGAAGGACCGAGTGGTTTTGGATATTGGTTGTTACAATTCTCTCCATTTATTATGCCAATTCTTTTCCTAGTTCTTCTTGTTTGGTTTTTTACAAGGCAAGTAAAGGGTGCTGGTATGCAAGCGTTTTCTTTTGGACAATCAAAAGCACGCATAACAATGCCTGATGATACAAAGCAAAAAGTTACATTCAAGGATGTTGCTGGTGCAAAAGAAGCAAAACAGGAACTTTCTGAGATCGTGGATTTTTTGAAAAATCCTAAAAAGTTTCTAGAAATCGGTGCGGTGATTCCAAAGGGTATTCTACTTATGGGTGCGCCAGGAACGGGTAAAACTCTTCTCGCTCGTGCTGTGGCTGGGGAAGCAGGCGTGGCCTTCTTTTCAATCTCTGGATCTGAATTCGTTGAAATGTTTGTGGGAGTTGGAGCGAGTCGAGTTCGTGATCTTTTTAAAATGGCAAAACAAGCGTCACCGGCAATTATCTTCGTTGATGAGATCGATGCTGTGGGTCGTGTTCGAGGAACTGGGGTTGGTGGTGGAAATGATGAAAGAGAACAGACTTTAAACCAAATCCTTGTGGAAATGGATGGATTTGAACCAAATGAAAAAGTGATCGTTATGGCAGCTACAAACCGTCCTGATGTTCTGGATCCTGCATTGCTGAGACCAGGAAGATTTGATCGCAGAGTTACTATTGACCTTCCTGATCGCAACGATCGTGAAGAAATTTTGAAAATTCACTCAGCTAAAAAGCCCTTTGCTGAAGATGTTGTCCTAAGTGTTATCGCCGAGCGAACACCGGGATTCTCTGGAGCTGATCTTTACTCACTTATGAATGAAGGAGCAATACTAGCTGCTCGTGAGAATCGTACAAAGGTGTCACAGTATGACCTCATAAGAGCTATTGAAAAAGTAATGCTCGGTCCAGAAAGAAAGAGTCATTTACTTTCAAAAAAAGAAAAAGAAATCACTGCATATCATGAAGCAGGTCATGCACTTGTTTCATCTGTGCTTCCTTTTGCAGATCCAGTTCATAAGATTTCGATAATATCTCGTGGACGAGCGGCTGGATATACTCTTCATTTACCACTTGATGATAGAAAGATGCAGAGTAAAAAAGAATTCCTCGATGATATAGCAGTTTCACTTGGTGGATATGTTGTAGAGAAAATGATGTTCAACGATGTTACAACAGGTCCATCAAACGATCTACAGGTTTCAACATCACTAGCTAGAGATATGGTTACAAAGTACGGAATGTCAGAAAAGATAGGTGTGCTTGCGCTTGAAAGTTCTGGAGGACGAGCAATGTTTGGAAAGGGAGTAGAGGAAAATGTTTTCTCAGAAAAGTTGGCTTCAGATGTGGACTCCGAAGTAGCCCGCATAATGGATGAAGCATATAAAAAAGCAGAAGTTATCGTAAATACTCACAAGCCAGCTTTGGATGCTATAGCAAGGAGACTTATAGAGGTAGAAAATATAGAAAGAGATGAATACGAGTCTATAATTATTGCGCATGGAATTCAGCCGAAGAAGAAGATGGATATAGAGCATTCTGTTTAATGAGTTATTGTCATATTCGAACCATTGAATTATAATATATTCATTATAATCTAATAGTTCACTAATATGGCAAGATACAAAGAAAAATCAGAAGCAATAAAACTTCGTAAGAAAGGATATAGTTACAGTCAAATAAAAGAAAAGCTTGGCCTGAGTAAAAGTACTTTGAGTGGCTGGCTTCAGCCGTATCCACTTTCAGAAAAGAGAATACGGGAATTACGAGATAACAATCCCCAGAGAATTGAAAGGTATATAAATACCATGAGGAAAAAGAGAGAGTTCGGTTTTTCCATTGCATATGATCAAGCAAAGAAAGATATAGGAGTTTTGTCTGAGCGTGAATTATTTATTGCAGGATTCTTTTTGTATTGGGCAGAGGGAGGGAAGACCAGGAGAAGTACACTGGCATTTACTAACACCGATCCGGGAATGCTTAAAATGTATATCAAATGGTTGGCGCTATTGAAAGTCCCAAAGGAAAAATTAAAAGTTAAGTTGCATGTATATAAGGATATGAGTGTGGAGAAGGAGATTTCGTTTTGGAGTAAGGAGCTTGGTATTAATAAAGCTAAGTTTAATAAGACTTGGGTAAAGAAATCCAAGATGACTAATCTGACTTATAAAAACAATTTTGGACATGGTACTTGTAACATTATATTAAACGATACAAGTCTCGCTGTGTATGTCTTGATGGGAATCAAATTTATTGGTAATGTAATGGGTGAGAGTCGGTAAGGGTATGCGCGTGTAGCTCAGTTGGTAGTAGCAAGCGTCTTATACACGCTAGGTCGTAGGTTCGAGCCCTACCACGCGCACAATGAAAGTTCTGATTTATATTCTAAATCTTCCTTGGACAATATGTTTAATTTTATTTGCTATTATTTCTATTCCCAAAAAAGTTTTTATAAACAAGGAACCTTTTGCTCTAGTTTTTAAAATAAAAAGTTTCTGGTGGTTTGAATTGTTACCAAGTAGCAAGGGTGTGAGGGGAATGGCGATGGGGAATTGTGTACTTCTTGGTCCAAAAGAAATGGATAAGGATTTGGAGCATGAACTTATTCATGTTGAGCAATGTAATAGAGAACCATTTATTTATTTTTTCTTGTATCACCTAGAAACATGGAGAAAGGGATACAGGCAGAATAAATATGAGGTGGAAGCGTATGGCAGAGCGGGGAATGTTTATATAGAAAAGTGATATAATCTACTTGCAGTTCATTTGCATTTAGTGTAATGTGTAAGAATGAGAGAAATTTTGAAGCAAAGTGGGTTAAAAGCTACGCCGGCGAGATTGGCTATTTTGGATATTTTTTCAACAAATAAAATTCCTCTTAATGCGGAAGTAATTTATAAAAAAATATTAAAAATAAAGAAACTGAGAAAAATAAATGAAGCAACCATATACAGAACCCTACTTTCACTAGAGGAAAGTGGTGTGCTAAAAAAGGTGAATATGAGGAAAAATTCGTCATATTTTGAGCTAAATAATGAGCACCATCATCATATTGTTTGTACGAAATGTGATGAAATTGAAGATTTTGAAAATAAGGAATTAGAAAGGATTATTGGACGAATTGTCGAAAAGTCGTCGAAATTTAAAAAGGTAAATGAACATTCTCTTGAGTTATTTGGGATTTGTAGAATGTGTGTTTAAAAATTATCTATGATAACAATATATATCTATACATTTGTGAGTGTTGCAATGGTTAGTCTTATTTCATTGGCTGGTGTTTTTATTCTTTCTTTGAAGGAGGACATTATGCGAAAATATATCTTTATATTTATAAGTATCGCAGTCGGAGCACTTTTGGGAGATGCATTTATTCATCTTATACCAGAAGCATTGGAGGAGTCTACAAACACAACATTAACAAGTATTCTAATTATTGCTGGTATAGTTTTCTTCTTTGTTTTGGAAAAATTTTTACATTGGCATCATCATGGAGAGGATAAGGATGAAGTCGGTGTTCATCCAGTTGGTAAACTTGTGATCTTATCAGATGGTGTTCACAATTTCTTGGACGGAATAATTATTGCTGCAAGTTTTATGATAAGTTTACCTGTCGGTATTGCTACAACTTTAGCTGTAATGCTACATGAAATACCACAGGAAATAGGAGACTTTGCTGTACTCATACATTCTGGATATACAAGAAAACGAGCATTATGGTTGAACTTCTTATCAGCACTTACTGCAATCTTTGGAGCCATAGCTTTCTTTGTTTTAGGTGAAGTAGTAGAAGCGTCCTCTATATACTTCGTCCCGATCGCCGCTGGTGGATTTATTTATATAGCAGTTGCGGATCTGATACCTGAACTTCACAAAACAAAAGAAATTAATCATTCAATAATTCAGATGGTAGCTGTTACTGTGGGAGTGTTGGTTATGATCGGTCTAACTTTCCTAGAGTAAAGAGTTTGGAAACATATTTATTCCCAATGCAACGCATTCTTTTGCCTTTCCTTTAATTCCTTCTTCACCTGCGGATACTTCCTCAGCTCTATATCTGTCTCCACTATATTTCGTGCTTCTGTTCTCGCCGCCTCTACCATTTTGAGATTTTGTAATGCTTCCATTGCTATATCTGAAACTCCCCACTGTCTACCCCCAGAGAGTTCTCCCGCACCACGGAATTTGAGATCGTATTCTGCTAGTTCAAATCCATTCTTTGCAGTCTTGAGTGCTGAAAGGCGAGCTATTGTTTTGTCTGATTTTGTTTCGGCAAATACATAACAATATGCTTGGTGGTTGGAACGGATAACTCGTCCGCGGAGTTGGTGTAGTTGTGCTAGTCCAAATCGTTCTGCACCCTCGAGAATTATACTCGTAGCGTTTGGTACATTTACTCCCACCTCAACCACTGATGTTGCGCAGAGTATGTGGATTTTACCAGCTTTGAAATCGAGCATGACTTTATCTTTTTCAGCCGGTTTCATTTTACTGTGAAGTATTCCTATTTCATATTCTTGGAATACATCTTTTTTAAGTCGTATCGATTCTTCTTTTACAGATTTTGCCATCACCGCCATTTCTTTGTCTGGATCTGGTTCATTTATTCTAGGACAAATAACATAGGCTTGGCGACCTGCTTTTAGTTCCACTCTAATTTTTTCATATACTTCTTTTCTTTTATCTGGAGTGATGATTTCTGTGATGATGGGTTTGCGACCATGAGGCATTTGATCGAGAAGAGTGAGGTCGAGGTCACCATAGATGGTAAGTGCGAGGGTGCGGGGAATAGGGGTAGCGGTCATAGAAAGCAGATGAGGAGCACGCTTGAGTCCATCAGCGTCTTTTTGTACGAGCGTTGCTCTTTGCTTCAAACCAAATCGATGTTGCTCGTCGATGATCACATAGGCTAGGTTTTTGAATTTCACAGACTTTTGTATGAGTGCATGCGTTCCAATGAGGATGGGGATTTCTCCATTTTCTACCCATTTCAAAAGTTGTGTTCGCGAAATATCAGTCCAGCCCTTGGGATTGAGTTTTGATGGAAATTTTCTGCAACCGCTTCCAGTGATGAGTCCGACTTGTATTCCCAAGTATGCAAAGTATTGAATGAAAGATTCAAAGTGTTGTGTTGCTAGAATTTCGGTAGGGCACATGTAGGCAACCTGAAGATTCCCAAATTTTCTTTCTTTGGGTGTTGTCGTGACTACTGCATATGTTGTCACTGCTGCTACCGCTGTTTTTCCTGAGCCCACATCTCCTTCAAGAAGGCGAGACATGGCATATCCCTTTTTAAAATCTGAAATGATGGTTGCTATGGAACTCTGTTGCGCTTTTGTAGCTTCAAAAGGGAAGCGCTTGATGAATTCTTGTAAATTTTTTTCTGTGGGTTCGATAATGAAAGATTCGTTTTTTTGATATTCATTTCGAGCTATTTGCTTTTCGACTTGAATATAAAATATTTCTTCAAAAGCAAAACGTTTGCGTGCGATAGCGGCATCCTCGGCTTTCATAGGTGTGTGAATCCAGATGAGGGCAGTCTTGAGACTTGGTAAACTGTATTTTTCCAAAATGTCTTTGGGTATGGGATCGACTAGAGTATCAAGGATTTCATTTTTAAAAATATCCATGACTTTGTGATATATCCAGTTGGATGTGATGCCGCGGGATTCCGGATACACCGGGTAAAGATTGTGACTTAGTCCATCATTTCCAAAAAGGGAATCACCAACGCCAGTTGGGAGTTTGTTTACGATTTCGAGCTTTGGGTTGGAGAAGTATAGTTCGCCGGAAGGTTCTGATAGAGGTTCCGAAGAAATAACATTGTCGTCAGCTCGCATAAAAGCCTGCTGGCTTTTTGCTTCGCTCGGCTCGACAGCCTGCGCGGGGCTTCCTCCAATATTTTTCTTCGGAACCTTTGATCTTCGCTGTGAGACCTTTCCCTCGATCCTCACCAAGGCACCTTCCGGAGTCATTTTGGCTAGATATGGCTGGTTGAACCAGACACAATGTACCTTTCCACTCTCATCCTCAACCCAAGCATCCGCCATTGCTATCTTTGTTTTGAAACCTTTACTTGTTTTTAACCTCGTTATTTTTCCAAAGACAACAGCGACATCACCTTGTTTTAGTGAACCGATATTTGCAGTCTGACTCGTATCTCCGTAACGTGTGGGGAAGTGATATAGGAGGTCGTGAACGGTGTTGATACCGAGCTTTTTCAATGCTGCCTTTTGTGGTGGAATCAATCTGGATATTTCGGTGATGAGGGAAGTGTGAAGCATTTGTTATTTAAATTTATTCAAGATCTACGTTTTCGTTTCGAATGGGGATATTTTTTTCTTCAATTATTTTTTCAATAGTATCAGTATTCTTATTTGAAGTGGGAGCCACAGCTTCTTTGCCTACAAAAAGGATAGCTAGCAACAACACTACTAAGATGATAGATATTATGATTATTTTTTTCATTAGTTTGGTGTTAATGGTAATGGGATAATTATATCATAATGCGGAACCGGAGGGATTCGAACCCTCGAGACCTTTAAAGGGCCTGCCTCTTTAGCAAAGAGGTATGTTAGACCACTCCACCACGGTTCCGTGAACTGCTAGACAATTCTTGCATAAAAAGAGTATTTAATCAAAATACCTAATTTACAAACCTCTCTTGATCCACCACTTCATTCGGATCAAAATATTCTGTTAAGAAATATGGGGTCTGTACTAGTCTTATCCCATCAATATTTGCTCTATCCATCATGAGGTACTGTGGTGAGTAATCTAAATATAAATCCATTCCAACACCGTAAAGTTCTTTGAAGCCTTTCGATACTAAATAATTTCTACGTTCGTCATAAGGTTTGAAGACTTGACCAAAAGGTCCAATAAAAATATTTGTATCACCAACTAGGGGTCGTATCTCTGCATCCCATTTTTCTGTATCCCACTTCACACCTTGAAGAGTAATAGAATCATCTCTGAAAAGCATTCCGTGAGAATAACTATGACTTGCAAAAACCCAACCAGTTTCCTTTAATTTATTTACAATTAATTTTACCATTTTCACGTCATCTATATATGTGGGCGACGATACATTATTTGTTCTGTAGCCTAGTGCGCCTTGATTACCAGTTAAAGCAATAATCCCTTTAAAACCTTTATATGAAAAATCTGGATGTGTTTTTATAAAATCATCAAGAATCGGAATAATATCTCCATCACGAGTAACTAAAGTTTTTCCTTCAGGTGTATTGATTTCTGTTGCAACCTCACCATTACTGTCCAATACAAGTCTGGTTGCAAAACCATTTCCATCCTGACTTTTAACATAATTTATATCATCGAGAGAAAGTATGAGCGGCTTTTTGCCAACAGGAATATATAAATCCTTTTTTGCAATAGTTCCATCGGTATTTTCTTTGTATAGAAGTTTTGAGTCTATAAGTACAAAGTTATTTTTATAAAGCAA